>JBDHQK010000142.1:0-6125 GCA_039807025.1 Lacunisphaera sp.
ATGGTGAAATTGCGGGCCAGGGCGCGGGCGATGCATCGCTCGAGGGTGAGCTCGGGCGCGGCAGGGGCGGGCGCCTTGTCCTGGGCGTGCGCGGCGGTGAGGGCGAGGGCTGCGGCCAGCAGGGGGGCGGTGAGGCGGCGGAGGATCATGCTCATGTGAAAGGGTGGGCGGAGACAGCGGGAGAACACGGGAAATGGGCCAAAAGTTTAAGCTTTTTGTGACGGCGCGCGGCGCGCGGCGGTTTCAGGAAAGAAAATGCCACCGCGGGGGCGGTGGCACGAGAGGAATGGGCGGGCGGCGATAGGACGGGATGAGCGGCGGAGTGGGCGCGACGCTCAGGGTGTCGCGGGCTCGCTCTTCTTGAGCTCGTGCTCCACAAGCTCGGCCAGGTAGGCGCTGCTGTTGTTGGCCGAGGTGCGGAGCATCATCTGCTGCTGGATCTCGGCGTAGTGCGGGTTGGCGGGTGTGAGATCGGGCAGCTTCTTCTCCTGCGCGTATACGAGGTAGCCCTTCGTCGGTTCGGCGACCATCTCGGCGACCTGGCCGGCCGCGAGGTTCTGGAGGACGGTGTAGGCGGCGTAGGGGATGTCCTGCGGGGGCTGCCGGAGGGTGAAGTTGGCGTAAGACTTGACGTCGAGCTTCTCGGCGGCGGCGACGGTCGCGAAATTGGTGCCGGCGGCCTGCAACTGGGCGCGGAGGGCCTGGCCGCGGGCGATGAAGAGCTTGCGCTTCTCGGTCTCCTTGTAGTCGGCCAGCACGCGGTCGCGGACCTCGGCGAAGAGCGGCTTGTAGCCCGGCAGGCTCTCGTTCCACAGGAGGATGGCGAAGCTGTCGGGGGTGGGCAGGGGGTCGGAGAAGTGGCGCTGGGCGCTGAGGCGGGCGATCTGCTCGGCGTAGTTGCCGAGCCAGGGCAGGTCGGCGGGCGGCTGATCGGGGGCGAAGGGGGCCACGGGTTTCGCCGGGTGGCGCTGCTCGGCGAGGAAGGCGGTGAGCTCGGGCGAGTTGGCGGCGAGCTTGCGCTCGAAGATGGCGTTGGCGAGGTCGTTGGCGGCCTTGGAGGCGCCGCGGGCACCGACGGCAGACTTGAGGGCGGCCTCGACCTGGGCGCGAACCTTCGGGAAATTGTCCACCGGGGCGGCCGGCGTGAGCGCGGGCTTGTCGTCCTTCTTCCCGGCCTCGGCGGGCACGGGGAAGCGCGCGGCGTTGGCTTCGTAGTAGGCGCGGAGCTCGGCCTCGGTCGGGGCAACCGGAGGGAGGTAGTCCGCGCCCTTGAACTCGACCAAGCTCAGGCGTGGGCGGGCGGGCACCTCGTAGCGGAACGCGTTGTCCGCATGGAATTTTTTCAGCGTGTCCTCGGTCGGGTTGAGCGCGGGGTTGAAGGCGGCGTAGTCGAGAGTGGCGATCTGCACGGTCCAGACGGAGTCGGCGAGGCGGAGCTGCTCCTGGATGTCGCGGGGGAGGACGTAGCCCGGGCCGCCGATGAGCTTGCCGAGCGCCTCGAGACGGAGGTCGTCGCGGAGGATGCGGTTGACGTCGGCGCCGGTGAAATCGGTGCGGGTCTTGAGGGAGTCGCCGAACTGGGTGTAGCGGGCTTGGTCGAACTGGCCCTGTTCGTTTTGGAAGGCGCGGAGCGTGGTGATGACCTTGGCGACTTGGTCGGCCGTGGGGACGGGGAGGCGGAGCTGGTCCGCCAGGGCGAGGCCGGCGATGCGCTGCAGGGCGTATTGCTGGATCTGGTCGCCTTGGAGGGCGTCGTAACCGGCCTTGAGGCGGATGCTCCAAGTGGCGTCGGAGAAGATGCGGCGGGTCTCCTCGGCGCTGCCCAGGTTGTGGCCGAAGAAGGAGCGTTGGAGGATCTTGCCGCCGCCACGGCCGTCGCCGGTGCCGCCCGAGGCGCTGTAAATGAAGACCATGGGCAGGGCCACGGCGATCAGGATGGCGGCGAAGACGAGGCGGAAGTGCTTCTGAAAGTAGCGTTGGATCCAGGAAATCATGGAGGGAAAGGGGCTGAACCTAGAAACGGGGGTGCTGCTGTCAACAGGCGAAGCGGGGCGAGACTGAGGGGCTGGGCGGTCACGCTCTTGCGCCGGAATCCGGGCGGCATTGGCACCCGGTGGCGAAAAGCTGGGTGCGGCTGGCTCCTTGGCGGTGAAATGAGTTTCACCCCAGCGTTTTCCGCCGTAATCTCCAAGTGAATGAAACTCACCCCGTTGTTCGTTGCCATGTTCTTGTTGTCGGTTGGCTGGGGCGGGGCGGCGGAGCCGGCCCGCCCCGTAATCAGCCTTGTGGACGAGGTGACGGAGCTTTTCCCGGACACGCGGCTCGATGAGCCGGTGCGGCGGTTGGTGGTGCACACCGCGCGCAACACCATCGTCGGTGTGCACGTCATGATCACGGACCTGCCCGCCGGGGCGACGGTGAGTTTCAACGAAACGGGGCCGGACGGGCGGCCGACCCCGGGCCTGCGGTGGCTGCGCCTGATTGATGTTCCCGTGCTGGAAAACACCGGCCTAGACCGGAACACGGAGAAATACAGCGGCAAGGTGAACCCCTTCGTCGTCCGCCGGGCGCCGTTCCGCATCTACGACCCGCTTCAGCCGGTGGATTCGCCGTATGCGGCCGCGGCACCGTCGGTGGCGCTGCGCGCGGAGCTCACCGTCGGGGCGGACGCGCCGGTCGGGGAGCAGGTCCACCGCCTCCGGCTCGAGGCGGCGGGACGCGTGGAGACGCTGGAGTTCGTGGTCGCCGTGCATCGCGCCACGGTCCCGCCGCTGAACCGGGCGAGCGTGGCCTACGTCAACTGGCACAGTCTCGACAATATCTGCACCGCCCACGGGGTGGAGAAGTGGAGCGAGCCGTTTTGGGCGATGGTCGCGCAATACGCGCGGCTCATGGCCCGTGGCCGGCAAAACGCCTTCTGGTTCAACTGGGCGGATTACTTCACCATCGATGCGGAGGGGAACGTCACGGACTTCAAGCGGGAGCGGCTCGAGCGCTACATCCGGACCTTCCTCGCGGCCGGGCTGACCATCATCGAGGGCGCCCCGATGTATGGGCGCCGCGATTGGGAGCACACGGACATGCTGCTCTACGTCCCGAGCGCTGACGGCAAGGAGATCGACGCGGTGTCCGACAAGAGCAAGCGGATGCTCGTGCAGATGACGCAGCGCGTGGCGGCGATGATGAAGGACAACGGCTGGGAGCAAGCCTGGGTGCAAGGCGTGTTCGACGAGCCGGAAGATCCGTTCATCGAGCGCTACCGCACGCTCATCACGCTGATGCGGACGGTCAAACCCGACCTCCGGATCCTGGAAGCCACGCTGACACTGAATGCCACCGGGCTCGTCAACATCTGGTGCCCGCAGGTGCACGAGTTCCAGGCGCACCAGGATTTCTACGCCACGCGGCAGGCGGCCGGCGACCAGGTGTGGGTTTACACCTGCCTGGCACCCGGCGGGCCGTGGCTGAACCGGCTGCTCGATCAGGAGCGATTGCGGCAGGTTTACATGGGTTGGGCCCTCGCGAAGTTCAACCTCCAGGGCTACCTGCACTGGGGCGGGAATCACCACACGGCGAAGCCTTATGAAGAACTCGTCCGCTTCCACATGGTGGGGCAGTATCTGCCCGCGGGCGATTCGCACGTGTGGTATCCGGCGGCCGACGGTCCGCTCTCGAGCCACCGCTTCGAGGCGCACCGCATCGGCCTGGAGGACTGCGAGCTGCTGGCGCAGCTCAAGCGGCGCGACCCGCAGCGCGCGCAGGCCGTCATCGCGCGGGTGCTGCGGGGATTCGACGACTACCGCAAGGATGTGGCCGCCTACCGGGCCGCCCGCCAGGCGTTGCTCGAGGCGGTGGATGCTCTGCCGCAGTAGCGCGGGCGCGCGTTTTCGCCGGGGACTCCGGCTTTGCCTTTTGGCGCGCAGGTCTTGTAGTCGCGCCCCGTGACCGCCCCCGCCCGCATCCGCCGCTTCACCTTCCAGCCGCTCGACATTGCCCTGCACACGCCCTTCGGCATTTCCGGCGGGGCGCAGGCCATGGCAAACAATGCGCTTGTGACCGTCGAGCTCGACGGCGGTTTTGTCGGCCACGGCGAGGCGGCGCCGCTGCCGCCTTACAACGGCGAGACGCAGGCACAGGCCATGGCAACGCTCGCGACGGCGCAGGGCTGGCTGGTCGGCCGGTCGGTGGACGACTGGCGCGCCTTGGCCGAGGAGTTTCGGTCCCGGGGCGGCGCGGCGTGCGGCTCGGCCCAGTGCGCCTTCGAGATGGCGCTGTTGGACGCCCTGAACCGGCGCGACGGCGTGCCGATGTGGAAATTTTTTGGCGGGGCCGGCACGACGATCGAGACCGACATGACCGTGACCACCGGTTCGCCGGAGCAGGCCGCGCTCGATGCGCGGGCCATCCGCGCGCGGCGCATCCGCCTGATCAAGGTGAAGGTCGGCGGCCCCAAGGGCGCGGCCTACGATTTGGCGCGGCTCGGGGCCATCCACGAGGTGGCGCCCGATTCGCCGTTGATCCTCGATGGCAACGCCGGCGTGTCCCGGGCCGACGCGACTATTTTGGTCAAGGGCCTGCGCGACCTCGGCATCAAGCCGGCGCTGCTTGAGCAGTGGCTGGCGAAGGACGACCTGGCGGGCATGAAGGCGTTGGGCGAGGAGAGCGGCTGGCCTGTCGCGGCGGATGAAGCCGTTTGCTCCGGCGTGGACGCCCAGAAGATCGCCGACGCCCGGGCGGCGCAGTTCCTGAACATCAAGCTGATGAAGGCCGGGCTCGCCACGGCACTCGACATCGCCGCCGTCGCCAAGCGCACCGGGCTCGGCCTCATGATCGGCGGCAACGTCGAGTCCATCCTCGCGATGACGACCTCGGCGTGTTTCGCGGCCGGGCAGGGCGGGTTCACCTACGCCGACCTCGACACGCCGCTCTTCATGGCCGGCAATCCCTTCAAGGGCGGCTTCGCGCTCGATGGCGGGAATATTTCGGTGGCGCACATCAAAGCCGGCCACGGGGTGGTGCCGGCCTAGCTGGCGCCGTCGTGCCGCGGGCTCGTCCGCTCCGGCCAGACGGACCCGACCAGCCACGCCGTGCCCAGCGTGACGAGGGCCCCGATGAGTGTGAACCACGGCCAGAAGACCTCGCCGCCGAAGGTGCGCTGCCACCACGGTTGCAGCGCCGGGAGGTTGGGCGGCCAGTAGAGGAGATTCATCACGACGAGCGAGGCGATCATGCCGGCCATCGCGGCCCGCGCGCCGAGGCGCCGCCAGAAGAGCGCGATGAGGAGCGAGCCGAGCAGCGCGCCGGCGGTCAGCCCGCGCAGCGAGAAGGCGGCGTTGAGCACGAAGGTGACCTCGCGCGTGAGCCACGCCGTGAAGACCAGCGCGCCGGCCCAGGCCACAGTCGAGAGCTTGCTGAAGCGCAGGTAATATTCCTCGCTGCGGTCCTTCACGAGCGGCTTGATGAAATCCATGGTCGAGACCGAGGCGAGCGAGGTGATGGCCGAGCTGATGGACGACATCGCCGCGGCGAGGATGGCGACGATGAGGAAGCCCTTCAGCAGGTGCGGCACCTCCGTCAGCATGAAGATGGGGAAGATGAAATCGTTGGACTTGATGCCCGGTCGCGCCTCGGGCAGAGGGATCTGGAACGGGTGGCCTTGGTAGAAGACCCACAGCATCGCGCCGACGAGGAGGAAGATCAGGAAGAGCGGGAAGATGAGGACGCCGCTCAGCACGAGCGCCTTCCGGCCGTCGGCCACGGTGCCGCAGGCGAGCACGCGCTGCACGATGAGCTGCTCGGCGCCGTGCGTGGACAGCACCAGCACCGTGCCGCCGAGGACGCCCATCCAGAGGTTGAAGGGCGCGGAGAAGGTGAAGCTGGTGTTGAGCCACGCGAGCTTTCCCGCTGCACCCGCCTGCGCCAGCGCCGCGCCCCAGCCGCCTTCCACGAGCGTGGGAATGTAGAACAGCGCGAACAGCCCGCCGCCGAGGAACAGGCCGAATTGCACGGCGTCGGTCCAGATGACGGCCTTCACGCCGCCGATGTAGGTGTAGAGCAGCGACAAGCTGACGAAGATGAGGATGGCGCCGAGGATGGGATCGGCGATGCCACCGAGGCTGCAGACG
>JBDHQK010000143.1:0-6115 GCA_039807025.1 Lacunisphaera sp.
GATCAGCAGCGGCAAGGGGCTGGGCGAGGCGCTGCCGCCGACGGCCGTGCAGTATCACGCGACCGCGCCGCATGTGGCGGAGGTGAAGCCGGGGGGGATGCAGCTACGGGCGAACGTCCCGGTGGGCGGGGATGTGGAGAAGCAGGCGCGCGAGGAACTGGCGGGGTATTACGCCCACATCGAGGCGACCGACCGGGCCATCGGAAAACTGCTGGGCGAGGTGGATCTCTCCGGGACGATCGTCGTGTTCACCTCGGTGCATGGGGACATGCATGGCTCCCACGGCCTTTTCCGGAAGGCGTGGCCGCATGAGGAATCGATCAGGGTGCCGCTTCTGATTCGAGGACATGAGGCGAGGGGCAAGGGGCGGGAGGATAAGAGTCCGGTCAGCCTCGTTGACCTGCCGCACATGGCGGTGGCCTGGGCGGAGGGGAAGGAGTGGAGAATCAAGCGCGACAGCGCGTCCATCTCGATGCCCGCCGCGACGGAAATCGCGCAGCAGTGTCCGGTGGCATGGCGGGGATTCCGCTCGGCGCGGCACAAGCTGGTGCTGAACGCCGACGGAACGCCGTGGTTATACTTCGATTTGGAGCGCGACCCGCTGGAAATGAAAAACCTCGCCGGGGACACGGCGAGGCGCGGGGAGATCGGGGAGATGCGGCGCTGGCTGTGAGGACGGGTGCGGCGGTTAGGCTGGCAGCGTGAAATGCCGGGCGATGGCGGCCTGGAGCTCGTCGATCTTCACGGGCTTGGTGAGATAATCGTTCATGCCGGCCTCGATGCAGCGTTCGCGGTCGCCTTGCAGGGCGTTGGCCGTGAGGGCGATGATGACGGGCTGGCGCTCGGGCGAGATGATGGTGCGGATCTGGCGGGTGGCCTCGAAGCCGTCCATCTCGGGCATCTGCACGTCCATGAAGACGAGGTGGTAATTCCGCTCCCGGAGGGCGTGGAGGGCCTCGAGGCCGTTGCCGACGGCGTCGGCGAGGTAGCCCATGAGCTCGAGGTAGCGCAGGGCGATCTTCTGGTTCACGGGGTTGTCCTCCACGAGGAGAATGTCGATGGGGATGGTGTCGGCGAGGCGGACGGCCACGCCGGTGTTGGTGGTGGCGTCGGGCGAGCTGGCCTGGCCGGTGAGGAGGCGGAGGAGGGCGGAGTGCAGCGCGTAGGGCTTGAGCGGCTTGGCGAGCAGGTGGAGCAGTGGGTCGGTGTTGGCGGTCCGGCGGGCGGCGGCGGCGGGAGTGAGCAGGACAATGGGGAGGCCGGGGTGGCGCAGGCGCAGCTCATCAACCAGCTCCAGCCCGGAGCGACCGGGCAGCTCCTGATCAATGATGGCGGCGGCGAGCGGTGCCGAGGCTGCCAGGGTGAGGGCGGCGGCCGCATCGCCCGCGAGCAGCGGGCGGACATCCCAACTGGTCAGGTAATGGTCGAGGGCCGTGCGGTTGACGGCGAGATCGTCCACCGCGAGGACGGTGCAACCGGGAGGCAGGGTCGCATACAGCGGGGGCGTGGACTCGCTGCTGACATCGACGGCCTGAGCCTGGATACAGAAGTGAAAACGGGAGCCCCGGTTCGGCGTGCTGGTGACGGAGATGCTGCCGCCCATGAGCTGGACGAGCCGGTCGCAGATGGCCAGGCCCAGGCCGGTGCCGCCGAACTTGCGCGTGGTGGAGGCGTCCACCTGGCTGAAGGGCTTGAAGAGCAGGTCCATCCGGTCGGGCGGGATGCCGATGCCGGTGTCGGTGACGAAGAAATCGAGCAGGAGCTTCTCCGCGGCGGGGCGGCCGATCGTGGCGGGGTCCACCGCGACCTCGAGGGTGATCGAGCCGCCGGGGGTGAACTTCACGGCGTTGTTCAGCAGGTTGACGAGGATTTGGCGGAGCCGGGTGAGGTCGCCGAGGATGCAGGCGGGCACGCGGGGATCGATGACGTAGGCGAGCTCAATGCCCTTGGCGGCGGCGGGGAAGTCGAAGAGATCAATCGCCTCCTCGACACATTGGGCGAGCTCGAAGGGCTGGCTCTCCAGCTCCATCTTGCCGGACTCGATCTTGGAGAAATCGAGGATCTCGTTGATGATGGTGAGCAGGGAATCGCCGCTGGTGCGGATGGTGCTGACGTAGTCGCGCTGTTCCTCGTTGAGGTCGGTCTCCAGCAGGAGGCTGGTCATGCCGATGACGCCGTTCATCGGCGTGCGGATCTCGTGCGACATGGTGGCGAGGAAGTCGGACTTGGCGTGGGAGAGGGCGTCGGCGTCGGCCTTGGCCTGGCGGAGCTGCTGCTCGATCTCGACGCGCGCGGTGATGTCGGTCTCGATGGCGATGTAGTTCTCGACGTGGCCGTCCTCGCCGAGGACGGGCTGCACATCGAGGTGGACGTGGAAGCGGCGGTTGTCCGTGGCGAGCTGGATGGCGTCGATGGTGATGGAGTCCTGGGTGGCGAGGGCGTGGCTGATCCGGGCGACGGCCTCGGGGTCGGAATCGGGGCTGGCCAGCCAGCCGATGAGGGGGTCGCCGTGCACCTCGGCGAGCTTGCGGCCGGTCAGGCGGGTGTAGCTGGTGTTGGCCCACTCGATGTGGCCGAGGGGGTCGGTGATGATGACGGCGTTGTCGGTCTTGCTGGCGACGAGGGAGAGCTTGCGGCTCTCGGCCTGGCTGGCGCGGAGGGCCTCGTCGGCGCGCTTGCGGGCGTTGATGTTCTGGATGGTGCCGAGGACGCGCCGGGGGGCCTTGGTGGCGGTGAAGGAGGTGCACTTGGCGCGCAGGGCGATCCAGAGGGGCTCGCCGGATTCGTGCACCACGCAGTGCTCGATCTCGATGAAGGGGGTCTCGCCGCGGAAGTGGGCGTCGATGACGGCGCGCACCGCCGGGCGATCGTCGCCGTGCAGGAGGTTGAGCCAGCCCTGGCCGGTGGTGGGCATGTCGGCGGGGTCGTAGCCGGTGAGCTTCCAGATGCTCGGGGTGCAATACACCGCGTCGGTCTCGACGTTCCACTCGTAGGCGCCGGTCTGGGTGGAGTCGAAGGCGAGGTTGAGGCGCTCGTCGGCAGCCTTGAGGCGGGCCTCGGCCTCCTTGCGTTCCTCGAATTCCGCGCGCAGTTGCCGGCTGGCGTGCTCGGCGAGGCGCTGGCGGCGGCGGGCCGCCTGAGCGAGGTTGACGACGAGGCCGAAGAGGAGGGAGCCGCTCAGGCCGGCCCCGAGGGTGAATTCGGGGAGGTATTGGCGTTGGGCGGCGATGAAGGCCGGACGGGGAATCAGGCTGATGGTCAGGTGCTGGTTGAGGATGAAGTAGTCCAGGGACTGGCGATGACGGTCGTCGATAACCTCATCCGGGCTCATGGATTCATAAACCTTGACCGGGCGGTTGCCGGCGGCGGGATTGGCGATCGTGACCGTGAACTGGTAGCGGCGCGTGAGGTTGAGGCGGTTGTCAATCTGCCCGAAAATCTTGTCGTAGTAGAACTCGCCGACGATGAAGCCCGAGGAGGCATTGACCGGGTTGAAGGGGATGTAGATGGCGAAGGTGGGGGACTGGAGCGGCATGTCCAGCGGGGCGGCGATAGCGAAGGTGTAGGTGCGGCGGGCGGCCTCGACGGCGGCGCGGCGCAGGGGGCGGCTGGTGTGGTCGAAGGAGGCGGCGTCCTCATTGCCGGCCTGCGGCCAGAACCAATCGGTGCGCAGGTCGGCGCCCACGCGCTGGATCGAGCGATAGCCGGGGAAATCCCCGAGGAAGACGGCGACCTCCCTTTCCCAGTCGTGGCGAGTGAGGTTGGTGTCACCGGCCCAGCGGCGGGTCTGCCGCGCCAGGCTGTCGATGGTGCCCTCGGACTCGGCGCTGTAGAGGGCGGCGATATTGTTGACGGTGAGCTGGGTGGTGCTGTTGGTGAAGGCCAGCTCGCGCTCGCGGAGGGCGACCCAGAAGGTGATGGTGACGGTGAGGCTGCAGGCGACGACGGGCAGCCAGAGCCAGCGCGGGCCGCCGCCGAAGCGGTCGGGGTCGTCCCGGACCGCGAGCCAAATCAGACCGAGGCCCAGGACGACAAGGAGGACCGCCGTGTGCGGCCCGAGCCGCGCATAGGTGTGCCAGCCCTCGACTGCATTGAGGCCGGTGCGGTAGGCGGCGAGGCCGGTCAGGCCGTAACCCGCGCCCAAGGAGCCGAACAAGGCCAGCAGGAGGGGCCGGCGTTTGTCCGCCGGTCGGGCGGCGAGCCAGACCAGCAGCAGCGCGCTGAGCAGGAGCACGGCGGCGAGGGCGTCCGGCATGCGGGCGACACCGGGATCGGCAATGACGCGCTCGTGACGGGCGAACAGATTGTCGAGCCCGAGGTCCAGATGGAGCGGGCCCTCGATGAGCGTGCCCCAGGGCAGCAGGGTGGCGATCGAGGCCAGCGCCAGGGCGGTCCGCCGCCAGCGGAGTGCCACCGCGAAGGGGGTCAGGCCGAGCAGGAGAAAGCAGATGCTGGCGTTGGCGGGCAGGGCGGCATCATAGGGGCGCGGTTGCACGACGGCCAGCCAGCCGGCGTGCCAGCCCCACCAGCCGATCACACCGGCCAGGCCCAAAGCGGCGAACGGCAGCAAATAGCCATAGGCAAGCAACGGTTGCCGCAGGCGTATTGTGGGGCGTGGCATGGGTGTCGTTCGCCAGCTAAGGGAGGCGATTTTCTGCTGGCAAGGTATTTGGAGGATTACACCCATGCCATTGGAGGTGAGGCATGGGCGTGCCCGCTTCCCATCGCTATAAACCCGTTGCGCTCAGCCCTTCGAGGGATCGGGTTTGGCCGGGTCAGCGGGCGCGGGGGGCGGCGCGGCGGGGGCTTCCGGATGCGGGCGGGAACCGCTGACGACGACCGACCATTCGGGCTTGGCAAGGTGGCCGCCGAGCTTGAGCTCGAGGATGCTGGTGAGGGGATTCATGACAATGCCCACCACGGCGGTAATCAGGTTGAGGTTGTCCTCATAGGGCCGGAAGCGGGCGGAGAAATCGAGCCCCCCTGTCCCGATGACGAAGTTGCCGCGGGCGTCGATGACCGCGCTGGGGCCGGTGATCTTCAGGTCGGGAAAGAGCAACCGGCCGTGCTCGAGCCGGAAGGAGGTGTGCGCGGCATCCAGCTTGAGCGAGGAGAATTTCAGCGACAGGCCGCTGAGCACCTGCGAGAGCAGGCCGAAGAGGTGGATCTCGCCCAGCTGGGTGCCGGTGAGTGCGGCGTTGCCGTTGCCGGTGAAGCTCGCGAGGTCGCCGGGCTCGCCGGTGGCGGACAAGCCGACGTTCAGGCGGCCGCCCTCGGCCCGCTGCATGAACTTGCCGTCCGCCACGGGGGTGGGCGGCTGGCCCGTGAGACTGGCCTGATACTCCTGGACGGCGCGGATGCTGCGGGCGAGGTCCGCGTCGTTGAGATAAAGATCGAAGCCCAGCCGGCGATAGTCCGGCGGGCCGGAAAGCGCCGCCTTGCCCGAGCCCGCGCCGCCGGCCGCCGCGAACTCGATCGTGTCGAGCCGCACGTCCTGGCCGGTGACCCCGCCGGTGACGCGCGCCGAATCGAGCGGGAAGCCGAAATAGTGGAACGCGCTCCCGACCGCGCCGGTGAAGGTGTAGTTGTTGACCGCACCGAGGGTGCCCCAGGCGTGCACACGGGGAGGCGCGGTGAAGCGCAGGTTGGCGAGCACCTCGTCGGCCTGGCCGGCCAGCATCCGCCCCAGCACGGCGGGGTCGGCATCGGTCTCGAAATCAAAATCCAGCCGCTCCGGTGCGGCGTGGTGCTGGAAGGTGCCGGTCACGTGCTGCGTGCCGCTGGCACGGGTCGCCGCGAGGGCCAGCCCATGCGCGAAATTGGGTCGGATGAAGAGCAGCGCGTCCGCCTGTTCGAACTGGCCGCCCCACACGGTGGCCTCGCGGGCCTGGGCGCGGCCGAAGTAGCTGGTGAGGCTCGGGTCGCGCCAGCGGCCTTGCAGGTCGATCTCGGCGGTGGGCGCCGCGATCGGGAAGGCGAAGTGCGCGTGCCAGAAATCCAACCACCAGTCGCCATGGAACCAGCCGTTGATCTCGGGCGGGCGCAGGCGCCCGTCGAGGCGCATGCGGTAGTCCGTGGTGGTGAAATTCATCCAGTAGGTGCCGCGGGCGAAATT
>JBDHQK010000144.1:0-6068 GCA_039807025.1 Lacunisphaera sp.
GACACATGGGTCACCTTCAAGGTCTTCGGCATCATGCCGATCACCTTCGTCTTCACGCTCTTCCAGCTTCCGCTCCTCACCCGCCACGCGCTTCCCGAGGAGAAGGGCGAGGCGAAATGAGCCTCGCCCGCTCGCGGCATCTCGCGATCACTGAGCGCGCCGGGGCCGCGTGCAAGCAGTTTTTCGCGGGGGCGGGCGGTTCCGGGGGCAAGGCGGCCTGCAGTTTCTCGAAACGGTCACGGGTCAGGGCGTCAGTGGCGAGGCGCAAGCCCAGGCGCACCAGACCATGGGCTTCGCGGGCGTAGCCGCCCTGCCCGCGGAGCTCGGCCGCGCGGTAAACGAGCTCGGCGTTCCGGGGGAAAAGCCTCACGCCCTCCTCGATGGCGGCAAGGTCGGCCGCCGTCGGCGGGGTCGCGCTGTGGGCCCAGGTTTCCGCCAAGCACTCGAAGATTTCCGCCAAAGGCGGCGGCTGACTGCGCGCGGCCAGCAGGGGTTCCAGCACCTGACTGGTCTGTGCGGCGCTGAGCCTGCCGTTGGTTCCTTGCGGCCGGGCCAGGCCGTCGGCCAGGCGCAGGTGCGCAAGTTCCAGACTGGCGCGGGGGCGGCTGGCGTGGCCGACGAGAGCGGCCTGCAGCAGGGATTGCGCGCGGGGTCGGTCGCCGTCGGCGAGTTCCGCGAGGCCGAGGGCCGCCAGCAAGGCGGGGTCGCGCTCGCCGCGCCGGTAGGCGGTGAGGTAGGACTCGCGGGCTGCGGCGGGATGTCCGGCGAGGAGTAGGGCATCGCCCACCATCCGCCCGGCTTCCGCTTGGGTCGCCGCGCGCAGGACAACCTGTGGGGGCTCGGGGATTTTTTGCCCCTTGTCTGCGCGAATGCCCGCCACCTTGTGCGGCGTGACCTGGATGTAGCCGCGCAGGGTCGAAAGCATTTCCTTGTAGTCCTGCTTGAAGCAGGCCGCAAACAAGGCCTCGCTCAACGGCTCGCTGCCGAGGCGGGCCAGGAAGATGAAAAAATCCTTCTGGTGCGCGCCGTCGTCGCCATACAGGCCCCAGTGGACGAAGGCGTAGCATTGCTTGGCCCAGACGCGGCCAAGCGGGTTTCTCGCCTCGGTGGAATCAGGGGAGACGGCAAGCAGCTCCGCCATCGGCAGCAGCGCGCTGGTGGCCAGCGCGGCGTTGAAGTCGCGGTCCTCCTCGGGTGCGGCGCGTCCGCCGGCCAGTGGGTCCGGCTGGAGGTTGGGGTCGGCCAGCTTGCCCAGTGTGATCGAGGTGTCCGTGATATCGATCGCCATGAAGAGCTGGGCCAGGCCCTCGGTGAACCAGGCGGGCGGAGGCGTTTCCCGGCCGGAGAGCAGATAGCGGACGTATTCGCGGCTCAACTGCCGGTAGGCATCGACGGCGATGCCGGGGTTCAGGTTGGAACCGTCGGCGTTGCCCTCGGCGTCCACGATCACCGGGGACGGGCCTTCGGAGGCGGGGAGGTTGAGCACGGTGGTCTGCAGGTCGAGCACGATGGCCGCCTGCTCGCTCGAGCGAAGCGTGATGCTGGCCGCGGCCCTTTCGCCGCCGGGGGTGGCGGACAGGAAAGCGCCGAACTTGTCGCCCCGGCCGCACAGGATGAGCGATGCCGGCGCGGACGCAGGCGAGATCAGGCCGGGCCACACGAGGTGCAGCGCATGGGTGAAACGCTGGAATTCTCCGAGCAGGTGCCGGGTCTTGGCTTCCGAGGCGTTGGAGAGGACCTCGAAGCCCGGGATGCGCGCATACAGCCAGCTTTCGGGCGGCGGCAGTTCGCGCTCCGCGGTGACCGTGTAGGTGGGCAGTTGCAGCGTGGGGGCGGTGGCGGTGGGTTGAGCCAGCAGGCCGCAGGGTAGAGTGAGGGCCGCGAGCAGGCGCAGGGCAGGGGGGCAACTGCGGGGCAGACTCATGCCGATAATCTGACCGAATCCACAGGAGGGGCAACCAACCTTTTCCGGCACGGGTCAGCGTTTCACCGCTCCGATGCCGGGGCGGTTGTTCAGGGTCACCTTGCCGTCCACGATGGTGGCACCCTCGAAGGGGTCGTTGCGGATCAGGAGGGCGCCGTCGAGGTCCGCCCAGTCCACGAGCGGGGAAAGTTGGGCGGCTGCGGAGATGGCGACGGAGGTCTCGGTCATGCAGCCGAGCATTACCTTCAGGTCGAGGGCGCGGGCGAGCGTGACCATGGCGCGGGCCTCGCGGAGGCCGGTGCACTTCATGAGCTTGATGTTGATGCCGTCAAAGACGCCGCGCAGGCGCGCCACGTCGGCCAGCCGCTGGCAGCTCTCGTCGGCGACGAGGGGCAGGGGGCTGCGATCGCGCAGCCAGGCCGTGTCGTCGAGCCGTGCCTTGGGCATCGGTTGCTCGATGAAGAGCACGTTCTGGGTCGCCAGCCACTCGATCTTCTGAAGCGCCTCGTTGCGGTCGGCCCAGCCTTGGTTGGCATCGACAGTGATGGGCGTGTCGGTGACGGAGCGGATGGTCTCGATCATCATGCGGTCGGTGTCGCGGCCGAGCTTCACCTTGATGATCTTGTAGGGAGCGGCCTCGCGGGTCTTCTGTCGCACGATCTCGGCGGTATCGAGGCCGATGGTGAAGGAGGTGACGGGCGCCTTCGCGGGATCGAGGCCCCAGAGGCGGTGCCACGGCGCACCGAGCTTCTTGCCGATCCAGTCGTGGAGGGCGATGTCCACGGCCGCCTTGGCGGCGGTGTTGCCCGGCGCGAGGGCGTCAATGGCCGGAAGGATTTCCTCCAGCTGAAAGGGATCCGGAAACCGGCTGAGGTCCACCTTGCCCAGAAACGCCGCCGCCGTGGCTTGGTCCTCGCCGAGGTAGGGTGGCATGGCGGCTTCGCCGTAACCCGTGATGCCATCCTGCTCGACTTCCACCAGCACGGCGGGCGTGGCGGTGCGGGAGTTGTTCGCGATGTTGAACGCGTGCCTGAGCTCGAGCGTGTAGGGGTGGTGGCGGAGTTTCATGCCGGGGTGGCGGTGGGGGAGGGATTCGAACCCCCGGAACCTTGCGGTTCAGCGGTTTTCAAGACCGCCGCGATAGACCACTCTGCCACCCCACCGGACGAGGCAGTCAAACTGCGTGGTTGTGGGGACACGTCAACGACGCAGATGGGGAGGGATTGGCTGCCCGCGAGGCGGCAGCTTTCGGCTGGCGGCAGGGGGGGATTCTTTGCAGGGTCGGGCTACACACTTGCGGCGAACAGCCGGCGAGAAATTGGCAGCATGACCATCCCGAGCAATCACGTCGCGGAAATGCAGGGCCTGTATGGCCCGTTCACCCTCGCCGAGCGGGTGGTGCAGAAGATCTGGCTGCGCGGCGACTTTGACCGGACGCGCCTGCGGTTGGAGGACGGGCGGCCGCTGGAGATCCGCACCGTGGGCACGTGGAATCTGCTGGGCGGGCCGGATTTTCGGGGCGCGCAGCTGCGGATTGGCGGGGAAAGCGTCACGGGCGACGTGGAGGTGCACTTCCACTTGGCAGACTGGCGGGCTCATCACCACGAGGCGGATCGCGCCTACAATAGCGTGGCGCTGCACGTCGTGCTGTTTCCGCCGGCGTCGGGTGAAAGGCCGGCACGGCGCGGCGATGGGAGGGAGTTGCCGACGCTGGTGCTGCTGCCGTGGTTGCATCGCGATCTGGAAGAATACGCCTCCGACGAGGCGCTGGAGGCCATCACAGCGCGGGACGAATGGGAGAGATTCGCGGAACTCGCCGCCACCCCGCCGGCGGAACTGCCCGGTCTGCTGCGGGCGAAGGCGGCGGGGCGGTGGCAACAGAAAGTGGACTTCGCTAACAAACGGATCGCGCGGGTGGGATGGGAGGCGGCGGCGCACGGCACGGCGCTGGAGATACTCGGTTACCGGCACAACCGCGCGGCAATGCTGACGGTGGCGGCGAAATACCCGCTGGTGGCATGGAGTGACGGCCTCGACCTGGCCCAAATCTATGGCGGGAGCGGGGCGCAGTGGCAGGCGCAGGGAGTGCGGCCGGCGAACCATCCGCGGACGCGTTTGCGGCAGTATCAGAAATGGACGGCGGCGCGGCCGGACTGGCCGGCGCGGTTGCTGCAACTGGCGGACACCTGGCCGGGCGGAAAATTGGACTCGGCGCCAACCAGCCGGGCGCGACAGCAACTCGGCCTGGCGACGATGCGGGAAGTTTTTGCCCGCGACTTGGTGGGCGGGGCGGTGGGTGGCACGCGTCTGGATAATCTGGTGTGCGACGGGTTCATGCCGTTGGTGGCCGCCCGGACCGGCCGTGATTGGTCGGCGCGGTGGTTCCACTGGTTCTTGGGCGATGTGCCGACGCAGGTGCGCGCCGCCTTGCCAAAACTCGGGGTGACCGGGCGGGGAAGCGGGGCGCTTTGCCACGGCTGGGGACAGGGTTTGTTGGCGTGGATATTGGAGCAGGAAGCCCGCGCAAGTCGCTGCATCAGAGAAAACTTGCCGGGGGCTTGACAAGCCTTCCGGCCGGGCAATAACTTCCACCCCCAATAACTAGTTCACTTTCTAAAAGGTGGGCCCTCGGGTCCGCCTTTTTTTTCCTCATTAATCCACACACACCATGAGCAGCGAAATCCTGACGGTCCTCGAATACATGGAGAAGGAGAAGGGCATCCCGCGTGCCGACATGATCTCCACCATCGTCAACGCCATCAAGACGGCGGCGTTGAAGGGCGTGAACTCGGGCCAGGAGCTCAAGATCGAGATCAACCCGAAGAACGGCCAGCTCACCGCTTGGTCCCTGCTCAAGGTCGTCGATTCCGTGTCCGATCCGAAGCTGCAGATCCACGTCGAGAAGGCGCAGGTATTCAAGGCCGGCGCCGTCATCGGTGACACCATTGAGAAGGAAATTGACCCGTCCTACCTCGGGCGCATCGCCGCGCAGACGGCCCGCCAGGCCATCATGCAGCGCCTCCGCGCCTTCGAGAAGGAGCGCATCTACGACGACTTCAAGGATTCCGTGGGCGACATCGTCAGCGGCACCGTGCGCCGCCGCGAGCGCAACGACCTCTTCATCGACCTCGGCAAGGCCGAGGCCGTCATGCCGGGCAAGGAACAGGTGCCCGGCGAGGAATACGCCCCCGGCGAGCGCATCCGCTGCATCCTGCTCGAGATCGAGAACAGCAGCCGCGGCCCCGAGATCATCCTCAGCCGCGCCAGCCCCAAGTTTGTCCGCCGCCTGTTTGAGCTCGAGGTCACCGAGATCGCCGACGGCACGGTCAAGATCGAGTCGTTCGCCCGGGAACCGGGCTACCGCACCAAGATCGCCGTCACCAGCAGCGACCCGAAGGTCGATCCGGTCGGCGCCTGCGTCGGCGCCCGGGGCGCCCGCGTGAAAAGCGTCGTTCGCGAGCTCGGCGGCGAGAAGATCGACATCATTCCCTACCACGCCGACACGAAGGAAATGCTGATCGAGGCGCTCAAGCCGGCCGTGCCGCGCGAGATCATTCTCGATGAGAAGAACAAGCGCCTGCTCGTCCGCGTGGTGAACGACGACCTCGCTGTCGCCATCGGCCGCAAGGGCCAGAACGCCCGCCTGACCTCCCGCCTGGTGGGCTGGCGCCTCGACATCGAGGAATTCAAGGTCGTCACCGCCGACCCGCGCGCGCAGGCGATCAGCCTCTTCGTCGGCACCTACGGTTTCGACAAAGCCGTGGCCGAGCGCCTCGTCGCAAACGGCATCAACTCGCCGGCCGCCTTCGAGGGCGTCGAGGCCTCCGACCTCGTCGGCTTCGGCTTCACCGAGGAAGAGTCGGCCGCCCTTATCGCCAAGGTTTCCGGTTCCTGAGACACCCATCCATCCACGCCACACCGACATACTGAATGAGTTCCCGCATCCACGAGATCGCCAAGCAATACAACGTTGAGCCCAAGGAAATGCTTTCCTGGCTCAAGGAGCAGGGCTTTGTGGCGGCGGATACGAAGTCGGTCTCGAGCACCGTCAGCAAGATCTACTACGACGAGATCGCGAAGAAATACGCCAAGCCGGTCGAGGTTCCCGTGGCCCCGGCCGCCGTGCCGACCCCGGCCCAGGTTG
>JBDHQK010000145.1:0-5926 GCA_039807025.1 Lacunisphaera sp.
AGCAACGGCAAGCTCAACGAGTACGTGTTCCGCACCTGCTTCGTCGACAGCTACCAGGGCACCGTGATGGCCAAGTTCGCCAAGGAGGACCTGAAGGTCCGGAAGGTCGCCATCCTCTCCAGTGTCTCCAACGCCTACAGCCTCGGCCTCGCCAAGTTCTTCAAGGAAACCTTCATCCCCGCCGGCGGCGAGGTCGTCACCGAGAAAAACTTCTCCGAAGGCGACAAGGATTTCCGCGCCCAGCTCACCGCCGTCAAGGCCGCCGGCGCGGAGGCCGTGTTCGTCCCCGGTTACTACACCGAGTGCGCCCTCATCGTCCGCCAAGCCCGCGACCTCGGCCTGACCATGCCGTTCTTCGGCGGCGACGGCTGGGAGGACGAGCAGCTCCTCAAGATCGGCGGAGAGGCCCTCAACGGCTGCTACTACTCCACCCACTTCTCCGCCGAGAACACCGATCCCGTCGTCGCCGCCTTCACCGCCAAATACAAGGCCCGCTGGAACGGCGAGAGCCCCGGCGCCTTCTCCGCCCTCGGCTACGACGCCGTCTACGTCCTGGCCGACGCCCTCAAGCGCGCCGGCACCACCGACGGCCCCAAGCTGCGCGCCGCCCTCGCCGCCACCAAGGACTTCCCCGGCGTCACCGGCGTGACCACCATTGACAAGGATCGCAACGCCACCAAATCCGCCACCATCATCGCCCTCAAGGACGGCAAGGCCACGTTCTTCAAGACCGTCTCCCCGTGAGGCCCGCTTCCTTCGCCGCTCAGCCCTCCCGGGTCTGGGCCACCCCGGCACGCCGCACCCTCTCCCTCGCGTTGGCGCTCGGCGGCTTGCTCGCGGTGCCCGCACCCGCCCGCGCCGCGTCCGCGGAGGCCCCGATCAAGGTCGGGCACTACGCCTCGCTCACGGGCAAGGACGCCTCCTTCGGCATCGTCAGCCGCAAGGGCATCCTGCTCGCCGTCGAGGAGATCAACGCCGCCGGCGGTCTCCTCGGCCGGCCGGTCGAATATCTCGTCGAGGACATCCAGTCCAAGGCCGGCGAATCCGCCACCGCCGTCAAGAAGCTCCTGTCGCGCGACAAGGTCGTCGCCATCCTCGGGGGCAACCCTTCCAGCAACTCCCTCGAGGCCGCGCCCCTGTGCCAGCGCGCCGGGATTCCCATGATGGCGATCTCGTCCACCAGCCCGAAGGTGACGGCCATCGGCGACTGCATCTTCCGCATCTGCTTCATCGATCCGTTCCAAGGCGCCGTGCTCGGCCGTTTCGCCCGGGAGAGCCTGCACGCCCGCCGCCTCGCGCTGCTGACGCCCATGACCCCCTATGGCGTCGGCCTGGCCGCCGAGCTGCGCAAGAAATTCACCGCGCTCGGCGGCGAGCTCGTCGCCGAGCAGAAATACGCCGAGGGCGACAAGGACTTCAAGGCGCAGCTCACCGCGCTCCGCGCCTCCCAGCCCGACGTGATCGCCGTGCCCGGCTACTACACCGAGGCCGCGCTCATCTGCCGGCAGGCGCGCGAACTGGGCCTCACCAGCACCTTCATCGGCGGCGACGGCTGGGAAGCCCCGCAGCTCACCGCCCTCGGCGGCCCGGCCGTCGAGGACACCTATTACTCCACCGGCTTCTCCGCCGACAACTCCGCGCCCGCCGTCCGGGAATTTGTCCGCAAATACCGCCACCGCTGGGACGATGAGGAGCCCGACAGCACCGCCGCCCTCGGTTATGACGCCATGATGCTCTACGCCGACGCCATCCGCCGCGCCGGCACCACCGACCGCGTCGCGCTGCGCGCCGCCCTGGCCGCCACCAAGGATTTTGCCGGGGTCACCGGCCGCATCACCATCGACGGCGAACGCAACGCCACCAAGTCCGCCGTCATGATGCGGGTCAAGGCCGGCCGCATGGAGTTCGTGGAGACGGTGGATCCGTGATGCGCCACGCGGTTGAAAGTTGAAAGGTGAAAGGTGAAAGACTCTCCTGCGGAGCCCCTATGTTCAATTTTGAGAAGCTCGAAGTTTGGAAAAAGAGCATTGTTCTCGCCGGCCGCGTATACGATTTGACCAGGATTTTTCCGTCCGACGAACGCTTCGGGCTGACCAACCAAATGCGGCGGGCCGCGGTGTCGGTCCCCTCCAATGTGGCCGAAGGCTGTTCCCGCTCGTCCAAGGCTGACTTTCGTCGTTTCATCGAGATCGCCACGGGATCGGCTTTTGAGCTTATCACCCAAGCCGGCATCGCCCGGAACCAAGGACTGCTTACCCCGCCCGCTTACGATGAGCTCTACCAATCGGCCCTGGAAATTGTCCGCATGCTATCCGGGTTACGCGACTCCCTGCGCGATTAAGTCTTTCAACTTTCAACTTTCAGCTTTCAACTCTCCCGAGTGTCCGAATTCCTCCAGCAACTCCTGAACGGCCTGTCGCTCGGCGCCATCTATGCGCTCATCGCGCTCGGCTACACGATGGTTTACGGCGTGCTGCGCTTCATCAACTTCGCGCACTCGGATGTGTTCATGGTCGGCGCCTTCCTCGGCTACTACCTGGGCAAGTTCATCCCGGAGAACACGGTCGGGGGCGGCCTCCTCATCCTCCTCGGCGCCATGCTCGGCTGTGCGGTGCTGGGCATGACCATTGAACGGCTGGCCTACCGCCCCTTGCGCGGCGGCGCCACGCTCAACGTCCTCATCACCGCCATCGGCGTCTCCCTGCTGCTCGAATATTCCGGCCAGGTTTTCTTCGGCGCCACGCCGCGCACCTTCCCCGCCGTCTTCCCCTCGGCCAACTTCACCCTCGGCGGGCTCGTCATCTCCTCCAACCAGGTCGTCGTCATCGTCGTCACCGCCCTGCTCATGGTCGGGCTGCAGTTCATCGTTTACCGCACCAAGATCGGCACCGCGATGCGCGCCGTCTCGCTCAACCCGAAAGCCGCCCAGCTGGTCGGCGTGAACAACGACATCGTCATCTCCTTCACCTTCGGCCTCGGCTCGGCCCTGGCCGGCGCGGGCGGCATCCTCTACGCGCTCAACTACCCTTCGATCGACCCGCTGATGGGCGTCATGCCCGGCCTCAAGGCCTTCGTCGCCGCCGTGCTCGGCGGCATCGGCAACATCCCCGGCGCCGCCCTCGGCGGCCTGCTGCTCGGCACGGTCGAGACCTTCGTGAACGGCAGCCAGTGGTCCACCTACAAGGACGCCATCGCCTTCGCCATCCTCATCATCATCCTGCTTTTCCGCCCCGCCGGCCTGCTCGGCAAAGCCAGCGTGGAAAAGGTGTAAGTGTAAGCGGCAAGACCTCGTCCCTTAGCGCTTGAACCTTACGCCTTAAAACCATCCCGCCATGCCGCGCCCGCATTTCTACCTCCTGCTCGCCCTGCTCGCCGCCTACGGCCTGTCCGCCTCGACGGGCTGGCTGGAGGCCCACCTCGACGGCTGGGCCTATTATCAGGACGTCCTGATCGGCATCGGCATCAACATCATCCTCGCCGTCTCGCTCAACCTGGTGAACGGCTACACCGGTCAGTTCTCGCTCGGGCACGCGGGCTTCATGTCGGTCGGCGCATATCTCGCCGCCGCCGTCTCGCTCTTCCTCGGCCCGCGGCTCCTCGGCGAGGAGGGCGGCACCGCCTTCCAGCAGGGCCTCATGTTCCTCGCCGCGCTCACCGCCGGCGGCCTCGGCGCCGCCCTGGCCGGCGTCGCGGTCGGCATCCCCTCGCTCCGCCTCAAGGGCGACTACCTCGCCCTCGTCACCCTCGGCTTCGGCGAGATCATCCGCGTCATCTTCCAGAACGTCGAGGTGCTGGGCGGCGCCCTCGGGCTCAACGGCATCCCGGCCTACACCTCCCTCTTCTGGGTGCTCGCCGTCGGCGCCGTCACCGTGTTCACCGTCACCAGCCTCGTCCACTCGACCTACGGCCGCGGCTTCCTCGCCACCCATGACGATGAGATCGCCTCCGAGGCCGTCGGCCTCAACACCACCCGCTACAAGATCGTGGCGTTCGTCATTGGCGCCTTCTTCGCCGGCGCGGCCGGCGGCCTCTACGGCCACTTCAAGATGACCATCACGCCCACCGGCTTCGACTTCACCAAGAGCATTGAGATCGTCGTCATGGTCATCCTCGGCGGCATGGGCAACACCCTCGGCGTCATCCTCGCCGCCATCCTGCTCACCCTGCTCCCCGAGGTCCTGCGCCCGATCGCCGAATACCGCATGATCATCTACTCGCTGCTCCTGATCGTGCTCATGATCGTCCGCCCCCAGGGGCTCTTCAATTTCAGGTTCGGAAAGGCAAAATCCTGATGCCCGCGACTCAAAGCAATCAGGCCACAAACCCGCCGATCCTTCGGCTCGACCGGGTTTCCATCAAGTTCGGCGGCCTCACCGCGGTGAACGCCGTGGACTTCACCGTCGGCGAGGGCGAGCTTTGCGGCCTCATCGGCCCCAACGGCGCCGGCAAGACCACGGTCTTCAACCTCATGACCGGCGTCTACCAGCCCACCTCCGGCACCGTCCGGTTCAACGGCCGGCCGCTCGCCGGCCTGCGCGTCAACGAGATCGTCGAGTGCGGCATCGCCCGCACCTTTCAGAACATCCGGCTCTTCGGCTCGCTCTCGGTCTTCGACAACGTCCGCGTCGCCTGCAACCTCCACCGCGGCACGGCCGCCTTCCATGCCCTCATCCGCCTCGGCGCCTTCCGGCGCGACGAGGCCGCCATCACCAAGCGCGCCGAGGAGCTGCTCGACATCTTCAACCTCCGCCGCTTCCGCGACGCCCCGGCCAAGAGTCTCCCCTACGGCGAGCAACGCCGCCTCGAGATCGTCCGCTGCCTCGCCACCAAGCCCAGGCTCCTCCTCCTCGACGAGCCCGCCGCCGGCATGAACCCGACCGAGAAGGTCGACCTCATCCGCCTCATCCAGCAGGTCCAGAAACAGTTCGGCCTCTCCATTCTGCTCGTGGAGCATTCCATGAAGGTCGTCATGGGTGTCTGCTCGCGCATCGCCGTCCTCGACTACGGCGTAAAGATCGCCGAGGGCAACCCGGCCCAGATCCAGTCCGACCCGAAGGTCATCGAGGCCTACCTCGGCGAGGACCATGGCACCTCCCTCTCCCACCACTGATGTTATTTTCGATTTTGGATTCTCGATTTTCGATTCCGAACCCGACCCAGCCAATCACGGCTTGAATCCACGCGCAGCCACCCAATCGAAAATCGAGAATCCAAAATCGAAAATTCCCGCGATGCTCTCCGTCAAAAACCTCGAGGTCTGCTACGGCGCCATCACCGCGCTGCGTGATGTGTCGTTCACCATCGAGGCCGGCCGCATCGTCACGCTTATCGGCGCCAACGGCGCCGGCAAGACCACCACGCTCCGCACCATCTCCGGCCTGCTCCGGGCGAAGCAGGGTGGCATCACTTTCAAGGGCGAGGACATCTCGAAGCTTCCGCCGCACCAGATCGTCGCCCGCGGCCTGTGCCACGTGCCCGAGGGCCGCATGGTCTTTTCCAACCTCTCCGTGGACGAGAACCTCACGATGGGCGCCTACCTCAAGACCGACAAGGCGAAGATCGCGCAAAATCGCGACTACGTCTTCAGCGTCTTCCCCCGCCTCAAGGAGCGCCTCGCGCAAGCCGCCGGCACGCTCTCCGGCGGCGAGCAGCAGATGCTGGCCATCGGCCGCGCCCTCATGGGCGAGCCGCAGCTGCTCATGCTCGACGAGCCCTCGCTTGGCATCGCCCCCAAGCTCATCTCCACCATCTTCGAGAAGATCGTGGAGATCAACCGGACCCACGGCATCACCATCCTGCTCGTCGAGCAGAACGCCAACCTCGCCCTCGAGGTGTCGCACGACGCCTACGTCCTCGAGACCGGCACGGTGGCGATGCAAGGCCCGTCCGCCGAGCTCCGGAACAACCCCGACCTCAAGGCCGCCTA
>JBDHQK010000011.1:0-32686 GCA_039807025.1 Lacunisphaera sp.
CTGCTTGACCACTGCGGTGTGGGGCAGGCCGAGGGCGAAGGCCTTGAGGCGGTCGAGGCGCACCTTCCAGGGGATAATCTTTAGGGTTTAAGCTGTAAGCACTGGATGCGTCGCTTACGCCCTTAAACCTTACACCGCTTTATACGGCAGCGGGAACCGGCCCGTGAGGGCAACGACCTTCTGCTTCGTGGCGGCGAGCACGGCGGCCGAATCGGGCGTGCCGATGGCGGTGAGCACGCCGTCGATGAGACCGGCGATCTCGGCCATCTCGGCTTCCTTCATCCCCCGGGTCGTCATGGCGGGGGTGCCGAGGCGGATGCCGGAGGCCTGGAAGGGGGAGCGGGTCTCGAACGGCACGGTGTTCTTGTTGCAGGTGATGTTGGCCTGATCGAGCGTCTCCTGCGCGAGCTTGCCGGTGAGCTCGGGGAACTTGGCGCGGAGATCCACCAGCATGAGGTGGTTGTCGGTGCCGCCGGAATTGATCTTGTAGCCGCGCGCGACCATGGCGGCGGCGAGGGCGCGGGCGTTCTTCACGACCTGTTCGCTGTAGGCCTTGAACTCGGGTTTGAGGCACTCACCGAAGCACACGGCCTTGGCGGCGATGATGTGCATGAGCGGGCCGCCCTGGCCGCCGGGGAACACGGCGGAGTCGATCGCCTTGGCGTGCGCCGCCTTGCACATGGTGAGGCCGCCGCGCGGGCCGCGCAGGGTCTTGTGCGTGGTGGTGGTGACAAAGTCGGCGTGCGGGAACGGCGAGGGATGGTGGCCGGTGACGACGAGACCGGCGATGTGCGCGATGTCGGCAAAAAGGAACGCGCCGACCGAGCGGGCGATCTCGCCCATGCGGGCGAAGTCGATGATGCGCGAGTAGGCCGAGGCGCCGACGGTGATCATCTTCGGCTTCTCGCGCTGGGCGACGGCGGCGAGTTCGTCGTAGTCGATCAGGCCGGTGTCCTCGCGGACGCCGTATTGCACGAACTGGTAGAGCTTGCCGGAGAAGTTGGCGGGGTTGCCGTGCGTGAGGTGGCCGCCGTGGCTGAGATTCATGCCGAGGATCTTGTCGCCCGGCGAGAGCACGGCGGTGTAAACCGCGAAGTTGGCCTGCGAGCCGGAGTGCGGCTGCACGTTGGCGTGCTCGGCACCGAAGAGCTGCTTCGCGCGCTCGATGGCGAGGAGCTCGACCTTGTCCACCTGCTCGCAGCCGCCATACCAGCGCTTGGCCGGGTAGCCCTCGGCATATTTGTTGGTGAGCACCGAGCCCATGGCCGCAATGACGGCCGGGTTGGTGAAATTCTCGGAGGCGATGAGCTCGAGGTGGCTTTGCTGGCGGGCCAGCTCGGCGGCGATGACGGCGTGGACGGCGGGATCGAGCTGGGCGAGGGGGGCGGCGTTCAGGGACATGGGATTTTCGATATGGGATTCTCGATTTTCGACTGCCCGAGCAGAGCGGAGCGGAAATCAAAAATCGAGACGCGAAAGCCGGAAATCAGGCCTTCCGCCCGTCGAGGAGTGTCTTAAGGAAGGCCAGGATGCTGGGCACGGCCTCGACCAGCTCGTCGCGGGCCGTCTCGTAGTGTTTGAGCGGACCGCCGTAAGGATCGCCTATTTCCTTGTCGGCGGGCGGCGGCATGAACTCGCGAAAAAGGTAGAGGTGTGCCGGCACCGGATTGGCCTGCATCTGGATGATGGTCCGGTGCGACTCGGTCATGCCGAAGACGACGAGGGCGCGGTCGAGCAGGTCCTGGGTGAGGGCCTGGGCCCGCAGGTGGCTGATGTCGATGCCGGCTTTCTTCAGGGTGGCGACCGAGTTTGCCGAAACAGGCTCGCCGGTGCGGGCGGCGACGCCGGCGGAAACGACCTTGAGCGACTTCAGCGGCTCGGGCTGGGCGGCGAGGGCGTGCCGGAGCAAACCCTCGGCCATGGGACTGCGGCAGATGTTGCCGGTGCAGACGACGAGGATGTGGCCGGGATTTGGCATGGATTGCGTCAAGATGACGGCAAGATGGTTTGCGTCAAGGAGGGTGGGACGAAACCTTCCGCCGCCGCCGAGGCCATGGCGGACAGACTGGATGAGCGGCGGCTCGCCGGGACGACTCGCCCTACCGGTTTTTCAGCGCCAGCAGGGCGCGGTGCAGATGCACGGCGCGCTGGAGCACGCGGTCAACAGGCGGGACGGGCTTCGCGGATGCTTCGGCAGTCTTCGGCGCCGTGGGATCCGGCAGGGGCGGGGGGGCCGCCTCCGGGTGGCCGTTCTTGAATTCCTGCACGAGGGTCGCCTCGTCGAAGCGTTCCTTCTCAATCTTGCCGGTGATGAGTCTTTCGAGCGGCGTGTCGGCGTCGAGGGCGTCGTAGGCGCGACGGTCCGCGGCGTCGTCGGTTTGCACGACCACCTTGGGTGTCGGCACCGAGCCCGGCGCACCGAGCGTGAGGGCGGGTGCTCCGATGGCGGGGGCGAGTGCGGCCGGCGTCGCCGGGCTGACGAGAATGAAGAGCGGAGTGCCGGGCGAATGGCCGGCGAGGGCGGCCTGCAGGGCCGCGGCTGATTCGTCGCTTGCGGTCGCATAGCGCAGGTCGAGCACCAGCGCGCCGGCACCGGGCACGGCCTGGCGCAGCACGGCCTCCGAGTCTGCGATGGAATGGATGCGCAGGTAGGAGAGGCCCTGACCGAGGTCGGTCAGCTCGGTGGCGCGGATGAAGCCGGGGAGAACGAGAAGGAGAACGAGGAGCGAGAACGATTTCATCAGGAACGGTTGAGCTGCTTCGCGCCGATGTCGCGGCGGTAATACTTGTTCGCCCACTGGACTTGGTCGCAGGCAGCGTAGGCGCGGGTGGCGGCTTCGCGCAGCGTCGGGGCGAGGGCCGTGGCTCCGAGGACGCGACCGCCGCTGGCGGTGAGCTGACCGGCGGCGTTCTTCGCCGTGCCGGCGTGGTAGATGAAGGTGTGCGGTGGGAGCGAGGCGGGCAGGGTGATGGCGTCGCCCTTCTGGAATTTGTCCGGATATCCTTTCGCGGCAACCACGACGCAAAGCGCGTAGTCGGGCTGCACCTCGAGTTGGAAGCCGCCGAGCGTCCGCTGCGTGGCGGCCCAGAGCAGAGCGAGCAGGTCGGTCTTGAGGCGCGGGAGCACGACCTGCGTTTCGGGATCGCCGAAACGGGCGTTGTATTCGATCACGCTCGGGCCGCTGGGTGTAAGCATGATGCCGATGAACAAGGTGCCGCAGTAATCGAGGCCTTCGGCGTCGATCGCGCTGACGGAGGGGCGGACAATTTCGTTCTCGATGCGCGCGAGCAGCGCGGGTGTCACGACCTCGGCCGGTGAATAGGTGCCCATGCCGCCGGTGTTCGGGCCGATGTCGCCGTCGCCGATGCGCTTGTGGTCCTGCGAGGTCGGCAGGATGACGTAGTCGCGGCCCGACACGACGACGAGGATCGAGGTCTCTTCACCGAATAGACAATCCTCGATCAGGATGCGGCTGCCGGCGGCGCCAAATTTGTTGCCCGCGAGCATGTCGCGCACGGCCGCTTCGGCTTCGGCGGAAGTCTGCGCCACGACCACGCCCTTGCCGGCGGCGAGGCCGTCGGCCTTGATGACAATCGGCACGGGGCGCGAGCGCAGGTAGGTGAGCGCGGGCTCGACCTCGGTGAAGAAGCCGGCGGCGGCGGTCGGGATCTTGTGCTTCAGCAGGATCTGCTTCGTGAAGGTCTTGGAGGCCTCGAGCCTAGCGCCCTTGGCCTTCGGGCCGTAAACGGGGATATTCGCGGCAATCAAGGCGTCGGCGAGGCCGAGCGACAGCGGCACCTCGGGTCCGACGACGACGAATTCCACTTTCTCACGCTGGGCCAGCGCCACGAGCCTGGCGATGTCCTCAACCGGCACAGGGAAGCAGGTGGCGTCGGCCGCGATGCCGGCGTTGCCCGGCGCGCAGAGGACGCGCGGTTTCGCGGGCGAGGCGGCGAGCGAGCGGACCAGCGCGTGTTCGCGCCCGCCGGAGCCGACGACGAGGACGGAAGAGGGAAGCTTGTTAGCCACGGACTGAGATGGGCAGGGATGGGTCGCGGCGTAAAGCCGCGCCTGCGATTTCCACGTCACAAAACCTGGAGGGTCTTGCGGTAGAAGCGCACGACCTCGTCGGGGTCGTCGGTGAAGAGGAGGTAGTCGGTCATCCAGGCGGGGGCTCGCTTGGTGTCGATCATGGTCTTCACTTGCGTGCGGAGGTCGCCCCAGAACTTGGAGTTGAAGAACACGTAGGGCACGCGCGGGCGGATGCCGAGCTTGAGGTTGCACATCTCGATGCCGATTTCCTCGAGCGTGCCGACGCCGCCGACGTTGAAGATGCAAAAATCCGCCGCCTCGAACCATTTCTGGCGGAAGTGGCGCGACGATTCCTGGAAGGTGTTGAAGAAGTCCACGCCGAGCTCGGGCGGCTGGGCCTCGAGCTCGAGGAAACAGGCGCCGGTGAGGGCGCCCTTGCTGCGCGCCTGGTCGGTGGCGAGGCGCATGACGCCGCCGCCGCCGCCGGTGAGCACACCGACGTTGGGGCCGATGAAGCCGGTGAGCTGCTCGACCAGGCGCGTGATCCGCTCGGTGTCCGCCGCCTCGATGCCGACGGCCGAGCCGTAGAAGGCGAGGATGGTGGTCTCCTGGAACTTGCGCGCCATCTCCTCGCGGACGAAGAAGCCGTGGCCCTTCTTGTAGGTGTGGACGTAAAGATCCTTCGTCACGACGTCATACCAGTAAACCGAGATGCCGATGGCATAGAAGGTGTCGAGGCGGGCGTGGGCGTTGCTCGAGAGGAAGTAGCCGTGTGTGCGTGAGGCCTGGCGGAAGATGATGCGCTTGAGCTTCACGTCGCCGATGCGGGTGATGAGCTCGATGTGTTCAAGCAGGTCGGGGAAGTAGTCGATGATGAGCGTGTCGGCGTCGGGCGCGGCGTTGTCGAGTGCCTGGATCATGGTGCGGCTGCCGACGGGGCAGGCGTCGCCGTCGAGGAACTTCCTGAGGTCGTCGTTGGCGCGGACGAAGACGGCGCGGTTTTCCATCGTGCCGCTCTGGCCGCGCACGACGATCTTGGTCTTCGGTTTCGCCTCGGCGGTGTCCAGCGGCGGGTTGTCGTCGAGGCACTTGAACAGGCTGGTAGCGGTGGAGAGGAGGCGCTGTCGCTTTTTGGTGAGGGTCTTGACCTCGGGGTCGGTGAACGGCGGCGCGCGGAAGATATCGACCGAGACCATGGGATTCACCACGGGCTGGTCGCCGGTGTTGTAGATCTCGAGCATGACATTCGTGCCGAAGGTCTTGATCGGGTCGAGGAGGACGGCGGAGGTGTGGAGGCCGAAGTTGCCCTCGCCCTGGTTGAGCACGACGAAGTGCTCCTTCAGATACATCGAGCAGCTCGTGAGGATGCCGGAGCGCGGCGGGATGGTGAGAGGCGAGGCGTCGTGGCGGACCTGGGCCTTGTCGAGGAACGAGCGGCCGGCGTAGCCGCTGACGATGTGCTCGAAGTTCACGCGCTGGAGCTTCGGCGAGAGGGTGTAGCTGACCTGGTGCGGCGTGAGAAAGACGCGGCCGCGCGAGTCGATGCTGATGGTATTGGGCAGCTTGAGGTCGTTGTTCTTGATGGCCGTCCAGATCTCGCCGGTGGAGAGCTTGGCGGCGGCGGGGGCGTAGAAGAGGCGGCCAACGGGCGTGCCGGGGCGGAGGAGCTTCCTCCAGTAGGCGGCGTTGGGGAAGTTGGCGTCGTAGATGAACGCGTGGGCGGTTAACAGCAGGCGGTTGCCGTCCACGGTGGGCGCGCCGTCGAGGTGCATCTCGATGCCGATGCGGGGGAGGGAGCTGCGCTCGGTGAAGTGGAGGTCCGCGAGCCGGCCCTTCAGGAAATCCATCTCGGCGGGATTGCGCGGCCAGAAGGCGAGGGTGAGGGCCGCCTTGTCGCCCTGATTCTTCACCGTCAAAATCTGGCCGTCGGTGCTGTGCCAGAATTGGTTTTCGTTCATGGGATTGGCGAGTTTGCGGAGGATGCGGGGGCTGACAAGCCCGGGTTGGCCGGCGGTGGCGCTGAAATTCGTCGCCAATGGGATTGATTTTTGCCGGGCGGATGAGCAATTTCGCGCCTTTTACGGCACAAAATCACCCGGGCCGTTTCCCAACCGGGCTCCCTCCCCCGCAATGAAATTCACCTCCCAAGTCAGTGCAGTCCTCGCCGGTCTCGGCCTTCTCGCCACCGCCAGCGCGCAGGACCCGATCAAGTTTAACGTCCCGGGCGTGTCCACGCCCGCCAGCCAGCCGGCTGCTCCGGCCGCTCCGGCCGCTCCGGCGCGCAAGTTCACCGACGCGCAGATCGCCGAGGCATACGGCTGGGTCGCCGGTCAGCAGCTCGGCCTCCGCCAGCTCGAGTTTTCCAAGGCCGAGGTCGAGGCGATGGCGCGCGGCATGGTCGCCATGGCGTCCGGCGCGCAGCCGAGCTTCGACCCCGCAGCGATGGAGCCCGAGCTCCAGGCGTTCATGCAGAAGAAGGCCGAGGCCTTCGAGACCAAGCGCCAGGCTTTCCTCACGCAGCTCCGCATGAAGAACCTGAGCGATGGCCAGGCGTTCTTCACCAAGCTCAAGGAGAACAAGAACGTCATCGAGCTGCCCAGCGGCCTGCGCTACGAGATCCTGAAGCCCGCGACCGGCCCGGTCGCCAAGCCCGGCCAGATCGTCAGCCTGCACTTGACCGGCACGCTCGTGACCGGCGAAACCTTCGCCAGCACGACCCAGGGTGAGAGCAAGGAGCCGCTTGAACTGCCGATGACGGTGGGCAGCCCTGAAAACCCGGCCGGCACGATTCCCGGCATGGTCGAGGGTCTCGCGAAGGTCGGGGTCGGCGGCAAGGCCAAGCTCTATATCCCGCCGTCGCTGGCTTACGGCGACAGCGGCAATCAAGGCATCCCGCCCGGCGCCACGCTCATCTTTGAGATCGAGGTCCTCGGCGCGAAGGACGCGCCGAAAGGCACCGCCACTCCGGCAGCCAAATAAATCTCCCTCCACGGTTCGCCAACGCCTCCCCGCGGGGAGGCGTTTTTTTGGCCACGCGCCGTGCCGCAACCCGCACTTGCGCCGGTGCGCGGCGCGGTGTTCGTTAGGTGCCGATCCATGTCACCGCCGACCGCCAACCTCTACCTTGTGGGCTTCATGGGCACGGGCAAAAGCACCGTGGGCCGGCAGGTCGCCCGGCAGCTCGATTTCCAGCTGCTCGACAGCGATCGCGAGATCGAGCGCACCCAGGGCAAGCCGGTGTCGAAGATATTTGCCGAGGACGGCGAGGGGCATTTCCGCGCCCTGGAACGCAAATTTATCGAGCACGGTCACCCGGCCAGCCGGTGCATCGTCGCCTGCGGCGGCGGGCTGGTCGTGCCGCCCGGGATGCTGGAACTGCTGCGGAGCCGGGGCGTGATCGTCTGCCTGCACGCGCCGATCGAGACCATCCTGCAGCGCACGATGCACACCGGCCACCGGCCGTTGTTGCAGGTGGACAACCGGGAACAACGCCTGCGCGAACTCTACGCCCAGCGGGAGGAAATCTATCGGCGGAGCGGCACGATGGTGCTCACGGAACACCGGCCCATGCGTGAAATCACCGCGCATGTGCTGAGGGTTTATCGGCAAGAGGCGGGGCATTTCCCAAAATGACGGACGGGGTCGCCCTGAGGATCGCGGGCCCGCAGCGGGAAGCGCTGCGGGCGGAGTTGCGCGCGCTGGGTTTCGACGAGGTGCGTTTCGCCGCCGTGGGCGCGGCGGCGGGCGGCGGCTTGCACGACTGGCTGGCGGCCGGCCGGCACGCCGACATGGCGTGGATGGAGCGCACGGCGGAGAAGCGCACGCAGGCCGACCTCGTTTTGCCCGGCGTGCGGTCGGTGATTTTGCTCGGCGTGAATTATTGGGCGGGTCCTCAAATCGAAAACCGAGAATCGAAAATCAAAAATCCCCGCTGGGCGCGTTACGCGCAGCATGAGGATTACCACGACACGATGAAACCCGGGCTCGCGGCGGCGGGCCGCGTTTTGGAGAAACGGGCCGGGCTGACGGCGGCGGATTACCGCTACTATGTGGACACCGGCCCGGTCATGGAGCGCGGCTGGGCGGCCCGCAGCGGCCTGGGTTTCCGCGGCAAGAACGCCATGCTCATCTCGAAACAGCACGGCAACTGGCTCCTGCTGGCCACCCTCCTCGCCCGGGCGGAGATCGAACCGGACGAGCCGATGCGCAAGGCCGCGCCACGGACGGAGGGCGAGCCCACCGGACTGCTGTGCGGCAGATGCACGCGCTGTCTCGACGCGTGCCCGACCGGCGCCTTTCCCGCGCCGGGCGTGGTGGATGCGCGCCGTTGCATCTCCTACCAGACCATCGAGAACAAGGGCATCATCCCGCGCGAGCTGCGGGCTGGCATCGGCAATCGGATTTTTGGCTGCGACATCTGTCTCGAAGTCTGCCCGTGGAACCGGTTCGCCCAAGCCGGCCGGCAACTGCTGCTGGTGGCGCGGCATGATCTCGCGGAACTAACGCTGCCGGAGCTGCTCGCGCTGACGCCGCCGCGGTTCGCGGAAGTCTTCCGGCGCACCCCGGTCAAGCGGCTCAAGCTGACCGGCCTGCTGCGCAACGCCTGCGTGGTCGCGGGCAACACCGGCGAGGCGAGCCTGCTGCCGGCGCTGGCGAGGCTCGCGGCGCATGATTCCGCCCTGGTGCGCGCCCACGCGGTCTGGGCGGTGCGGCGCATCGCGGGGGCGGGGGCCGGGGAATTGCTGGCGGCGGCGCGCGAGAAGGAAACCGATGCCGCGGTGTTGGCAGAGTATGCAAACCCCTGAGGTGGAACGCGGCCTCCGGACGCGTTTTGAGGGCTTGCGGATGAAACCAAGGCTGCTTTCGCGTGACCCAACCAACACGTCCGGAGGCCGGGTTCCACCCTGTTGAATCCCTACTTGAACACCGCGCGCATCTTCGCGGCGAAGTCCGGCGGCGGGCGCACAGGTTCACCGGACTTGTTGATGAAGGCGTGAGTCGTGAAGCCCGTGACGAGCAACTCTTCGCCGCGCCGCACCTCGTATTCGAGGTGGATGCGCAGGGTGGGGCGCTGCTTGAGCCAGGTGAGGACGGTCACGGTGTCGTCGTAGAGCGCGGGCTTGAAGAACTTCGTGCCCAGTTCAATGACCGGCAGGCGGTAACCCTGCGCCTCGAGCTCGCGGTAGGGCAGGCCGCACTCCTTGAGCAGGGTGGTGCGGCCGACCTCGAACCACGGCAGGTAATTGCCGTGATAGACGATGCCCATCATGTCGGTCTCGGCATAGCGAACCGTGATCTGGACGCGGGATTCAAGCATGGAGTCAGGTTGCGGGCTGGGGCGGCGGTTGTCCAAACAAGGATTGGGCGGAATCCCGCCAGGTGTGTGCGTGGGCGCGGGTGCGGCCGGCCTCGCCGAGACGCCGCCTCAGGCCCGGATCCGCGAGCAGGCGGCCCAAGGCGGCGGTGAGGGCCGCGCCATCGCCCGGTGCGACCAGCAGGCCGGTCTCGCCGTCGATCACGGCCTCGGGCACACCGCCGATGGCGTGCGCCACGACGGGCAGGCCGTAGGCACCCGCTTCCAGATAGACGAGGCCGAAGCCCTCGACGCTGTGCCGGTGCGGCATGCTGGTCATGGCAAAAATGTCGGCCTGTGCATAAATCCGGCCTAGCTGGTGGTCGGGAATGTCACCGAGGAATTTGACCGGGAAATCCGCGCCGGCGGCCGACTCGTCGAGCAACCGGTCGTAGTTTTCCTTGCTGTGCGCGCCGACGAGCCAGTATTCGACGCAGGCGCGCTGGCTGGCGGGCAGCCGTTGGAGGGCGGCGATGATTTCCAGCTGTCCCTTGCGGGGGCTGAGCCGGGCGACGGTGAGGATGATGGTCCGGGACGACCGGGGCGCAGCGGGCGTGCGAGCGGCGGTGGCCAGGTCGGTGCGCAGGGCTCCGGGGGTGACGACCGCCTTACCCTCCGCCACGGGGAAATGCCGCTGGAGCAGTTTATGGGCGTAGGTGCTGACGACGCTGAGGCGGGTGGCCTTCTGCAGCAGGTGGGTGGTGCTCCAGCGCAGCGGCCAGCGCGAGGCGAGGCGCTGGATCTCCGAGCCATGGAAGGTCAGCATGAGCTGCGCCGGCCGGAGAAGGTCGAAATATTGCAGCACCAGCATGGCCAGGAAGGGCCCGGGTTCAGGGATGTAGAGCGTGGCGGCGCACAACCGTTTGCGATGAGCTAGGAGCTCGCGTGCCATCCGCCATTGGCTGCGCAGGCTGTGGTCACCTTTCAGGGGCAACCGACGGACGCGAAAGGGCCAGCTCGCCTCGGGTTGGTCGGCCGCCAAGGCGGGGGCCCAGACCTCCACCTCATAGCCTAGCTGCTGGGCCGCGCGGGCCATTTCGGCGGCATAGACCGCGATGCCGCCCCGATGCGGGGGAAATTCATGGGTCACCAGCAGCAGGTGCCGGTTCGGCTGGCCGGTGGGAGTATGGGGGAGGGGAGCCTGCATCTACCGGGTAATGAATGACAGCCGCATATTCCGGGATATCTTAGTCGGTTCAGCCAGAGGAGCGGGCATGTGGCCGTGCAAGCAATCGCAAGTCAACAGACGAAATTCCCCCGTAAATTCGGTCACTGTTACACTCGAGGTGGCGGGATTTTTTGGGTTTACATATTCGGGGGCTTTAACTTACCTGCTCCTCCAAAATGGCACAGGCAGTAAACAATTCATCGGGCATCCCGCTCAAGCCCTTCACGCCCGAGGATGATGCAAATCTCCGCGAGGCAATTAAGCGCTGCTCGGCAGCGACTTATGAGGCGGCAGCCCAATTCAGAAAGACGGGCAATATCGAGCATCTCCCAGCTATTGTATTGGGCATTATTGAGCGCTACGTGGAGCCGGACCTCCGGGCGAAACTGAAGGATGCCGACGACGACCTGCGCATCATTGAGGATCTCGGCATCGACTCCCTGACCATGATGGAAATCGTCATCCTCGTGGAGGATGTGCTGCAGATGACCATCAACAACGAGGAGCTCCGTCATTTGCGCACCGTCGGGGACGTAAAAACCTTCATCGAGTGCAAGGTCAGTGGCTTGCCGCTCCCGAAACCGACCAAATTTATCCCGATCGAGCAGATCTTGTCCGTGATGCCGATCCAGCCTCCGTTCCTCTTTCTCAGCGAGGCCTCGGTCAACGCGCACGGCGCCAACGCCAAATACAAGATCAGCGGCCAGGAATTTTTCCTGCAGGGCCACTTCAAGGACAACCCGGTGCTGCCGGCCTCCATCATGTTGGAGGCGCTCGGCCAGCTGGCCGTCCTCTTCCTGCTCGAGGGCCAGGTCGGCGAGGCGGGCAAGGCCGTCGATCACCGCACGATTTTTTTCACCTCCTGCGAAGGGGTTCGCTGCCACCGCGTCTGCAAGCCGGGTGATGTGCTCAGCCTCTCGATCAAGCCGAAGCGCCTCAAGTCGCCGCTCGCGACCTTCGAGGGCCAGATCCGCGTCGGCCAGGAAAAGGCCGCCATCGCCGAGGAAATCACGCTGACCTTCGCCTTTGCGGAGGAAGCGGCCCGACCGGTCGCGGCGGAAACTCCCGTCCAGGCGGACGCCACCGCTGCCGCCAAGTCGACGGTCAGCGCCCGCGCGAGTTGAGCGGGCCGGTTCCGGCTGCGGCTGTTGACCGCGTCGGCAAAAGCGTTTTGATACGCCGCACCCCGGCCGCGGCTCCTTGCGCGGCCGTTGCGGTCTAATCACCCTCCATGCGGAAAGTTTACATCACCGGCCTCGGCTTCATCACCAGCATTGGCAACGATCTGCTGACGGTGGCGGAAAGTTTGCGCGAATTGCGCCACGGCATGGTGCAATACCCGCCGTTCCAAAAGGCTGATGTGCCGGTCAAGGTCGCGGCGCCGATCCGGGACTTCCAGACCGACTCCACCGACCAGGAGGACTGGCTCTTTCCCGCCCGCTACAGCATCCGCCGGGAAACCCTGCGCGGCATGGCGCCGCACGGCATCTATTCCTATTGCGCCATGCAGCAGGCGGTCGAGGACGCCAAGCTGACCGAGGCCGACTGGTCCAACCCGCACACCGGGCTCTACGCCGCGTCCGCCGGCTCGCCTTTCCTGCTCGGTCACCACTTGGAGAAGATGCGCAAGCAGGGCGTCATGCGCTGCCCGCCGCTTGGCATCGTCGCCTCCATTTCCGGCACGGTGAACTTCAACCTTGTCTCACAGTTCAAGATCAAGGGCGCCTCGACCGGTTTCTCCTCCGCCTGCGCCTCGTCGGCGCACGCGCTGGGTTTCGCCTACGACGAGATCGCCCTCGGGCGGCAGAAACGCATGTTCGTCGTCGGGGCCGAGGACGGCAACGTCGAGAGCATCCTGCCCTTCGCGGGCATGCGCGCCCTCTCGTTGCAAGCCGACCCCGGCCTCGCCTCCCGGCCGTTCGACGTGGCGCGCGACGGATTTGTCGGCACCGGCGGGGCCGCCGTGCTGGTGCTGGAAAGTGAGGAGGAGGTCGCCCGCCGCCGGCCCAAGGTCTATTGTGAGGTCGCCGGCTGGGGGCAGGCCTCGGACGGCCACAACGTCGCCATCTCCCACCCCGAGGGCTCCGGTCTGCGCGTGGCGATGGAAAACGCCCTGAAATACTCCGACCTCGCGGCGGAACAGGTGGACTACGTCAACGCCCACGCCACCTCCACGCCCATCGGCGATCTCTCGGAGGTCCGTGCCCTCAAGGCGGTCTTCCGGAATTCGCCTACCCGTCCCGCCATCAGCAGCACCAAGGCGCTCACCGGTCACGGGCTCTCGCTCGCCGGCGCCATGGAGGCGGGCTTCTGCGCGCTGGCCATGAAGGAGGGTTTCATGCCCGGCTCGGCCCACATCACCCGGCTCGATCCGGCCTGCGAGGGGTTGAACATCATCCGAGCCACCCTGCCGCACCGCCCCCAGGTGGTGCTCAGCAACAGCAGCGGCTTCGGCGGGGCGAACGTCGCCCTCGTCTTCAAGAGCGCGAGCTGACCAAGCCTGCCTGCCGTATGAGCCGCGCCTTTTTCCTCCGTGCCGCCCCCCGACCGTCCGGGGGACCGGCATGGAGCCCGGACAGACGTCGGCATTCCGGCTGCAGCCCGGCGGCCCGCCCGCGCGTGCTCGGGTGAATCGATTTGTATTTTTGCCATGCCACGCGTCCGCATCCTTGTCCTGACTTCCAGCACTGGCGCCGGCCACGACGCCCGCGCCCAGGCCTTCGCCGAGTGGTGTTTCGAGCTCTACCGGCACGACGTCGATGTGCGCATCGAGCAGATGCTCGAGAAGTCCTCGGGCTTCTTCAAGGCGGGCGTCGATTTCTACAACTGGATCCAGAAAAAATCCCCCTGGATCCACAAGGCCTTCTTCCTGTTCGTCGAGTTGCTCAGCTTCCTCAACCGACGCTCGGTCAGCTTCGGCCGGGCCTACTACGAGTCGGTGCTGCGCGACTACCGGCCGCACCTGGTCTTCAGCGTGCATGACTGCCTCAATCGGGGCTATTTCCAGCTGGCGCGGAAGATCCTCGGGGCGGACAAGGTGCGCTGCGCTACCTATTGCGGTGAGTTCTCCGGCGGCTTCGGTTACAGCGTCAACTGGGTCGAGCCGAGCGCCGACCTCTATGTCGCCCGGACCGACACCGCGCGCGACTATGCGGTGAAGATCGGCATGCCGCGCGAGCGCACGCGCGTGCGCGGCCACCTGATGCAGCCGCGGCACCACATCGAGGTGCTCCGGGCCGAGGCGCGCACGGCGTTCATCGAGGAGAAGCTCGAGCTGCGCTCCGACCTGTTCACCGTCTTCCTCGCCACCGGAGGCAACGGGGCCAACAACCACCTCGAGCTCCTGCCCAAGCTGCTCCCCTACGCCGACCGCGTGCAGGCCGCTGTCATCTGCGGGAAGAACCGCGAGGCCTACAACCAGCTCGTGCACTGGCGCGCCGAGCATCCGGAACTGCACTGCTTCCTCGATGGCTTCTCCGACGAGGTGCATCTGCTCCTGCAGGTCAGCGACGCCATCGTCACGCGCGGCGGCACGACCACCTGCGCCAAGGCGCTGCACTTCCGCTGCCCGATCATCTTCAACGCCATCGGCGGCATCATGCCCCAGGAGGAGCTGACGGTGAAATACTTTCGCAATGGCGGCGGCGCCGAGCTTGTCAGCAACGCGGCGGATTTCGAGCGCGTGATTGGGGCTTGGATGGAGAACCACCGCAGCTACGACCGCCTCCGGGCCAATTTTCTCAAGCTCCGCTACGACGAGGACCCAACACTCGTGGTGCGCGAGCTCGTGGACCTCGCGCAGGAGGCCTCCAATACCGACCTCAAGCCCGGCCCCTTTCCGTCGAAACCGCGGAAGGGCGATGGAACGGAGGTTCTCCTCGACAAATGGATGCCTGGCTGAAGCCGCCCTGCGGTGAGCAGAAGTTGAACGAAATCAGGCGGTCGCGAGATAGGGTAGCTTCTTGGCGGTTTCCTTCACGGCAGGGATACCGTCGAGGAGTTCTCCGATGGCGTCCCAGCGGCCGTTGACGAGGGCGTCGCGGGCGGATTCGCGCTGCGTGATCTTCACTGTCTGGCCAGCGAAGCGGACTTCCAGTTTCACGAGATCGATGGTGACCTCGGTCTTCGCGTCCTTTTCCACCGCGCTGGCGATTTTGGCGATGTCCTCGCGAGCGGCGGTGACGCAGGGCATGCCGAGCGTCGTGCTGTTGCCAAAGAAAATCTCGGCGTAGCTCTCGGCGATGATGGCCTTGAAGCCGTATTTTTGGATGGCCTGCGGGGCGTGCTCGCGGGAGGAGCCGCAGCCAAAGTTGGCGCCGGAGAGCAGGATCGTCGCACCCTGGTAGCGCGCCTGGTTGAGCGGGTGGTCGGTGGTGGCGCCAGTCTTCGGATCCTTGCGGACGTCGTTGAAGAGGAATTCACCGAGACCGTCGAAGGTGACGCACTTCATGAAACGAGCGGGGATGATGCGGTCGGTGTCAATGTCGTTGCCCATGACGGGCACGGCGCGGCCGGAAACAGAGGTGATTTTTGCGAGGGCCATGGGAGGAGGGGTGGAGAGTTAGTTTACCGCGAAGACCTCGCGGGCGTCGGCGACGGTGCCGGCGACGGCCGCAGCGGCGACCATGACCGGGCTCATGAGGATCGTGCGGCCGGTGGGCGATCCCTGGCGGCCCTTGAAGTTGCGGTTGGAGGAGCTGGCGCAGAGTTGGTCGCCGACGAGCTTGTCGGGATTCATCGCGAGGCACATCGAGCAGCCCGCGGCGCGCCACTCGAAGCCGGCGGCGGACAGAACCTTGTCGATGCCTTCCTTCTCGCACTGGAGGGCGACAATCTGCGAGCCCGGGACGGCGATGGCCTTCACGCCGGCGGCGACCTTGCGGCCCTTGAGGTATTTGGCGACCTCGCGGAAGTCCGAGAGGCGGCCGTTGGTGCAGGAACCGAGGAAGGCGACGTCGATCTTGGTGCCCTTGATGGGCGCGCCGGCGGGGAGCTTCATGTAGGCGAGGGCCTCGATGATGCCGGCCTTGTCGTCGGCGGAGGTGGCGGTTTCGGGGCTAGGGATGTTCTCGACGATGGAGATGCCCTGGCCGGGGTTGATGCCCCAGGTGACGGTCGGCGCGATGCTGGCGGCGTCGATCTTCACGACGTCGTCGTATTTCGCGCCGGGGTCGGAGGCGAAGGACTTCCAGCGGGCGACGGCGGCGTCCCACGCGGCGCCGGTGGGCGAGTAGGGGCGCCCCTTGAGGTAGGCGAAGGTGGTCTCGTCGGGATTGACGTAGCCGACGCGCGCGCCGCCCTCGATGGACATGTTGCAGACGGTCATGCGCTCCTCCATCGTGAAGCCGTCGAAAGTGCTGCCCGCGTATTCGTAGGCGTAGCCCGTGCCGCCGTTCACGCCGAGCTGGCGGATGATGTGGAGGATGACGTCCTTGGCGTAGACGCCGGGGCGGAGCTGGCCGTTCACCTCGATGCGGCGGACCTTGAGCGGGCCGAGAGCCATGGTCTGCGTGGCGAGCACGTCGCGCACCTGGCTGGTGCCGATGCCGAACGCGATCGCGCCGAACGCGCCGTGGGTGGAGGTGTGCGAGTCGCCGCAGGCAATCGTGGTGCCGGGCTGCGTGATGCCTTGCTCGGGGCCGACGATGTGCACGATGCCCTGCTTGCCGGTGGCGCGGTCGAAGAAGGTGATGCCGAATTGCGCGCAGTTCTTGCGCACCTCGTCCATCATGGCCTGGGCGAGGGAGTCCTTGTAGGGCTCGACCAGCTCGTTGGTCGGGATGATGTGGTCCACCGTCGCGAAGGTGCGGTGCGGCATGAGGACGGGGAGGCCGAGGTCGCGCAGCATGCCGAAAGCCTGCGGCGAGGTGACCTCGTGGATCAGGTGCGTGCCGATGAGCAGCTGGGTCTGGCCGTTGGCCAGCTGCTTGACTGCGTGGGCGGCCCAGACTTTCTGGAAGAGGGATAGTGGCGAGGGCATGGGGGGATTTCCCGCGGATATCACGGATGGTCGCGGATAAGACCAAGCCGATTTGGTTGATCCGCGTTCATCCGCATGGCCCGCGGAGGATTCATAGCCGCAAGAATACCATAACCTTGAAATAGCAGGAAATACTTGTTTCATGCTCTGTGATGCCTAGCGAGTATCAATATCCCTTTGAACTCCGGCACCTCGCCTGTTTTCGCGAGGTGGCGCGGCAGCTGCATTTTCGCAAGGCGGCCGAGACGCTCGCGGTGGCCCAGCCGGCGCTGTCGCGGAGCATCGCCCAACTGGAGACGGCGCTCGGAGTGGACCTGCTCAACCGCACGCGCCGCAAGGTGGAGTTGACCGCGCCCGGCCGGGCCTTTCTCGAACGCATTGAGCCGTTGCTGCGCGGGCTTGCGGCGGTGCCCGCTGATATTCAGGCGCTGGCCGGTGGACAAGCGGGGCAGGTGCGGGTGGCGTTTACGGGTCTGGCTATGGCGACCGTATTGCCGGGCATCCTGCGCGAGTTCAACCGGCGCTATCCCGGCATTCGCGTCGAGCTGAACGAGTCGCCGACGTCGGCCCAGCTCGAGTCGCTCAAGACCGGTGAGATCGCCTGCGGTTTCTTCCATCCGGATGCCGCGGCGACGCCCGGCCTTACGACCAAGCTGCTGTTGCAGGAAAAGAACGGGGTGTTGCTTCCGGCCGACCATGCGCTGGCCAAGGCGAAAAAGCTCCGCCTGCGCGACCTCGCCGGCACGGCCTTCGTGATGTTTCCCCGTGCGCACAATCCCGGCTTTTACGACCGGGTGCTCGCGGCGTTCGCCCAGGCCGGCATGGTGCCGCGCATCGCCGACGAGGTGTGGCCGCGCGCCAACGCGATCGGCCTCGTGCGCGCCGGCCTGGGGGCGACGTTCATGACGCCGTCCGAGGCGAAACAGCTTCCCGATGAGGTGGTGTTCCGCCCGCTTGATGGCTCGACGCCGGAGAGCCGGCTCGTGCTCGGCTGGCGCAAGGAGGCATCGCCCGATCCCGCGCTCGGGGCCTTCCTCGTCGTGGCGGGCGCCGCTGGCGGAAAATAATGTATCCCCGCTCCGGCCTTTCCCCTTAACTCTTCCCGCCTTGGAACCGAAGCCGCCCCACATCGCCCTCGTCTTCACGACGTTTCCCAAGACGTCGGAGACGTTCCTCCAGCGCGACGTGGCGGCCTTGCAGGCGAAGGGGCTCCGTCTGAAACTCTATTCGCTGTGGGGTGGCGGTGGCACCTTCAACGGTCTGCCGGTGCAGGCTTTCAACAAGTGGCGGCTAATCGAGGTTTTCCTCCTCATCATTCCCTGGCAGTGCGTGCGCCGGCCGCGGCTGATGCGTGACCTGTTCGAGGGCGTGTTCACCCGCCCCGCGCCGTCGTGGCTGAACTTCTGGGAAAACATGCTCGGGGCCGGTTTCGCCGGCAGCTTCGAACGCGTGATGCGGGCGGATCCGCCCGCACTCGTGCACGGGGCTTGGGGCGGGGCGCCCGCGACCGCCGGCTGGATCCTCTGGCGCATGCACGGCTGGCACTACAGCTGCGGGGCTCACGCCTACGACATCTACGAACACGGCGGCGACTGGTGGCTGCTGGAAAAGCTGCAGCACGCCCGCTTCATCCACACCTCGACCGACATGGGCCGGCGCGAACTCGCAGCCCGCGGCGCGCCGGCGGATAAGATCCAGGTTATCCGCCGCGGGCTCGACTCCTTCCCGGCTTTCAAGCCGCTGCGCATGAAGCGGTCGCCGCTGCGCCTCGTGTGCATCGCGCGCCTCGTCGAGAAAAAGGGCCTCGAACACCAGTTGCGCATCTATGCGGCATTCAAGGCTGCGGGCCTCGCCTTTGAGGCGCGCATCGTCGGCGACGGCCCCCTGCGCACGTCGCTCGAGATGCTGGCCGGTCAACTCCAGCTTACGGATGTTCTGAAATTCACCGGCCAGCTCACCCAGCCTGAGGTATGGGCCCAGCTGGCCTGGGCCGACGTGCTGCTGCACACGGGAGTGGTGGCAGCCAGCGGCGATCGTGACGGCTTGCCCAACGTCATTCCCGAGGCGATGGCCGCGGGGGTGTTGGTCGTCACGTCGCCCGTGTCGGCAACGACGGAGGCCGTGAGCCAGGAGCGCACCGGTCTCGTGGCGGACGTGGACCGGCCGCTGGCGTGGGTGGTGGCGCTGCGCCGGATCGGCGAGGACGATGCGCTGGCCGAGCGCCTGCGCACCGGCGCCCGCCACTGGGTGGAAGCGAACTACGACGCGCATAAAAACACGGCGCGGCTGGTCGGGTGTTTTGAGCAGGCGATGCGGCCATGATTTATTACGACACCACCAAGATGGGCACGGCGAGGCAGCGCTCCGGCCTGACCCGGGTGAGCGCGCGGCTGCGCGAGGAATTCGGCGGCACGGTGACGCCGGTTGCCTGGGCACGGCGGGCCTTCGCGCTGGCGGATGAGCCGGCGGAGGAAGTTGAGTTCAAGCCCAACGACTGGCTGCTGACCGTGGAGTTGTTCAGCGAGGCCGAGCGACCGGGGCTGACGGAATTCCTCCAGCAGCCGCCCTGTCGGCTGGCGGCGATGTTCCATGATGCGATCCCGCTGCGCTGGCCGCACATCACCTGGCCGCAGAGCGTGCAGCGGCACCCGGAATACATGAAGCTGCTCGCTGGTTTCGACCGCGTGTTCGCGATCTCGGAGGCGAGCCGCCGGGATCTCACCGGTTTCTGGCGCTGGCAAGGCGTGACGCCGCGGGCTCGGGTGGACCTGATCGAACTCGGCGCGGATTTCGACGGGAGCATCCGGGTGCAACGCGACGCAATCATTTCCAAGGAGCGGCCGGTCCTGCTTTGCGTGGGCATCGTCGAGCCGCGGAAGAACCAGGCCTTTCTGCTCGACGTGGCGGAGGCGCTGTGGCGCGAGGGCGTGGATTTCGACCTGCACGTGGTTGGCCGGGTGAACCCGCATTTCGGCCGGCCAATCGAGGCAAGGATGAAGGCGCTGGCGCGGCGCGAGCCGAGGTTCCGTTTTCACGCGGCGGCGAGCGACCGGACGCTCGGCCGCCTCTACGCCACCGCACGGGCTGTGGTGTTCCCGACGATCGCCGAGGGTTGCGGGCTGCCGTTGCTTGAGGCGCTCTGGCGCGGCGTGCCCTGCGTGTGCAGTGACCTGCCGGTGCTGCGGGAGAACGCCGACGGCGGCGGCTGCCTCGTGGCGCAGGCCAACGACGCGACGGACTGGGCCGACCAGCTGCGCACGGTGCTGACCAATCCGGACGAAAACCGGCGGCTGCAGGCGGCGGCGATGGCACGGACGCTGCCGCGCTGGGCGGAAACGGCGACGACCCTGCGCAAGACGCTGCTCGGCAGCTGACCGGAGCGACGTTTTCAAGAGCGCGCCCCGCGCGTCATAACGCGCGTTGGCTTGACGTCGGAGGGCCTGGCTTTGCTGAGCCTGCCTCAAAAAACTCCGACGCGCGTCTGTGCCCAACGTCAAGTAGCGGCCTGCCCCAGCCATCACCCGATCATTTCACCCTGTCCCTGTGGACGTGGCGGAGCCTTGGTCGCCATCGCTTCTCTTCCGTGCGCTCTTTCTGCCGTCTTCTGGTTGTCGTGCTGGCGCTGCCCAGCCTGCTGCTCGCGCAACCGGCTCTCCGGAACCGCTCGATTCCCAGCGAACGCCCCAATGTGAAGCCCACCACATCGACGCAAGTGATGGCGGAGGCCCTGACGTTACGCACCCATGTCCCCGCCCGCACCATCAACGGCGAGCTAACCCTGGATGAAGGCATCGGAAATCGCGGCGTAAAGCCGCTCTACAACAGCGTCGTCTGGTTGCCGGTGGAGGGCTTGAGGCCGATGGCGGCGTAGCCCTTGGGCGTGAGGACGCGGCCCTGCGCGGTGCGGGCGAGGTAGCCTTCCTGGATCAGAAAAGGCTCGTGGACTTCCTCGAGGGTGTCGGCTTCCTCGCCGACGGCGATGGCGATGGTGCCGAGGCCGACGGGGCCGCCGGCGTAATTCTCGGCCATCAGGCGCAGCACGCGCTTGTCCATCTCGTCGAGGCCGGCGGCGTCGATCTCGAGGAGTTCGAGCGCGGCGGCGGCGACGGGCTGCGTGATGCGGCCCTTGGCCTTCTCGGAGGCGTAGTCGCGGCAGAAATTGACAAGGTTGTTGGCGATGCGCGGCGTGCCGCGGGCGCGGGAGGCGATCTCGCGGGCGCCGCCGGCGTCGAGGTCCACCTGGAGGAGGCCGCAGCTGCGGGTGACGATGCCCTCGAGCGTGGCGCGATCGTAGTAGTCGAGGCGCGTGTTGAGCGTGAAGCGCGAGCGCAGCGGGGCGGTGAGCAGGCCGGCGCGCGTGGTGGCGCCGATGAGCGTGAACTTCGGGATCGAGAGACGCACGCTGCGCGCGTTGGGGCCTTGGTCGATCATGATGTCGAGGCGGAAGTCCTCCATCGCGCTGTAGAGGTATTCCTCGACGGTCTTCGGGATGCGGTGGATCTCGTCGATGAAAAGGATGTCGCCCTCCTCGAGGTTGGTCAGCAGGCCGGCGAGGTCGCCGGCCTTCTCGATGACGGGGCCGGAGGTGACGCGGACGTTGCGGCCGAGCTCGTGGCCGAGGATGAAGGCGAGGGTGGTCTTGCCGAGGCCCGGCGGGCCGGAGAGGAGGATGTGGTTGAGCGCCTCGCCGCGGCGCTTGGCGGCGCCGACCATGACCTGCAGGCGCTCGACGGTCTTCGGCTGGCCGGAGAAGTCGGAGAACGACAGCGGACGCAGGGCAGCCTCCGATTGCGACAGGGGAGTCTGGAGCGTGTTGGTGATGTAGCCAACCCCGGTCGCGCCACCCGGTGCGGCCGCTATTTTTGATTTTTGATTCTCGATTTTCGATTGGGACACGGAGAGAGAGGCTGGATTCTTCGTTTCGCTCAGAATGACACGCAAGGGTGGGTTTGGGATGGTTCGGCAGTCGAAAATCGGGAATCAAAAATCGAAATTGTCCTCATTTCCACTCCACCTCGGCGCCGAGGCTGCGGAGGTTTTCGACGAAGTTCGGGTGTGCGCGCCGGATGGTGTCGGCATTCTTGACCACGGACTTTCCGGGGATGCTGGCGGCGACCATGTAGAGGGCGACGGCGGCGCGGATGATGTAGGGGGCCTCGGCCGTGGCCGGGCGCAGGGGCTTGGCGCCGAAGACGGTGATGCGGTGCGGGTCGCTGACGACGATGTGCGCGCCGAACTTGGACAGCTCTGACATCCAGGTGAAGCCGCCTTCGTAAACCTTGTTCCAGAACATCACCGTGCCCTCGGCGCGGACGGCCAGGGCGATCATGACCGGCAGGAGGTCCACGGGGAAATACGGCCACGGCGCGGCTTCGATCTTCGGGAGCAGGTTCGAGGTGAAGGGCTCGGTGACGACGAGCTTCTGCCGCTTGCGGACGATGGCGGTGTCGCCCTCGTAGTCGATCTGCACACCCAGCTTGGCGAAGGAGCGGTTGATGAGGTCGAAGTGGTGGGGCAGGGAATTCTTCACGCGCACCTCGCCACCGGTGATGGCGCCGAGGGCGAGAAAGGTGACGACCTCGTGGTGGTCGGAGTTGATGGTGAACACGCCGCCCCGGAGCTTCGCGACGCCGGTGACGGTGAGCTGGCTGGTGCCGAGGCCGGCGATTTTCGCGCCCATGCCGGCGAGCACGGTGCAGAGGTCCTGCACGTGCGGCTCGCTGGCGGCGTTGAGGAGGACGGACTCGCCTTCGGCGAGCACGGCGGCCATGACGAAGTTCTCGGTGGCGGTGACGGACATGTAGTCCGGCCAGTGGCGGGCCCCGCGGAACCGGCCCTTGAGCGACATTCGCAGGTCGCCGTTGTGGGAGATCTTTGCGCCGAGCTTTTCGAGGATCTCGAGGTGGGGGTCGAGCTCGCGGATGCCGAGGGAGCAGCCCTTGGCGTTGGTCGGCAGGGTGATCTTCTTCATGCGCTGCAGGAGCGGCGCGAAGAGGAGGACGGACGAGCGCATGCCGGCGGGGAGCTCGCCGTTGAGGCGGGCGGCGTCGAAGCCCGAGTGGTCGAGCGTGAGGGTGCCGGCGGCGCGGTCCCACGCGACGGCCGAACCCTGCTCGGTGAAGAAGGTGACGAGTTTCTCGACGTCGGTGATGTGCGGGACGTTGCGGAGGACGACCTTGGCGTCAGTGAGCAGCGTCGCGCAGAGGATGGGTAGCACGGAGTTTTTGTTGCCCGACGGCGTGATGGTGCCGCTCAGGGGTTTGCCGCCGTGGATGATGAGATCGGACATCGCGGAAGTGAGAGTTGAGGGCTGAGAGTTGAGAGCAGCGGCTGCACCGTTGCTGGCTGCTGCCAACCCGGTGTCTGTCCCGGCCGCCGCCGGGCAGAAAAAAGGCGTCCGCGGGAGCGGACGCCTTGAAGTGATTCGCGCGGGGCGCGCGGAGCAAGAGCGAAGTAGTTTAGACGCCGCCCTGGCTGCTGCCCTCGGAGCGATAGCCGCCGCTGCGACCACGGCCGCCGCGGCCGCGGCTGCGGCCGCCTTCGCCGCCGCGATTGCGGCCGCCCCGGTGACGGCGCTGGCCGCCGCCCTCGCGGCGATGCTCGCCGTTGGTGCCGGGGGCTGCGGTGACCGAGTCGCTGGAGGAGCCGCCGAAGAAGGACTTCAGCCACCCGAAGAAACCGCCGGACTTGGCGGGAACTTCAGCGGAGGTCGCCATGGCGCGCTCGGGCGAGCCGTGGGCGGGACGCTCGGAACGCTCCGGGCGTTCGGCGCGCTCGCGCGGTGCGCCGCCCCAGTTGCGCGGGGTCGGCACGTAGGTGTGGCCCGGGCGCACGTAGAGGAACTGCGGGGGAATTGAGGCGATGTCGACCGGCTCGTCGGCGGGGCGTTCGGCGCGCTCTTCGCGGCGCGGGCGATCCGTGCGGGCGGGCTTGAAGCCCTCGCTCTCCCAGGTCTGGGCGGGGGCGGTTTTCTGCTGGGCTGGCTCGAGGATGTTCAGCTCAGCCGGCTCATCGTTTTGGACGGGAGCAGCATCCGCGACGGGAGCGGAGTATTCGCGGACCGGGGCGGGGGTGATGACAACCGGAGCCGGTTCGAAGGGCTTCGGCGCGGGGACGGACGCGGCCGACGTTTCAGCCGGGGCGAACGGGTTCTGGTATTCACGCGGAGCGTTGACGACTTCGATGGCGGTCGGCGTGTAGTCAGGGGAAGCCGCGGCGGAGGCGGCGGGACCGGCGGCGGGACGTTTGCCACGGGCGAGGCCGGAGCCGCGGGTGGAGCCGAAGGAGGGGAACGCGGCGTCTGGCGCCGGGGTGGTCGCGGTGGCTTCGGCAGGAGCACCGGACGATTCTGTGGAGGACATGTCTAGCTATGTTGTTGGTTGAAAGCGCCTGCCAAAAGTTGGTGGCGCGGGTAGGGATGCCAGCCGGAGCTCGGGAATCGTGCTCAACCCCTCGATTTCGCTCGGGGCAGACAGCGGCAATAACGGGCGAACGTCGGTTATTCATCCGGACAGGGCAACTTAAATTTCCCGGGTGCCGGAGCTTGCCAGCCGCCGGAGGGGCTCCCACGCTCCCCGGCCATGGACAAACTCGAGGAGATATTTCGTATGCAAGATGCGCTGAATAAGCGTATTGGAGTAAATCTGCCCCCGCCGACCGACGAGGAAAAGGCGAAGTGGATTCTTAATTATACCCGGGCCATGCAACAGGAGACGGCCGAGCTGATCGACAGCGTTCCTTGGAAATGGTGGGCCAAATACCAGAAGTTCGACGAGCAGAACGCCAAGGTCGAAGTCGTGGATCTTTTCCACTTCCTTGTGTCGCTCGCGCAGACCCTCGGCATGACGCCGGACGACGTTTACCAAGCCTACCTGAAGAAGAACGCCGTCAATCACCAGCGGCAGGAAAGCGGCTACGTAAAGAAGGACGAGGCGGACTCGAAGCACATCTGAGCTGCCAGCCGTCAGCGATCAGCAGTCAGCTTGCTGCGCTGGCGAGGAGTTCCGGTGGTTTTTCAGCTGACGGTTGAAAGCTGATAGTTGAGCGCTTCACACCACCGCCACGAAGCTGCCGGAAAACTCCACGGCGGGCTGGCCGTTGTCGCCCTCGACGGTGGCGGTAAGGTCGATGCGGGCCTTCTTGTGGCGCCGGAGGTCGCGGATGAATTGCTCCGCCTCGGCGGAGGGCGGCCGCACGCACACGGCGCGGAGCGTGCCTTTGACGGGCGAAAGATAGTCGGCCTCGCTGTGTTTCACGACGACGTGGCCGTCGATGCCGGCCTCGCGCAGGAGCGTCCAGAGCCCCGCATAGCAGGCGAGGGTGGGGAGCGTGTGCAGGGAGCCGCCGAAGGCGGTGCCGAGGTGGTTGACGTTTTTGTCGAGCGGGGCCTCGAGCACGAGGCGCCGGGCGTTGCTCTCGGCGACGTGCAGGCCCATGGCACGCGTGAGGGGTATCTTCTCGTGGAGGAAGGCCTCGAGTCCCCGTGTGGTCATGCTGTCCGGCACCAATTCGCTCATGAGCCGAGTGGCCTAGCGAGGACAGGGAGTTTCGCCAAGCGCCGACTGCGCGGCGCCTCGCGCATTGCCAAGGCGGCTTCGGACGCCAAGCTCGCGGCATGGCCCTTTGGGTATTTCGCAAACGAAAGAAGAAGAAATGGCCGCGTCGTCTGCTGATCGCGGGCATCGCGCTGGCCGTGTTCACGGTCGCCGGCTTCTTTGTCGCGCCGCGCATCATCAAGACCCAGCTGGAAAAGCGCGCGAGCGCGGCGCTGGGCCGCGCCGTGACCGTCGGCAAGGTGCGCGTGAATCCCTACGTGCTATCAGTGACGTTGGAAAACCTGGACGTCCGCGGCGTGGACGGCACCGGCTCTTTCCTGGGTTGGGGCCGCCTCTATGTGAACTTCGACCCGATCGCCTCGCTGCGCGGGGCTTGGACGCTTGGCGAGATCGAACTGGATGGCTTCCATGTGTCCGTGCAGCGGCAGCCCGACGGCACCTTCAACTTCGCCGACATTCTCGCGCGCCTGAAGCCGGACCAGGCGGCCGCGCCCTCCGGCTCCCTGCCGCCGGTGCGCATCGGCAGCCTCAAGGTGAAGGAGGCACGTGTGCACTTTGCCGACCACACCCAGGCGCAGCCCTTCACCACCGTGCTGGGCCCGCTGACCTTCGCCGTGACGGAATTCCACACCGCCGGCGCACGCCGCGACGCGCCCTATAATTTCGAGGCGGTGACCGAGTCCGGCGAGCGCCTGAGCTGGGCCGGCACCCTGAGCGCCAACCCGGTCAGCTCCGTCGGCGAACTCCGGCTCGAGAACATCGTGCTGGCCAAGTATGCGCCGTATTATGCCGCACGGATCCAGGCGGACCTGGCCGACGGCAAGCTGTTCTTGCGCGGGCGCTATGAATTCAACCTCGCGGAGGGCAGCCCAGTGATGAAACTCATCGATGGCGCCCTGCAGTTGCGAAATGTGAAGGTGACCGAACGCGCCACCCGGGAACCGCTTGTGGAGCTGGCCGCGCTGGATGTCGCCGGTGTCACGGCTGACGCGCTCACGCGCAAGGCTGCGATCGAGTCGGTCACGCTCACCAGCGGCTCTGTGCGCGGGCGGCGGGAAAAGGACGGCACGCTGAACCTCCTGGCGCAGCTCGCGCCGCCGCCATCCGCCCCGCCGGCCTCCGCTGCCTCGGCTGCGGCGCCGCTGCCGGAGTTCATGATCGGCGAAGTGTCCATGCGGGATTGCGCCGCGGAGTTGACCGACCTCGCGGCGCCACGCCCGGTGCGACTAGCTTTGGCCGGCATCCAGTTCTCGTTGAAGAAAGTCACGCTCGCCGAGGGCGCCGTCATGCCCCTGTCGCTGGCGTTCAACTGGGCGCCGCAAGGCACGGTCAAGGTCGGTGGCACGGTGACCCTCAAGCCGGAGCTGAAGGCCGACTTGAGGACCGAGGCCGCGGCGCTGGCGATCCTGCCACTCAGCCCTTATTTGGAACAATTCATCAATGCCCGTATCACGCAGGGTGCGATCTCCTTGAACGGCGCCGTGCTGGTGTCCATGTCCGCCGGGACGCCGGCCGTGGCGTTCGACGGGAGTGTCACCGTGGAAAAGCTCGGCTTGGTGGACGGCGCGCTCAACGAGGAGCTGGCAGGCTTTGGCTCGCTGGCGCTCAACGGCCTCAAGGCCGCCACCTCACCTCAGCTTACAGTCTCGCTGGCCGAGGTCAGCGTCGCCGCGCCCTATGCGCGCGTGCTGGTGAACAAGGACGGCACGCTGAATCTGGCCGCGCTGGCAAAGGCGGAGCCGGAACCCGACGCGCCGCCCAGCGCCAAGGCGGCGGCCAAAGCTGAATCCGCCGGAGCCGCAGTTGCGCTGCCGAGGATTGAGATCGGCAAGGTCGTGATCGCCGACGGTGACTTCACCCTGACCGACCGTTCGCTCGAACCGAACGTGCACGTGGGCGTCAATCAGTTTGGCGGCACGGTCGCCGGCCTGTCGTCGGGAAACCTCGTCAAGGCCGACGTGGACCTGAAGGCAAAGGTGGATGGCGCGGGCCCGGTCACCATCACGGGCAAGCTGGATCCCTTCGGCGCGAAGAAGTCCGTGGACTTGAAAATCGGCGTGCACAACGTGGACTTGCTGCCCGTCAGCCCCTACAGCGGCAAGTTCGCCGGCTACGAGCTGGCGCGCGGCCAGCTGAACCTGGACGTGCAGGCGAAACTCGACGACAAACAGCTCGACGCAACCAATGTCATCACGCTGAACCAATTCACCTTTGGCGCGCCGGTCCAGAGTCCCGCAGCCACCAAGCTGCCGGTGCGGCTCGGCGTGGCCCTCCTGAAGGACACCAGCGGCCAGATCGTCATCGACGTGCCCATGTCCGGCAACATCGACGACCCGAGCCTGCGCCTCGGCAAGGTCGTGCTGCGCGTCATCGTGAACCTCCTGACGAAGGCGGCGGTGTCGCCCTTCGCGCTGCTCGGCTCGATGTTTGGTGGGGGCGGCGACGAGCTGGCCTATCAGGAATTTTCCCCCGGTGGCAGCGAGTTGCAGGCGGCGGAGGGCAAGAAGCTCGAGACGATGGTGAAGGCGCTCACCAACCGGCCCGGGCTGAGTGTCGCGCTCGAAGGCGGCTACGACGGTCCGGCCGACACCTACGCGCTCCGGCAGCAGAAACTGGCCGCCCTCGTGCGCGGCAAGATCTGGGAGGAACGGCACGCGGCCGATCCGAACATCCCGCCACCCGAACAGCTGGAGATCACGCCCGAGGCGCAGGCCGCCATGGTGCAAAGGTTGTTCGATGAAAAATTTCCGCCCGGCACGGAATTCGGCGCGCCGTTGCCCAAGGCGCCCGAGATCGCCGCCGCCCCGGCCGCCCAGAAAAGCCTGATCCGCCGCGCGGTGGATGCGGTCACGTTCGGGCTGTTTGCCGACAAGCCCGCCAAGCGGGCGGAACCAGCCAAGGACGCTACCGTTACAGCTCCGGGCACGATTCCTGCGGGTCCATCCCTGGAGGAAATGACCGGTCGCCTCGCGGAGACGATGGCGGTGGACGGCAACGATCTCCGTGCGCTGGCCACCGCACGAGCGCAACGCGTGCGCGACTATTTCCTCAACGAGGGCAAGATCGCCGCCGACCGGCTCTTCCTGACGCAAGACAAGGGCGGGGCGAATGAGAGCAAGGGCCCGCGCGTGTTCCTGTCGCTGCAGTGAAATTGGATTATCCCGAAAGATGATTCTTTCCGTGTATTCGGTGTGTTCCGTGGTTAGAAATGTTTCATGGATTGTCGTTCCAACTGCGGCGCTTGCTGCATCGCGCCCTCCATCACCTCGCCGATCCCGGGGATGCCACACGGCAAGCCGGCGGGGATTCCCTGCGTGCAATTGTTTCCCGACCTGCGTTGTGCGCTGTTTGGCCAGCCGGAGCGTCCGGCGGTGTGCGCGAGCCTCCGGCCGATGGAAACCATGTGTGGCTCAACGCGGGAGGAGGCGCTGGAATATCTTGCCGGGTTGGAATACCGGACTCGACCGGAAGGCTGATGTGCGGCGAGCCGCGGCGAGGCTCTGGCCAGGTTGACCGGGCTGGAGCACGAGACCGCAGCGCAGGCCGGGACATTACCCTTGTCCTGCGGACGGCTCCCGTGTTTCCTGCGGGTCGCTGGCCTCGACGGGACAACGGGCCACGCCAACCCCCTCCACGCCCATGTTACGCGGCCGCATTCTAGGCATTTGTGCCGTCGGTATTTTTCTCAACGTGCTCCCGGGCCGAGGCCAGGCGATTTGGAACGTGAGTGACACGGCCAGTATGCAGACGGCCCTGTCGAGCGCGATCAGCGGCGACACCATCAACTTCACGGGGAACATCACGCTCTCCGGTGCGCTGCCGGCGGTGGCAGCCACGCTGACGATTAACGGCAACGGCTTCACGCTCGACGGCACCGGCACGTATCAGGGCTTGCAGATCACGGCGGGCACGGTGCTGCTGCAGAACCTGACCATCCAGAACGCGGTCGTCCAGGGCCAGGGTGGGAGCAGCGCCAACATTGCCGGTGGCGGCGGCGCCGCCGGTCTGGGCGGTGGACTCTTTGTGGGTAGTGCCGCGAATGTCTCGCTCGTGAACATGAACTTCAGTTCGAACCAGGCGCTGGGTGGCGCCGGCGGCATCGGTCGCCCGGTGGCCGGAGCCGACACCGGCTCGGACGGTGGCGGCCCCAGCCCCGGCCTTGGCGGTGCCTTTGGTGGCAACGCCACCAGCGCTGGCGGCAATGGTGGCAACGGTGGCAGCGGTGGCAGCGGCGGCATCGGCAGCGGGGGTGGTGGCGGTGGCGGCGGCGGCGCTGGCGCCAACGGTGCCCCCGGTGGCAACGGTGGCATTGGCGGCAGCGGTGGCAACGGTGGCGCTGGCGGCTATGGTGGTGGCGGTGGTGGCGCTGGCATCAGCGGCACCGGTGGGGTCAAAGGCGCGGGTGGAAACTTCAACGGTGGCCCCGGCGGCTTCGGCTTCGGCGGCCCCGGCGGTTTCGGCGGTGGGGCCGGCGGCCTTGGTGGAATCGGTGGGGTGGGTGACACTGCGGGCGGTGGCGGCGGCGGGCTCGGCGCGGGCGGCGCCGTCTTTGTGCAATCCGGCGGCTTGCTCACCATGAGCGGCAATCTCGGAATCAACTCGAACACTGCCACAGGCGGCGGCGGCGGCGGCGCTAGTGGCCCAAATGCTCAGCCCGGCGCGACGGGCAGCGCGGCCGGCGCGGGCATGTTTTTTTCCGGCAGCGGCACGCTCGTCGTCGCACCAACCACGGGCCTGACGCAGACGATCTCCAATTCGATCACCGACGAGGTCGGTTCCGGACTGGCCGGCGGCACCGGCGTCTGGGGTCTCGCCATGGGCGGAGCCGGCACGCTTGTCCTCAACGGCACCCAGCAATTCACTGGCGCCACCACGGTCGCGGCGGGCACCCTTAGGATCAACGGCTCGTCGATGTCGGCCACCACGGTGCTGGGCGGCGGCACGCTCGGCGGCAGCGGCACCCTGAACGCCCTGGCCACGATCGGGCCGGGCGGCATCCTCGCGCCGGGCAATTCGCCGGGCACGATCACCTTCGCCAGCGGCCTCACGATCACCGATGGCGCGGCCTTCAGCTTCGAGCTCGGCTCCACGAGCGACCTCATCCTCGTCACCGGTGGCACGCTCACCGGCCCGGCCAGTGCGGCGGGCGCGACCTTCAATTTCGCGGCGGCCAGCGGCTTCGGCGCCGGCACCTACACGCTCATCGACGGCACCGGCGCGACCCTCAGCGGCTTTGACCTGACCGACTTCACCCTCGGCACCGGCATCAGCGGCTACAATTTTTCCTTCGGTCTCACCGGCAACGTGCTCTCGGTCACGGCGACCGCCATCCCCGAGCCCGCGACCGCGACCATGTTTTTTGGCGCGTGTGTCCTGAGCCTAGCCGGCCTCACGCGCCGTCGGGCTTCACGCTGAGGTGAGTCTAGCTCAGTGGGGATTAGAAGAGGACCAAAGCTTTCTCTTCGTGATTCTCGATGATTTTTACTGCGTTGGTTTTGGTGAAAGTCAGGCAGAACGCATGATGCACTGAGAGCACGGCATCTTGTAATTTGGGATCATCTTCCAGAAATTGTATTTTTAGGCCCATTGCACGAGCCGCGTCTGCCGATACGTGTCTGCCGTGGTTAAGAGTAGTTTTGTGTTCACCAAGCTCACTCAACACCTTCTTGATTGCTTCCGCACGAGCGGTGCCAGCCTCTAGATGTGAAAGAGCCCCGTCCTCAAGCCAGTGGCGGACGATTTTGTCGGCCATTTGAATGGCCTTCTCGCACTGGCCAACAAGAGAGGGTGATAACGGCGAAGGATGGGCTCCCAGACGTTGATCAGCGCAGGCGTCTTGGTGACCTCTTTATTGGCTCTTTCCCATTCTTCAACTATCCCGTGCGCAGGAACACCTCCGACTTGCGGATCAATAGGGCCAATGCTGGAGTGCTTTCCCATCCAGATTTCTCGGGAAGAGAGTGCTATCATCGTTCCAGCGGACATAGCTAATTGAGGAACAAGTGTCCTGACATCCTTGCCAAACATCGCCCTCAGATAAGTGACGAGTGCCTCGGTAGCGTTTACTTCGCCGCCTGGCGTGTGGAGGATTAGATCCAGTCCTTTTTTCTTATCCAAGCCATTGATGCAGGACATGAAACCAGTCATGTCTCCATCAGTGATGGCTACCTTTTGTGGAGAATCAGTCTGCTTTTGCAGCCAACTAGAATAATACGCGATGACGCTACGCCCTGTATAGACGCTCAGATTCTTGAGATACTTGCGACGCAACGAATCAACGTTTACGGCACCTAACTCAGCTAGCAGTGCGTTAAAATCAGGCATGCGCGTGGTCTTCCACGCACGCTAATTTCGCAGCAGAATCAGACAGGGCAATTTTAAAAGGCTGCCAATCGATGTCGACCAGCTGCCCATAATATCTGGGTTTCTCCTTTGGCTCCAAAACGAGATCACGACGCAAGACCAAGTCGGTCTTGTCAGCTTCACGCGACGAGCTTGTTTCGGGAGAGGTCGGCGTCCGCATGGTCAGCATATCGGCTAGTTTTCAGAAAACTTGATGCCGTGAAAGGAAAATAATGTTCCAGCGGTGGGTCGAGTGTCTGCGTGGCGGCATGGTCTTAATGTGATCGATGCATCAGTCTCGTAAGAGCTTACGTGAATGGATTTGTGATCTCAGTGCCCGCCGTCGAGGTCGCCGGGCTTGAGCAGCGGGGCGAAGAGGGCTTTGTTGCTGCCCTTCATGTAGGCTTCCTTGGCCTCGACCGTGCCGTCCTTCACGCGCGCCATGAGGCTGTTGTCCATCGTGATCATGCCGTCGGCCGAGCCGCTCTCGATGATGCCGCGGATGTTGGAGATCTGGCCCATGCGGATGGTGTTGGGCAGCGCCTCGTGCTGGAGCAAAATCTCGTGCACGGCCACGCGGCCCTTCGGCACCTTCTTGCACAGGAGCTGGGCGACGACGCCGGCGAGGCAGCCGGCGAGCATGACGCGCACCTGGTTCTGCTCCTCGGCGGGGAAGGTGTTGATGATGCGGTCCACGGTCTTGGGCGCGTTGTTGGTGTGCAGCGTGCCGAAAACGAGCATGCCCATCGAGGCGCAGGAGAGGGCGAGCTTGATGGTCTCCATCTCGCGCATCTCGCCGAGGAGGAGGATGTCGGGATCGTGGCGCATGGCGCCCTTGAGCGCGGCGCCGAAGTTCTCGGTGTGCTCGCCGACCTCGCGGTGGACGATGGTGCACTTCTTGCAGGGGTGGACGAACTCGATCGGGTCCTCGATGGTGATGATGTGCCGCGCGAGGTTGTCGTTGATGTAGTCGATCATCGCCGCGAGCGTGGTGGACTTGCCGGAGCCGGTGGGGCCGGTGACGACGACGAGGCCCTGGTCGAGGTGGCAGAGCTTCTTCAGCGCCTCGGGCAGGTTGAGCTGCGAGAACGAGAGGATCTTGGCCGGGATCTGGCGGAGGACGGCGGCCTGGCCCCAGTGGTTGTAGAGGTAGTTGGCGCGGAAGCGGGCGAGACCGGCGACCTCGTGGGCGAGGTCGAGATCCTTCTTGTCGAGGAACTCCTTCCAGCGCTTCTCGGGGCAGATCTCCTTGAGG
>JBDHQK010000146.1:0-5842 GCA_039807025.1 Lacunisphaera sp.
TGTTGTCAACGTTAGCGGGCGAGGCAACCTCTGGAAAACCGCCTGGCAACAAGGCGGCATTGTCGCCGCCGTCGGGCCCGGCGGAATAGAGCACGAATCCGGGATTGGTCCAACCCCCTGCCGGCACCTTGTAGACGTAAACGTAAGGGTGCGTCCAAGGGTCGATCAGTTGGTCGCCCGCGATCGTGAACCGGGCGGCCTCCAGCACGGCGCGGCCGCTGATGGTCGCATCGGATGCCGGGCCGCGCCGTCCCAGCAGGGCCCGGAGCAGTTGTGCCTCATCATCCGTGCGTGGGTAGTCCCCGTAGTTCAGCTTGTAGGTCTCCAGCGCGGCGCCGAGAGCGGTGAGTTCCGCCTTGGCGCGGGCAACCTTGCCTGCTTCGGAGGCACGCCGCCCCGCCCCGATGACGATACCGGACAAAATCGCGATAATCGCGATGACGGCGAGCAACTCCAAGAGGGTGAAACCCGAAATCGTGGAAGCGCGGAAGGACGGAGAGGCGGAATTGACCGGCTTCATAAGCAGGCTCCGGGCTTCCGCTCTTTCGCGTTACCGCGATTAACGCACCTTACTCCTCGCTTTGCAGCGCGGTGATGACCGAGAAGTCCTCGAGCGTGGTCGTGTCACCCTTGATGCCGCCGGTGGTGGCCAGCTCCTTGAGGAGGCGGCGCATGATTTTGCCGGAGCGCGTCTTGGGCAGGCCGGCGGCAAAGCGGACATCGTCGGGCTTGGCGAGCGAACCGATCTCCTTGCCGACGTGGGTGCGGAGCTGCTCCTTGAGCTCGGCGCTGGCGGCGATGCCGGCCTTGAGCGTGACGAACACGACGAGAGCCTGCCCCTTGAGATCGTCGGGGCGGCCGACCACGGCGGCCTCCGCGACGGAGGGATGCGACACGAGCGCGCTCTCGACCTCGGCCGTGCCGATGCGGTGGCCGGAGACGTTGAGCACGTCGTCAATGCGGCCCACCACCCAGAGGTAGCCGTGCTTGTCCTTGCGAGCGCCGTCGCCGCAGAAATATAGGCCGGGAATCTCGCTCCAATATTGCTTCCTGAAGCGTTCATCATCCCCCCAGAGCGTGCGCAGCATGGCGGGCCAAGGCTGGGTGAGGAAGAGCTTGCCGCCGCTGTTGGCGGGAACCTCGACACCTTTTTCATCCAGCACCTTCGGCACGACGCCGAAGAACGGTAGCGTGCAGGAGCCGGGCTTGGTCGGGATGGCGCCGGGCAGAGGAGTGACCATGATGCCCCCGGTCTCAGTCTGCCACCAGGTGTCCACGATTGGGCAGCGTTTCTTGCCGATGAGCGTGTGATACCACATCCACGCCTCGGGATTGATGGGCTCGCCGACGGAACCGAGCAGGCGCAGCGAGGCGAGGCTGTGGCGCTTCACATAATCGTCGCCCCAGCGCATGAAGGCGCGGATGGCGGTCGGCGCCGTGTAGAAGACCGTGACGCCGTGTTTGTCGATGATCTGCCAGAAGCGGTCGGGCTCGGGCTGGTTGGGCGCGCCCTCATACATCAGCACGGTCGCGCCACAACCGAGCGGACCATAGACAACGTAGCTGTGCCCGGTGATCCAGCCGATGTCGGCCGTGCACCAATAGACGTCGGTTTCCTTGAGGTCGAAGACGTAGTGCGACGTCATCGTCGTTCCGAGCAGGTAGCCGGCGCTGGTGTGGAGCACGCCCTTCGGCTTGCCGGTGGAACCGGAGGTGTAGAGGATGAAAAGCGGTGCTTCGCTGTCATGGGCCTTGGCCTTGTGCGTCGTGGCGGCAGAGGCCATGAGGTCGTGCCACCAGCGGTCGCGGCCGACATCCATGGCGATGTCATTGCCCGTGCGCTTGAGCACAACGACGTGTTGCACGGTCGGCGTGTGCGCGAGGGCGCGGTCCACATTGGGCTTGAGCTCGACGACCTTGCCGCGCCGCCAGCCCCCGTCCGCCGTGATGATGAGCTTGGCCTGGCAATCGTTCACGCGATCCTTGATGGCCTCCGCGCTGAAGCCGCCGAAGATAACCGTGTGGATCACGCCGACCCGCGCACAAGCCAGCATGGCCACAGCCGCCTCAGGCACCATGGGCATGTAGATGGCAGCGCGGTCCCCCTTCTTCAGGCCGAGCGACCCGAGGACATTCGCGAACTTGCAGACCTCCCGGTGAAGCTGGGCGTAGGTGATGGTGCGAACATCGCCGGGCTCGCCTTCAAAAATAATTGCCGCCTTGTTGGCCCGGGCGGTGGCAAGGTGGCGATCAACGCAATTTTCAGCTACATTTAACTGACCGCCGGTGAACCACTTAGCGTGTGGCGCCTTCCATTTCAAGACGCTGCTGAAGGGCTTGCGCCAAGTGAGAAATTCCTTGGCTTGTTTGCCCCAAAAACGGTCTGGAGCGTTGACAGACTCGGCGTAGAGCCTACGGTAAGTCGCGTAGCTGCCAAGGTTTGCTTGGTTCTTGAATTCAGCCGATGGTTTGAAAATCCGGCTTTCGCGAGACACCGAGGTAATCGTTTGGTCCGTCACTGTTTCTCCTCTTTCTGGGGGTTGAAGCTTAGCTGGTTCTCAAATGCCCCCGACGGATTATTCGGTCAAGCTCAGGCATCTGCCTAAACTCGTTTTGTATGGATAAAGACAATTCGTCGGCCGCCTCCACGGCTTCCCCGACTCCCTCCCCAGCGCCCGCCCCGGTCCAGCCGGACAACAGCATCCGCGTCGAAGGCATCCTCGACATCGACAACAGCCGCAACGGCGCGTTGCTCGATCTCGCCAAGCACGGCAAGCGGCGGCCGACCGATCCGTTCATGCCGCGCGAGCTCATCCGCCGCTTCCACCTGAATCAGGGCAGCATGATCACCGCCATGGCGACGCCCGACGAGCGCTTCCCCAACCCCAAGATCCGTTTCATCGAAAAGGTCGACGGTCTCGATCTCGAGGCGCGCCGCCGCGCCGTGGACTTCGCGAACCTCACGACCATCACGCCGGACGAGCAGATCAAGCTCGAGTTGAAGGACGGTCGCATGACCACGCGCGTGATGGATCTCTTCTGCCCCATCGGCAAGGGCACCCGCGGCCTCATCGTCGCCCCACCCCGCACCGGCAAGACCACCTACCTCCGCGACATCGCGCTGGGCGTTCTTCAGAACCACCCCGAGTGCCACGTCATGATCCTCCTCGTGGACGAGCGCCCCGAGGAAGTCACCGACTTCAAGCGCAGTGTCCCCGCCGAGGTTTGGGCCTCGTCCAACGACGACCCGGTCGAGAACCACATCCGCGTGGCCGACCTCTGCATCGAGCGCGCCAAGCGCCTCGTCGAGGCCGGCAAGGATGTCGTCCTGCTGATTGATTCGCTCACCCGCCTCGCCCGCGCCCACAACACCGCCAAGAACTCCGGCCGCACCGGCTCCGGCGGCCTCGACGTCCGCGCACTCGAGAAGCCCCGCCAGCTTTTCGCCTCCGCGCGCAACACCGAGGACGGCGGCTCGCTCACCATCATCGCCTCCATCCTCGTCGAGACCGGCAGCCGCATGGACGACGTCATCTTCCAGGAATTCAAGGGCACCGGCAACATGGAGCTCGTCCTCGACCGCAAGGCGGCGGAGATGCGCATCTGGCCGGCCGTGAACATCCAGTCCTCCGGCACCCGCAAGGAGGAGCTGCTCATCAGCGACCCCAAGACCCTCGAAGGCATCCACTTCTTCCGCCGCGCCCTCGTGCAGCAGAAGATTGAGGAAGCCACCGACACCATGGTCACCCGCCTCGGCAAGACCAAGACCAACGCCGAGTTCATCAAACTCATCGTCAAGTAACTTCACTCTTGCGCCGGCTTTTCGCCGACGCGACAACTTCCCTCCCACGCTCACCCTCTGACGCGAAAGAACACTTAATGAACAGCTTCTCTGAGCAATGTCTCGATATGGCCCGCTCGATGTTGGCCCACAACCTCGACGCCATCAATGCCGACGGCACCGTCACGCCCATTTCCGGTGAAAGCCCCCGCTCCGACGAGCCGGGCCACGTCGCCTTCGCCCTCGGCGAGTATTACCGCGCCACCGGCGAGACCACGCTCAAGGGCTACGATCTGATCGACCTCGCGGCCCGCACCATCACCGCCCAGGCCTTCACCGAGCCCGCCGGCGAGAACGGCGTCGCCTACGCCTCCCTCGGCCTCCTTGCCTTCGGCCCCTCCAAGGAGCGAAATCCCGTCTGGGAACGCCTCGTCGAGGAGACCCGTGAACGCCTCGACAAGCTCCTGCTCACCCGCAGCGATTACGACAACTACTGGCAGGCCTTCAACATCGCCAAGTCGGTGTGCCGTTACAGCCTCGGCCTTTCCAAGAAGGACGAGACCTCCCGCCTCATCGAGCGTCTCGCCGAACGCATCGAGCAGACCAGCTCGGCCGGCTTCTTCGACGACGTGGAGAAAGGCATCGGCGGCCACTTCAACCTCTACGGCGTGATGACCCTCGTCTTCACGCGCTCGGCCCTGCAGCTCCACGCCAACGCAGCCCTGCGCGAACGCAAGCTGCCCACCCTCCGCACTTACGCCGAGAAATACATCAAGATGATGCCCGACCTGGTCCGCCCCGACGGTCAGGGCTGGGCCTATGGCCGCGCCGCCGGCGCCTACGGCCAGATGCACTGCATCACCCTCATCCTCCAGGGCCTCCGCGACGGCTGGATCCCCGACGACCAGAAGAACAGGTATTTCGACATCCTGCGGCGCCTGTTCTACTATTTTTTCCAGACCTACCTCGATCAGGAGCACGGCTTCCTCGACATCCGCGACGCCGAGCGCACAGCCTATGCCTCGCACACGACGCGCATGGCCAACTTCGACGCCGCCCGCTACCTCTGCCAGTGGTCCCGCCTTGCCAAGACCGTGCAGATGCCGGACAGCGTCAAGCCCGATCCCGCGCGCACCAGCGGCCGCTTCGTCATCTTCGACAAGTCCAACCGCAAGGAGCAGGGCCTGTTCCTCTACCGCGACGCCGAATCCGGCCTGCAGGTGCAGTTGCCGCTCGTCAGCTCAGGTGTGGACTGCACGGCGGACAACCTGCCGTTCCCCCACAGCCCCGGCGTCTTCGATTGGCCGAACAACGTCTACCTCCCCGTGATGGTGCCCGAGCTGACCTTCGGAGGAAATGTCACCCTCCCCGCCTTCTACGGCCAGAAGTGTGTCACCGGCCTGGGCCTGAAAAATTCCTTCTATTTCCGCTATGAGCAGCCCGAGCTGATCAACACCCGGGAGGAAATCGTCAAGGGCCTCGGCAGCGTGAAAGTCCAGTGGAGCTTCACCGGCAGCAAGATTTCCGCGGAGTTCGCCTACACGGTTAAAAACCAGGTGCAGCTCGACAAGTTCCGCTTCGCTCTCGTCATTGGCGCTCCGCACTCCAAATACCGCCTGCCCACCTCGCCGGCGCTTGGGGCGCACGGCCACCGCTGCTCGGTTCTCAAGGACGACTTCCACGCCAACTGGGCCGAGACCGAGGTCGTCAGCGCCGACCCCACCTACAAGACCAACTACGGCAAGCTGCACTATGTCCAGATGTTCGTCCGCGATCATCCGCTCATCATGCGCCCCGGCCAGGTCTACCGCCTGGCGGTCAGCTTCGATCCAGATCTGACGGTTGCCGGGGCATAAACCCATCAGGCAAGGCGGGGCCGCAAGCCCCGCCTTTTTTTTGCGCCCCATGCAGGATTCAGTGTGCTTCGCCTTTGTGGCAGCCATGTTAAATCCCGGGGCTTTGCGCAGACCGGGCGCGCCGCCAGCTTGCTAGCCGCGTAATATCGGGTTTGCCTAGTCGCATCCCATTTCACCCATGGCCAAAGAACCGACCACTGCCCCC
>JBDHQK010000012.1:0-32531 GCA_039807025.1 Lacunisphaera sp.
CGCACTCCGCAAGGAATTGAACCCCGCCTGCCATGGATGAACCACTCCAGGAACTGGAAAACGAGCTGAAGCAGCTGCAGCCGCGCCGCGCCCGGGCCCGCTGGCTGGAACAGATCAACCGCGATCTGGCCGCGGAGTTGCCGGCACCGTCGCGCCCGCGCTATGCCACCGCGACCAACCTCGGCTCGTGGAAATGGCTGGGCTGGCGCACCACGGCGGTGGCGGCCGCGTTGGCCCTCGTGGCCACGCTCGGGGTCGTGACCCTCCGCCGCCCGGCCCCCGCCGCCATTCCCGCCATGCCGGACTCCGCCGCGCCCGCCGCCGGGCCGACCTACGAACCGGTGGCGGCGAGCAACGTGCTCTACGATCTCAAGGACGAGGGCGCGGTGCCGGGTGTCGGCGAGGCCGGTGCCCGGCGGGTCCGCGCCCGCTACGTGGACACCTACACCTGGAAAAACCCGCGCAGCAACGCCTCGATCAAGTGGACCGTGCCGCGCGATGAGATCCGCGTCGTGCCCGTCAGTTACAACCCGAATTGATCTTCCACATGAAACCTCAACCCACATCCTCCATGAAATCCACCCACCGCTACCTGCTGCCCGTCCTCGCCCTGGCCGTGCTCTCACCCACGGCCTGGGCCGAAAAAGAAGTCACCGCCCGCCGCCTCGACCAGGAGGGCGCAAACCACGACATCGTGATTCGCAAGCACGGCGAGCCGGTGGAGAAGGTCACCTTCCTCGGGGTCGAGACCGCTCCGGTCAGCCGCACCCTCGCGGCCCAGCTCGGGTTGGAACGCGACACCGGCCTCGTGGTCGTCCGCATTTCCGAGAAAAGCCCCGCGGCCGATATTCTCAAGGAAGACGACGTGCTGACGCGGCTGGACGACCAGGTGCTGGTCAACCAGCAGCAGCTCGGCGTGCTCGTGCGCAGCAAGTCGGAGGGCACCGAGGTCAAGCTGACCCTGATCCGTGGCGGCAAGGAAATGAGCGTCAAGGCGAAGCTCGGCTCGCACGAAGTGCCCAAGATGCTGGCGGCGCTTGCCCTGCCGGGCGGCCTGAACTGGAGCGCGGGCTCCATGCCGGAAGAGTTTGCCCGCCTGCTCCAGATGCCCGGCATGGGAGATGACGCCGCCAAGGACGTCCTGCGCATGATCGGACGCGAGCACCGCAACTTCATGGCCACCCCCGGGGTGCGCATCTACCGGCGCGCCGACAAAGGCTCCACCATCCTCGACCTACCCAACAGCAACATCTCCTACTCCGACGACAGCGGCTCCATCGACATCAAGGCCGCTGACGGCAAGCGCGAGCTCACCGTGAAGGACGCCGCGGGCAAGGTGACCTTCCAAGGGCCCATCAACACGGACGAGGAGCGCAAGAAACTGCCCCCCGAGGTGGTGAAGCAGCTCGAGAAGCTGGACAACGACTCGATCAGCTTCGAGGCGGGCGAGAAATTCGAGCAGGAGATGCTACCCCTGCCGGCGGCACCGACCCGGACCAAAATCCGGGAGGAACTGCGCCGCGAGATCCGGCCGGGCATGCGCTCCCTGTAAACAATCAAGGCGCGGCTTGGGGCCGCGCCGGTGTGCAGGAAGGTCCGGGGCGATGTGCTAATGTCGCCCCGGTCTTGCTTCAGGCGGCCTTGAGCTGGTCAGGCGCCGGGCGCTTCAGGATGGCGGCGATGATGAGCGACAGGATCAGGCCGAAGATGACGACCATGATGGGCGTCATGATCGCCTGGGCCACCGGGCCCATCATGGCGCGGGTCACTTTCTCCGCCTGATCCATCTGGGCTTCACCCATGCCGGCGGCCTCCCATTTCGGGCGGATCAGGGCGAGCTGGTAATCCGCAAACCGCGTGTTCACGAACTTGAAGTGGATGAACGAGTAGATCGAACTCATCAGGCCGGAGTAGAGCGAGATCAAGGTGCCGGTGCCCACGCCCCGGCCGTAGCTCATGCCCTTCTCGGGCGCCTCGTCCCGCACGGCCTTGATGCCGAGCCAGAGGATGGCGAACATCATGACAAAGCCGAGCCACTGGAAATACTGGCCCGTGGCCAGCTTCTCCGTCTGCAAGCCGGTGAAATACAGCAGCAGGTTCAGGAGCGCGCCGCAGACGGTCAGGATGAGTGCGTAGGTGAATTTGGTGCTCATGGGTGCACCGTGGGGAACGGCCGGGGAAAGCTCAATGGCGATGTGACGGGCGGCCAGTCGGCCGGATGGACGGCTTTAGCTGTTGTCGCCGTCGAGCACGCGGCTGAGCCCGCCGAGCAGGGCGCCCATGAAGCCCGAGTTCTGCGAGGAGCCGTCGCCGAAAATCGTCTCCATGGCGATGTGTTCGATATACATCATGCCGTCGACCTCGCCGAATTGCACGCCGCCACCATGCTTCTTGTAGTCTCTCGCGTGCATTGTGTTCATGGGCTTGTGGGTCAAAACGCGCAGCATCGCAGGAAAGTCGCGGCGGTTCAGCAGGAATCTGCCGACCTGAGTGTAACGATGGTCGCGCCCCAACCGCCGGTGGTCTCGTCGCCTTGGGTGAAGCCCGCCACGCCGGGTGAGCGGCGCAGGTGCGCCTGCACCGTCGCGCGCAACGTGCCGGTGCCCTTGCCGTGGATCACCCGGACGCGGTGGATGCGGCGCCGCCGGCACTCGGCGAAATAGTCATCCAACAGGGCGGTCACCTCGGCCGGGCGAAAGGCATGCAGATCCAGCTCCCCCGTGATCGGGATGGGGATGGGTTCAACCGGATCGTCCTCAGGCACGCGGTGATTCTTGGCACGGCGCCGACCCGGGCGACAAAAAACCCGCCCCTCGCGGGGCGGGTTTTTGACACACACACACTAGCAAAGAACACACGGACAACTAACAAGTCAGGACCGCGCGAGACGCAGGGGCGTCAGCGGCTTGGCCACAGAGGTGACCCGGATATTGAGGGCGGGCAGCTCCAGCGTGATGGCCGCCGGAGTGCGGGCCTCGGCGCGGAGCACGCTCAGGCTGGCCTGGATATACTGGTCAACCACCTGGGCGCGGGGCGCGTCCACGACATAGGTGGGCAGCTCAAGCGGCTCGGCTTGGGGCTGGATGTGCGCCGCAGCCGCGCTGGAGACGAGGGCCGCGAACAGGGCGAAGGTGGGAATCGTTTGGTTTTTCATGGGAGATGCTTGGTTGCCCTAAATACACGTAAGTGGAGTGCCAAGTTGCAGGACGCTGCGTAAGTTGATGACAAGGAGGGGTAAGAAATATTCTTCGCGGATTCCGGGTGCTGCGCGCCGCGCGTGGGCGGCACGAAGTTGAAGCACGCGCTTCCCGCGAATGGGACAAAAGCGGGGTCATGCATGACCATGACTTCCATCCCGGCCGGCAGGCTCGCGGCCGGCGGGAGCCGCGGCTTCATTTGCCCCACAATATCCACGCCACCCATGCTCAAACTGGATCGCATCACGAAGCGTTACGGCACGCTCACCGCCCTCGACGGGGTTTCACTCGAGATCGCGCCGGGCGAATTCTTCGGATTGCTCGGGCCCAATGGCGCGGGCAAGTCCACGCTCATGTCCCTCGTGGCCGGGCTGCGCGCCCCGGAGGCGGGCCACATCACGCTCGACGGCCGGCCGGTCACGGCGGCGGATCCTGCCACGCGAATCTCGCTCGGGCTCGTGCCGCAGACCATCGCGCTCTACGAGGACCTGAGCGCGGAGCAAAACCTGCAAATCTTCGGGGAACTTTACGGCCTGCGCGGATCGGACCTCCGCGCGCGGATCGGCGAGGCGCTGGAGGCGGTGCAGCTGGCGGATCGCCGCCGCGACCAGGTGAAAACCTTCTCGGGCGGCATGCAGCGCCGGCTCAACCTCGTGGCGGCGCTGCTGCACCGGCCCAGGCTGCTTCTGTGCGACGAGCCGACGGTCGGCGTCGATCCGCAGTCCCGCAACGCCATCTTCGATTTCCTCGAGGCCCGCGTGCGCGCCGGCCTGACGGTGATCTATTCCACCCACTACATGGAGGAGGCGACGCGCCTGTGCTCCCGCATCGCCATCATCGACCACGGCAGGATCCACGCGCTCGGCGCGCTCGACGAGTTGCTCGCGCGACTGCCCTTCCGGGATGAGATCAGCTTTCCCGCCACGCCGGCGACGGCGGAGCTGGCGGCCCGCTTGGCGGCGCATGGCCAGGTCACCCGGGATGGCGGCACGCATCATTTTCACCCGGCCGCCGCGTTCAAGACCTCGGCCTTTTATACTCTGGCGGAAAGCTTGTCGCTCCCGCCCCGCCTCTTTGTCACCGAGCAACCGACCCTGGAGGCCGTCTTCCTCCATCTCACCGGCCGCACCCTCCGCGAATAAGGCCTCCCATGCGCATCATCCTCACTCTCCTCCGCAAGGACTTCGCCAATTTCATCCGCGACAAGGCGGCGGTCAGCCTCACCTTCCTCGTGCCCGTCGCGCTCATCTACATTTTCGGCCAGGTCTTCGGCCTGAACCGCCAGGACAGCGGCCCGACGGGCATCCGGCTCGCGGTCGTGAACCAGAGCGACAATCCCGCCGCGCAGAAACTCGTGGACGCCCTCAAGGCGGAAAAATCGTTCCGCGTGCTCACGCATCGCGTTAACGCCGACAAGTCGGAGCGGCCACTCACGGAGGAGGACCTGCGGCCGATGATCCGGGACCGTGAATTTCGCTTCGCGCTTGTCATCCCCCGGGACGTGATCGCCACCCGGGGCTTCGGGTTGCACCTGAGGATACTTTCCGATCCGCGCAACGACATCGAGACACAGACAGTCAACGGCCTGCTCCAGAAGGCGATCTTCTCCAACGTGCCGCAGCTCCTCGGTCAGTCCCTGCAGGCCGGCGCGAGAAAATATCTGGGCAATCCGAGGCTCGATCAATTCAACGGCGAACTCGCCGTTGCCGTGACGCGGGCGTTTGGCGGCGACGTGGAGGGGACCAAGCAGGCGCTGGCAGAGGGTGATTTCGGGCTGGGCGCCCTGAGGGCCGCCGGGCAATCCGGACAGCAGGGTGCTGCGGCTGATTTTTTTGCGAAGGCGGTGAAGATCGAGAACGAGCAGGTCGTGGGGAAGGACGTGAAAAGTCCCGAGGCCACGCGCGTTGTGGGCGGCTGGGCCATGATGTTCCTGCTGTTCGCGCTCAGCCACTCGGCGGCGGCGTTTTTCGAGGAGAAGAAGGCCGGGCTGTTCCAGCGGCTGCTGTCGGCCCCGGTGCGGCGCGCGCACATCCTGTGGAGCCGCTTTCTCTACGGTGTGCTCCTCGGGCTGGTGCAGCTCACGGCGCTGTTCTTCGCCGGGCGGCTGATGTATGGCATCGACGTGCTGGGCAACTTCGGCAACCTCGTGGCGGTTTGCACGGCGGCGGCGGCGGCTTGCACGGCCTTCGGCATGCTGCTGGCGGCGATTTCGCCAACCGCGGCGGCGGCCAACGGGCTGGCCACTTTCCTCGTGCTGACGATGAGCGCGACCGGGGGCGCGTGGTTCCCGGTCAGCTTCATGCCGGAGTTCATGCAGACCATCGCCAGGTTCACGCTGGTTTACTGGTCCATGGAGGGATTCTCGCAGGTGCTGTGGGCGGGGCAGTCGTTCCTGCAAATCCTGCCCACGGTCGGCGTGCTGCTGGGCATCACGGCCGGCGTGATGGCGGTCGCCGTGTGGCGGTTCAACCGCGGGGCGATCTTCGACTAATCCGCGGTCGTGGGCGGGGCGGGCTTTTCGGCCGGGGCCTGCTGGATGGCCCGGGGGGGCGTGGGGGGCGGCTTGACCGGCTCCTCCATGGCGCGGCGGACCTCCTCCTCGACGCCACTGGCGGCCTTCTTGAATTCGCGGACGGATTTGCCAATGCCGCGAGCCAGCTCGGGCAGTCGGTCGGCTCCGAAGAGCAAGAGCACGACGAACATAATCATCATCAGCTCCGGTCCGCCAATGCCCTCGATGAATGCCAGCTGGGTGATCATAAATTGATTGGTTGGAGTGTTGTGCCGGGCGCGGGGCCTCAGCCGAGGGTGATCTCCACGTAGAATTTCTGGGTCTGGCCCGGGGCGACCGTGTGCAGGCCGACCTTGGTCTCGGCCGCATTGGGCGGCCCCATCCAGGGCTCGATGCAGTAATAGGGGGCCTTCTCATCCTGCGTCCAGGTGACCACGGCGAGTTCGCCCGCCGGGCTGTGGGCCATGCCGCTGCGGAAATGCAGCCGATTGCCGGTCGGGACCTCGGTGACGGCAAAGACCTCGCGGCGCAGGCCGGTGTGGATGAGGTCGATGAGATTGGGATTGGCGAGCGACTCGCGCGCGGTGGCGCGGTGGAACGGCACCAGGGCGCCCCGCTCGTCGCGCTGATACTGCTTGGTGGCGGTGGTCTCGAGCAGGTAGTCCTGGCGCGAACGGCCGGGGCTCCACGGCAGCGTGAAATAGAAATGGTGGCCGGCGGACCAGGGCATCGGCTGGCTGCCGAGATTGGTCAGTTGCAACTCGACGAACAGGGCGCGCGGGTCGAAGCGGTAGCTGACGACGAATTCGTAATCGTAGGGGTAGGCGGCCTTCGCCGCCTCGTCGGGCACGAACTGGGCCGAGAAGCCGCCCTCGTCGAGGCGAGTGGTGCGGAACCTGCCCTGCCGGGCGAGGCCGTGCATGGGCATCGGGCGGCGCACGCCGTCCGCGGCGCGCCAATGATGGATCTCGCCCTGATCGTAGCTGCGCCCGCTGAATGGGAAGAGGATCGGGTTGCCCCCGCGGACGCTGGCGATGGCGTCCAGGTTTTCCACCTCGGGCCAGTAGACGATATCGCGCACGCTGCCGTCACCGAGCGTCACATTCCAGTTCATCAGCCGGGCACCCTTCTCCGGCAAGGCCAGGAAGGAGGAGGCGCCGACCTGCCACTTCAGAATTGTGTGCCCGAGATACGGGATGCGTTCCATGGGGCAGTTGGTAGAACAGAAAGCAGCGGCGTTCCAATACAAAGTCAGATAATTTCGGCCGCGCGGAACAAACCCCGATCTCGCCGCTATATTTTGAAAGAAGGGCCGAGATTATAAGTTCGCGATGCTTGCCTGTAGCGCGGCGGCGTGTAGGGTCGCCTTGATGTTCCTGCGCACAGGCATGCTGATGATGATCCTCCTCGGTGGCTTGGCCGGCCAAACGGCCGGGCCGGCACCGGGTGTGGCCGTCCCGGCCAAAAAATCGGTGGTCTATGTGATTCCGGTCAAGGACGAGATCAACAGTCCGACCCTCTACATCCTCCGCCGCGGCCTAAAGGAGGCGATCGGGCACCACGCGGATGCGGTGCTGCTGGACATAAACACTCCCGGCGGGGCGCTGGACGTGACCTTCGAGATCATGGAGGCGCTGGAGAAATTTCCCGGGCAGAAGCTGACATTTATCGATCGCGAGGCGATGTCGGCGGGGGCGTTCATCTCGGCCGTGACCGACGAGATCTATTTCGTGCCCAACGGTGTCATCGGGGCGGCCGCACCCGTGCTGTCCACCGGTGGGGAGATCGACAAGTCGATGAAGCAGAAGATCGTCAGCTACCTGCGCGCGCGGATGCGGGCCACTTCCGAGGGCAAGGGCTACCGCGGGCAGGTCATCTCGGCGATGATTGACGAGGACTACGAATTGAAGATTGGCGAGAAGGTGCTGAAACCCAAGGGCGAACTGCTTTCGTTGACCGCCACCGAGGCCATGGAGAAATACGGCGAGCCGCCGCAGGTGTTGCTGGGGGCGGGCAAGGCGGAGAGCATCACGGCCCTGCTGGTGGCCAAATACGGAGCCGGCAATTTCGAGGTGAAGCAATTCCAGGTCACATGGTCCGAATCGCTCGCGAAATATCTCACGGCGCTGTCGCCGATCCTGATGGGGCTGGGCATGCTGGCGCTGTTTGTGGAGTTCAAGACCCCGGGCTTCGGCTGGCCGGGCACGGTCGGCATCCTGCTCCTGGCGCTGGTCTTCCTGGGGAATTATGTTGCGGGGTTGTCGGGGCACGAACCGGCGCTGCTTTTCGTGATCGGTGTCATCCTGGTGGCGGCCGAGCTGGTTTTTTTCCCGGGCCTCGTGGTGGTGGCGCTGACCGGCGTGATCTTCATGCTTGGGTCGCTGGTGTGGGCGGGAGCCGACTACTGGCCGAACCAGCCCATGACCGTCAATTTCTCGGAAGAGATGCTGATGCAACCGGTGGTCAACCTCGGACTGGCGCTGGTTATTTCCGTCTGCCTGTTCGCGGTCTTCCTGAAATACCTGCCCAAGACCGGCCTCTATCAACATTTGGCGGTGCAGGGTGCCTCGGCCGTTCCGGCACGAGTGGCCGACACGGTGGGTGATCTGGTGGGAAAGCGCGGCATCGCGGTGACCGGCCTGTTTCCCAGCGGCGAGGTCGAGGTGGAGGGCCGCCGTTACCAGGCCAAGGTTGACCTTGGTTTTGTCGAGGCCAAGGCGAGCATTGTCGTGACCGGCGGTTCGGACTTTGGCCTGACGGTGGAGAAGGAGGAGATGTCATGACCGCGATCATCATTCTTTTCCTGGCGGGCATCCTCCTGCTCGCGATCGAGGTCATCGTCCCGGGCATGATCGTGGGCATCATCGGTGGGTTGTCGATTGTCGCCGGGGTGGTGACCGCTTTCAGCCTCTACGGTTCGAGCGGTGGCATGGTCGCGTTGCTTTGCGGCGGCGGGCTGCTGGGCGTGACGCTTTACATCGAGTTTGTGGTGCTGCCCCGGACGAAGCTGGCCAGGGCGCTCTCGATGCAGGCCACGGTGGAGGGCACCAGTCAGCCGGCCGTGGCCGACTTGGCGGCGGTGATCGACCAGCTGGGCGAGACCATCACGCCGCTTGCGCCGAGTGGTTATGTCAGCTTGAACGGCCGGCGCTACGAGGCGTTCTCGCAGTCCGGCTATCTCGCCAAGGGCGTGTCCGTGCGTGTCACCGGCCTCGATAATTTCCGTTTAACCGTAACCCATAACCCAACCTCCTCATGAGTGGCTTATTCATCACCGCAATTGTCATCGGCGGCATCATCGTCCTGTTCTTCGCCGGACTCGTCTTCAGCCTGGTTGGAGCCTGGGTCCGGGCGTTGTTCAACGGCGCCCCGGTCTCCATCTCGAAGTTGATCGCCATGAAGCTCGCCAGCATCCCCTACGGGTTGGTGGTGGACGCTCGCATCACCGCGGTGCGCGCCGGCATCGAGCTCAGCGCCGACCAGATCGCCTCGCACTTCCAGGCGGGTGGCAACGTGGTGCCGACCGTGCAGGCACTCATCGCCGCCCAGAAGGCCGGCATCGAGCTGAACTGGGACCGCGCCTGCGCCATCGACCTTGCCACCAAGGGCTCGGGCAAGAGCGTCGTCGAGGCGGTCCGCACCTCCGTCGATCCCAAAGTCATTGACTGTCCCAATCCCGAGGGCGGCCGCACCACGATCGACGGTGTTGCCAAGGACGGCATCCAGGTGAAGGTGAAGGCGCGGGTCACGGTGCGGACCAATCTCACCCGCTTCGTCGGCGGCGCCAAGGAGGAGACGATCATCGCCCGCGTGGGCGAGGGCATCGTGACCACCATCGGCGCGGCCGAGACCTACAAGGTCGTGCTGGAGAACCCGGACAGCATTTCCAAGACCGTGCTCGCGCGCGGCCTCGACGTCGGCACGGCGTATGAGATCCTCTCGATCGATATCGCCGACGTGGATGTAGGCGAGAACGTCGGGGCCAAGCTCCAGGAGTCGCAAGCCGAGGCCAACAAGAACATGGCCCAGGCGCAGGCGGAAATCCGCCGTGCGGCCGCCGTGGCGCTCGAGCAGGAGATGAAGGCCAAGGTGCAGGAGATGCAGGCCGAGGTGGTGCGCTCGCAAGCCGAGGTGCCGCGCGCGATGGCCGAGGCCTTCCGCCAGGGCAAGCTGGGGGTCATGGATTACTACAAGATGGAGAACGTGCAGGCCGACACGGCCATGCGCGGCTCCATCGCCCACCCGGAAGGGAAGAAGTAACGCCGCCCGCGCCACACGCCATTCGTCATGAAATGGATCCAATGGCTTCTCGATAACGCCTGGGCCGCGGTGATCATCTTCACCGTGCTGGCCCAGCTGTGGAAAGCCATCACCAAGGGCAAGGGCGTTGAGGAGGAGCCCGCGGCGCACCAGGAAGAAACCTTCGACGATCCCGAGCTGGCCGAGCGGACGCGCAAGATCCGCGAGGAGATCCAGCGCAAGATCGCCGAGCGGGCCAAGGGCTATCCGACCGAGCAGCCGACACCGCCGCTGGCTGCGCCGGGCGAGCCGCCGTTGGTGCGCGAGGTCGTGGTCACGTCGGCGCCGCCGGTGCCGAGCCAGGGCCTGACGGCGGTGGAGGCGCAGCGCCAAGCCGAGATACTCGGGGAGCAGGCGACGCTGGCCGCGAGGCTGCAGGAGGCCGAGCAGATGAAGCTCGCGGCCCAGAAGCGCGCGCGCTACGAGGCGGCCACGGCTGACCACAGGGCGGCGGCGCGGTCGCTTTCTCGTTCCACCGTGCTGGATGACTTGCGGGATCCTGCGGCCTTGCGCCGGGCGTTCATCCTGCGCGAGGTGCTCGGGCCGCCGGTGGCGTTGCGGCGGTAAGAGCCGTCATGCGGGCACCCCGCCCACAATCCGGCCTTGATCAGTCGAGGGCGAAGCGGCCGTAGCCGTCGAGGGGCACGGGATAGTTGCGGCCGTTGACCTCCATGCGGAGGTTCTTGCCGGCCTCCACGGTGATGAGGAGCTTGCCCTGCTTCTTGAATGATTTGGTCTCGGCGCGGGCGAGGGAGCCGTTGAAGAGGATGGTGCCGTCGAGGTCCTGCACGACCTTGACGCGGGTGGCGTCGATGGCCGTGAGCGTGAGAGTCTGGGCGGCCTCGGCTTGGACGGTGGGCGCGGGGCCCGACGCCGTCGCCGTGGGTTTGGCGGGGGAACCGCCGAACAGGACCTTGAAAAGGAGAATGACGATGATCACCGCGATGAGCGCGCCGCCACCCAGCAGGGCGAACTTCAGCATCACGGCTTGATCCTGCGCCGAGCGTCCGCCGTTGGTTGCGGGTTCGCCGCCTTCTGTCGCACGAGTCGACTCGTTGAAATCAACCCGGCCATAGCCCTCGCGGTTTTCCCGGCGGGCCGGCTTGCCCTCGCGGCCGGTCTGGGAATCGAAGTCGCTGACGATGCGGTCGGGGTCGAGGTCCAGGAAGCGCGCATAGGAGCGCAGGAAACCCCGCACGTAGAGCGGGGGCAGGCCGGCCTCGAAGGTGTTGGCCTCGAATTTCTGCAGGTAGTCGCTGCGAATCTTGGTGGACTCCGCCGCTTCGCGGATGGAGATGCCCTTGCGCTTGCGCGCCTCCTCGAGCCTTTCGCCGATGGTCTGCATGGTGATTGGTTAAGTGGGTTTGGCGGGGTTTTGAAAGTCTAATCGCGGCTCAGGGCTGGTAGGTGTCGAGGTCGATCAGGATCTCGCGCGGCGACGAACCGTTCTCCGGGCCGACGATGCCCTTGTCCTCCATGAGGTCCATGATGCGGGCGGCGCGGTTGTAGCCGATGCGCAGGCGGCGCTGGATCATCGAGGTGGAGGCGCGCTTGGTGGACTTGAGCACATCGAGCGCCTGCTGGAACAGGGCGCTGTCGTCACCCAGGTCGCCCTCCTCGTCCTCGTCGCCTTCCTCGCCGTCCTCATCCTCCTTGGCCGCGCGGTCAATCTGCTGCTGGACGGACTGGTCGTATTGCGGCGGGCCGTTGCGCTTGAGGAACTCGACGATGCTCTGGACCTCCTCGTCGGCCACGAAGGCGCCCTGGGCGCGGACCAGCTTGGAGGTGCCGGGCGGCGAGAAGAGCATGTCGCCGCGGCCGATGAGGGTGTCGGCCCCCTTGCCGTCGAGGATGGTGCGGGAGTCCACCTGGGAGGCGACCTGGAAGGCGATGCGCGAGGGCAGGTTGGCCTTGATGACGCCGGTGATGACGTTCACCGACGGGCGCTGCGTGGCGATGATGAGGTGGATGCCGGCGGCGCGCGCCAGCTGGGCGAGGCGGGCGATGGAGGTCTCGATCTCGGCGGGCGCGACCATCATCAGGTCGGCGAGCTCGTCCACGATGGCGACGATGTAGGGCAGGCGCTCCGGGATCTCGACCTCCTCGACCACGCCGTCCAACTCGGCTTGCTGCTCCGGGGGCAGCGGTTCCGGCTTTTCCTTCTTCCGGTTGTTGAAGCCGGTGATGTTGCGGACGTTGACCTTGGCGAAGACCTGGTAGCGGCGCTCCATTTCCTTGAGGAGAATCTTCAGCGCGGCCGGCACCTTCTTCGGCTCGGTCACCACCGGAATGAGCATGTGCGGCAGCGGATTGAAGATCTTCAGCTCGACGACCTTCGGGTCCACCATGATGAGGCGGACATCCTTCGGGCTCTTCGAGTAGAGGATGGAGGCGACAATGGAGTTGATGCAGACGGACTTGCCCGAGCCGGTGGCGCCGGCGATGAGCAGGTGCGGCATCTTGGTGAGGTCGGAGATGAGCGGCTTGCCGCTGACGTCCTTGCCCAAGGCGATGGGCAGCTCGCGTTTCTCGTCGTTCCAGACGGAGCTTTCGAGGATCTCGCGCATGCCCACCGGGGTGGAACGCTGGTTGGGCACCTCGACGCCGACGGCGGCCTTGCCCGGAATCGGCGCGAGGATGCGCACGGACTGGGCGCGCATGCCGAGGGCGATGTTCTTGTCCAGGCCGGAGATCTTCTCGACCCGCACGCCGGCGGCGGGCACGACCTCATAGCAGGTGATGACGGGGCCGACATGAATTTCACCCAGCGTGACCTCGACGCCAAATTCCTTGAGGATGCGGAGCAGATTCTCGGCATTCTGCCGGTGCTCCTCCTCGGAGTTGGCGCCGTCGCCCTTCACCTGCTCGCGCAGCAATTTGAGCGGCGGGAATTCGTAATTTTTGTCGTCGCTTTGGGGGAGGGCGACCTTGGCTTTCTTGGTCTCCTCCGGCTTGACGATGTTGAGCTCGATTTTGCCAACGGTGGCGGGCTTGGGCTCGGCCGCCGCTTCCGGCGGCTTGACGAGCGGGCGGGCCGGGGGCTTGGGCTCGGTGGTTTCCGCCGGGGGCGTTTTCGCGGGCGGCGGAGTGACCGCAGGCTTGGCCGGCTCGCCGAGGGGATCCGCACTCTTGGGCGCAAGGGGTTTCTGGGGCGTGACGAGCGGCGCGGCCTTGGCGGTGGCCGCCGCCTGGGCGGCCGCGGCCCGGCGTTGGCGAAGTTCCTCCGCCCGCGCGACCGCCAGGCCCGCCGCTGGCGCCACTCGGTGAAGGCATTGATCAGGCGGGCGACGTCCGCGATGAAGTCGCGCGTGAAAATGAAGATGAAGCCGAGCAGATAGACGGTGCCAAAAATCAGGGCGGAGCCGAAGACCCCGAGGCTGTCCTTGAGGAGGGTCTGGTAGAGAAACGCGCCGAGGAGGCCGCCGGGGCCGCCCGTGAAGATGGCCTGATTCGTGAAGACCGTCTCCTGCATCGCCATCAGGGCGGAGAACGAGACCAGGCAGCAGACGATGGCCAGCAGGCGCGTGGTGGTGAGGCTGCGCGCGCTGCGCAGATAGATGTAGGCCATCCGCAGAAGGAAGGCGGGGATCAGCCAGGAAGCGGCGCCGAGCAGGTGGTAGGCCCACCAGGTGTATTCCGCCCCGATGACGCCGGAGAGATTCGTGCTGGTGGGGCTGGTGGTGTGCTCGATGCTTTGGCCGGGCTCAAAATCAATCAGCGCCACGATCAGATAGAGACCGGCGGCCATGCAGGCGGCGGCGGCGACCCAATGCGGACGATGCTGCGGGCTATCGAAGGACACGGAGTCCTTGTCCTTTGCCTTTGCATTTGAGTTCTCTGCCTTGGCCATTTGTAGTGGAATTTATTGCAGGTTCATCAGGTCGGAGGGTCAATGTAAAAGCCCCCGCCAATATCTGCGCAAGACACTAAAGACCAACGAATGACGCCATTTCTAATCTTCAAGCCAGTCTATCAGGAACGGGTCTGGGGCGGACGGGCGCTAGAGTCGTTTTTGGGGAGAAAACTTCCCGGAAACGCACCGATCGGCGAAAGCTGGGAGCTGGTTGACCGGCCCGAGGCGCAGTCGGTGGTTGCGAGCGGCCCGTGGGCGGGCCAATCGTTGCGGGAGGTGCTCACGGCGCACACGACGGCCATCATGGGACCGGCGTGGCCGAAGGAGCGGCCGTTTCCGATCCTCGTGAAGTGGCTGGATTGCCGCGAACGGCTCAGCCTGCAGGTGCATCCGCCCGCCAGCATCGCGGCGCGGCTGGGCGGCGAGCCCAAGACGGAGAACTGGTATGTCGCCCGGGCCGAGCCGGGCGCGGCCGTGCTGGCCGGCCTGAAGCCGGGCGTGGATGCGGGGCGGTTCCGCGCGGCGCTGAAGGACAATACCGCGGAGTCGCTCGTGCACCGCCTGCCCACGATGGCGGGTGATTCGCTCCTCATTCACAGCGGCGTCATGCACGCGATCGACGGCGGCAATCTTATCCTCGAGATTCAGCAGAACTCCGACACGACCTACCGTGTTTACGACTGGGGCCGGGTCGGCCTGGACGGCAAGCCGCGGACGATGCACGTCGAGCAGTCGATGGCCTCGCTGGAGGCGAACACCGCCGGCGCGCCGCAACTCGTGCGCCCGGCGGGCAAGGTGGCCGTGCTGGCGGAGTGCCGCGAATTTCGCATCACCCGGCACCGTCTGCTCGCGGGCGAGCGTCTGTCCTTCGCGGCCGGCGACCAGGCGCGTATCCTTTCGGTGGTCGAGGGAAGCCTGGCTGCGGCCGGAGCCACCCTGCGGGTGGGCGGGAACGTGCTGCTGCCTTACGCGGGAGCCTTTGAATTCACCGCCGGGGAGGAAGCGGTCGTGCTGGTCACGGACAAATTTGGCTCGCTTGAAAGTTAGAAACAATCAGGTAACGTCGCACCTCCATCCATGAGCGAAACCAGCCAGACCGAAGCCCCCAACATCAATCCCGCCCCGGCGACACCCGAGGTCGCGCCTGCCGCGAACGCGGCTGCGGCCGGTCCGGAGGAGCAGCTGCTTGCGGCCAAGAAGGAGGCGGCCGCCAACTACGACCGTTACATGCGCGCCGTGGCCGACCTGGAGAACTTCCGCAAGCGCACGCTCCGGGAGAAGGACGAGCTGCGGCAATTCGCCACCTCCGGCCTGATGGAGGACGTGATCCCGATCATCGACACGCTGAGCTTCGGCCTGGCCGCGGCCCGACAGCAGACGGAGGCCAAGGGCATCGCGGACGGGATCGCCCTCGTGCAGGAGCAGCTCAAGACCACGCTCGGCCGCCATGGCCTCAAGGAAGTCAAGCCCGACGGCCAGCGCTTTGATCCGAACTTCCATGAATGCGTCTCGCATCAGCCCAGCGCCGAGGTGGCCGAGGAGCACGTGATGCAGGTGGTGCGGCCCGGCTACACCTTGAACGGGCGCTTGCTGCGGCCGGCCGCCGTGGTGGTGTCCAGCGGCCCGGCCAAGGAACCGCAAGTTTGACGCCATGGCTGCCGGACAAAAACAGGATTATTACGAGCTGCTCGGGGTGGCGAAGAACGCGACCGAGGAGGACTTGAAGAAGGCCTATCGCAAGAAGGCCGTGCAGTATCATCCGGACAAGAATCCCGGAAACAAGGAGGCGGAGGAGATGTTCAAGAAGGTCTCCGAAGCCTACGAGGCGCTGAAGGATCCCGACAAGCGCGCCGCCTATGACCGCCACGGCCATGCGGCCTTCCAGCAGGGAGGTCCGCGCGGTGGCGGGGGCTTTGGCGGGGCCGGCGGCGGCTTCCACGATCCGTTCGACATTTTCCGCGAGGTCTTCGGCCAGCAGGGCGGTGGCGGTGGCGCCGGCATGTTCGATCAGTTTTTCGGCGGCGACGGCAATGGCGGCGGCGCCGGCCGCGGCTCGGATTTGCGCTACGACCTGGAAATCACGCTGGAGGAGGCGGCGCACGGCGTGGAGAAGGAGATTTCCTTCCGCAAGCTCGGGGCCTGCGGGCATTGCCATGGCAGCGGCGCCGAGCCGGGCTCGAAGAAAACCACCTGCCCGACCTGCCGGGGTGCCGGCCAGGTGACGACCTCACGCGGTTTCTTTCATGTGCGCCAGGCCTGCCCCACCTGCCATGGCTCCGGTCAGAAATTTGAGAAGGTCTGTGCCAAGTGCCACGGCGAGGGCCGGATCAACGAGACGGCCAAGGTCAAGGTCAAGATCCCGGCCGGGGTGGACACGGGCAACAAGCTGCGCTCCGTCGGCAACGGCGAGGCCGGCGTTTCCGGCGGCGAGGCCGGCGATCTCTACATCGTGGTGCATGTGAAGGACCACGAGATTTTCGAGCGACAGGGAGACGACCTGCACTGTGAGATTCCGATCAAGTTCACCCTGGCCGCGCTCGGTGGCACCATCCATGTGCCGACGATGGCGGGCAAGGCGTCGCTGAAGATCCCGGCCGGCACCCAGTCCGGCACGACGTTCCGCTTGAAGGGGCGGGGCATGCCGCATTTGCGGGGCGGGGCGCACGGCGATCAGCTCATCCGCGTGCAAGTCGAGGTGCCGACCGGCCTGTCGTCGGAGCAGAAGAAAATCCTCGAGGAATTCGGCCGGGTGAGCGGCGACACCGACGAGCCGATGAGCAAGGGCTTTTTCGAGAAGGCGAAGAAGTTCTTCTGAGACCGTCCATGCGCGTCGTCATCCTAGGCTCGGGCCGCGGCAGCAATGCGGAGGCCATCCTGCTGGCCCAACAGGCGGGTGAGCTGGGGGCGGCGCAGGTCGTGCAGATTCTGTCGGACCAGCCCGATGCGGGCATCCTCGCCCTGGGCGCACGCTTCGGTGTGCCGGCCGCCTTTGTTGATCCCGCGCCGTTCAAGACGAAGCTGGAGGGGCCCGGTGAAGACCGGTTCATCGAGGCAATCCAGGCCGCCCGGGCCGACCTGATCGTGCTGGCCGGCTTCATGCGGGTGGTGAAGCCGAGGTTTCTCGGAGTCTTTGCGGGCCGGGTCATCAACCTGCACCCGAGTTTGCTGCCGGCGTTCCCCGGGCTGGATGGCGTCGGGCAGGCGTTTCGCGCCGGGGTGAAGCTCACCGGCTGCACGGTCCACCACGTCACGCGGGAGGTGGATGCCGGGAAAATCATCGAGCAGGCGTCCGTGCCGGTGGAGCCGGAGGACACGCTCGAGACCTTGACGGCGAGGGTGCACGCGGCGGAGCATCGGCTGTTGCCGGCGGTCATCGCCAGCCTAAGTCGGCTCCGCAATAATCATGGCCACCTTTGAACTCAAAACCGAGGTTCCCTTGGCGGCCGCCCAGGCGTTGGAAGAATTGCTCGCGGAACGCGAGGAGCAGCGCCTGATGGTGCTGGAGGACAAGCCCTCGGGCCGGTCGTGGCTGCTGGGTTACTTCGGGTCGCCGGAGGAGGCGACGGCGGCCTGGCAGGAATTGGCCGGAGCCACTGACGCGGCTTGGGCCGCGGCGGCGCCGACGGTGCGCGAGTTGCCCGATGGGGATTGGAAGGACAGCTACAAGGCGCATTTCAAGGCGTGGAAATTCGGCCGCTTGCACTGGGTGCCCGTCTGGCAACGGGAGGACTTCGTGCTGCCGCCGGGCGAGGAGGTGCTCTGGCTGGATCCGGGCATGGCCTTTGGCACGGGCAACCACGAGACGACCCGGCTGTGCTGCGAGCGCCTGGCGCGCTTTGCCGCCACGCAGGGGAACTCCGGCCGCGTCATCGACGCCGGGTGCGGGTCGGGTATTCTGGCGCTGTCTGCGGCGAAGCTGGGCTTCACCCGGATCGCGGGCTTTGACAACGATCCGGAGGCGGTTCGCGTGAGCGAGGAGAACGCTGCGCTGAACGGGCTGGCCGGGCGGGTCAAATTTCATGTCGCCGACCTGGTGACGGGATTTGCGGATGGCCGGACGGCGGAGCTCGTGCTGGCCAACATCCAGGCCGACGTGCTGATGCGGTTTGCGGGCGGGTTGTGCGCGGCCGTGGCGCCGGGCGGGCAATTGGTGCTCAGCGGCATTCTCAGCCAGGAACTGGAGGCCGTGCGGACGAAATTTGCCGCGCTGGCCCAGGGCTGGCACGTGGAGTCGCGCGTGCTCGGCGAGTGGGCGGACCTCGTGCTGGTCCGCCCCGCCTGATGCCCCCGTGGCGGCCCGTGGAGCCGGCCAGCCCGACTACAAGCGGGGAACCACAAGTCCCCCATCCACCATCACGACTTGTCCGGTGGAAAACGGGAAGTCGCCGCGCGCGAGCGCCGCAACCGCTTTGCCGATATCTTCCGGATATCCCCAGCGGGGTTGGATGTTCAGGCCGCCGGCGATGAGCTTGTCATACTTTTCTGTGACCCCCGCGGTCATATCGGTCTTGATGACGCCGGGGCGGACTTCGTAGACCGGGATGCCGTCGGCGCCGAGGCGGGCGGCGAAGAGCTGGGACATCATGCTGAGGCCGGCCTTGGCGATGCAGTATTCGCCGCGGTTGATCGAGACGACCGTCGCCGAAATCGACGTGATGCTGATGATGTAGGCGGCGAACGCCGGATCGGCTTTCTTGGCCGCGACCATGTCGCGGGCGAAGGCTTGGGTGAGGAAGAACACGCCGCGCAGGTTCGTGTTCACCACGTAGTCGTAGCTTTCCTCGCTGGTCTCCAGCAGGTCGGCGCGGACCTTCGGAGCGACGCCGGCGTTGTTGACGAGGAGGTTGATCGCCTTGCCGCCGGTGAAGGCGCGGGTGGCGGCGAGGATGGCGTTGCGGCCCTCGGCGGAGCCGACATCGCCGCGGGCATAGCCGACCTTCACGCCCATGCTGCGGAGCTTGGCGAGGGGTTCGGCGACGGCGGCTTCCTCGCGGACGCCGTTGATGACGATATCCCATTTTTCGGCGGCTAGCTTTTCGGCGATGCCGAAGCCGATGCCGCGGCTGCCACCCGTTACTAAGGCTACTTTATTCATGAAGAGTAAGAGTTCCCGCGGATGACGCGGATAAACGCGGATAGATTCAGAAAGGATTTATCCGTGTTATCCGCGAATTCCGCGGAGAATTTCTGGTTTGGTTTACTTCAGAACCGGCACGTCGATCCACTTGCGTTCGGCCCAGGACTTCAGGCCGAGTTCGGCGAGCTGCACGCCCTTGGCGCCTTGGAACAGGTCCCATTGGAACGGGCTGCCGGTGACGACGTGCTTGAGGAAGAGCTCCCACTCGATCTTGAAGGCGTTGTCGTAAACGCCCTGGTCGGGGACGCGCACCCAGCCGTCCTTGTATTTGATGGGGCTGTCCACGTCGGGATTCCAGACGCAGCGCGGCGTGGCGGCGAGGGACTGGGCCTTGCAATCACGCAGGCCGGCGACGGCAGAGCCCATCGTGCCGTCCACTTGGAGGGTGAGGAGGTCGTCGCGATCCACGCGGACATCCCACGAGGAGTTGAAGTGGCAGATGACGCCGTTCACGAGTTCGAAGGTCGCGTAGGCGGAGTCGTCGGCGGTGCACTTGTAGGGCTTGCCGGCCTCGTCCCAACGGGTGGGGATGTGCGTGGCGCCGAGGCAGGTGAGGCTCTTCACCTCGCCGAAGAGGTTCTGGATGACATACTGCCAGTGGCAGAGCATGTCCACGATGATGCCGCCGTCGTCCTCCTTGCGGTAGTTCCAGGAGGGGCGCTGGAGCTTCTCGTGCTCGCCGGTGAAGACCCAGTAACCGAACTCGCCGCGGACGGAGAGAATTTTGCCGAAGAAGCCGGTGTCGATGAGGTATTTCAGCTTCACGAGGCCGGGGAGCCAGAGCTTGTCCTGCACGACGCCGTTCTTGAGACCGGCGGCGGTGACTTCCTTGGCGAGGGCGAGGGCCTCGGCGGAGGTGGTGGCGGTGGGCTTCTCGCAGTAGATGTGTTTCTTCGCGGCGATGGCCTTGCGGACGCCGATCGGGCGCTGGCCGGTGAGGGTGGCGTCGAAGTAGATCTGGTTGGCGGGATTCGCCAACTCGGCGTCGAGATTGGTCGAGACGCGCGAGACGCCCGTGCGGGCGGCGAGGGCCTTGAGTTTTTCCTCGCTGCGGCCGACGAGGACCGGGTCGGGCATGATGACCTCGGAGTCGGAGAGCTTCACGCCGCCCTGGTCAATGATGGCCTTGATGGAGCGGATGAGGTGCTGGTTGGTGCCCATGCGTCCCGTGACGCCGTTCATGATGATGCCGATCTTGTGGGTTTTCATATTTTGAAAAATTCAGGAGAGGAGATTAACCACGGAATACACAGAATACACGGAAGGTCTGGGTGCGTTTGTTTTCGTGTGTTCTGTGTTTAAACAAAGTCTCGATAGCTCTGGACGATATTTTTGAGGTATTCGTCCTGATCCATGGCCCAGAGGCGATTGGAGAAAACCTCGACCTCGTTGAAGCCCTTGAAGCCGGTGGCCTCGACCCACGCACGGATCTGGCGGAGCGGGATGCAGCCTTCGCCCATGAGGCCGCGGTCGAGGAGCAGGTCGGTGGTCGGCGTGCGCCAGTCGCACACGTGGTAGGCGAAGAGGGCGTTGAGTTTGCCGCAGCGGGCGATCTCGGTCTCGAGCGCCGGATCCCACCAGAGGTGATAGACGTCGGCGGCGACGCCGACGAAGGGCGACTTGAGCTGCTCGACCATGTCATTGGCCTGACCGAGCGTGTTCACCGCCGAGCGGGAGTCGGCATACATCGGGTGCAGCGGCTCGATGGCGAGCTTCACGTTGGCGGCCTTGCACTCCGGCAGGAGGGCGGCGATGCCGTCGGTGATCTGCTTGCGCGACTCGACGAGCGACTGGCCGGGAACGGCGCCGCAGACGAGGACGATGAGCGGCGCGCCGAGGGCGTGCGCTTCCTCGATGGCCTTGCGGTTGTCATCGAGTGCCTTCGCGCGGTCGGCGGCGGTGGCGGCGGGGAAGAAGCCGCCACGGCAAAGCGAGACGATGGACAGGCCGTTGTCGCGGATGAGCTGGCCGGTTTTCCCGATGTCGCGGCCGGCGAGGGTGTCGCGCCACACGGTGATGCCCTTCACGCCGGCCCTGGCGAATTTCTCGGCCGACGTCTCGATCGCCCACGGCTTGGTGGTGATCGTGTGGATGCAGAGCCGGCTCAGGTCCGGCAGAGGGGCGGAGGGGCTCATTTGAGGCAGCCGAAGAAGGTGTAGTCTTTCTCGCCCTTGATGATGCGCTGGAGGGTGAGCGCGGCCTCGCGGATGTGGTAGTCGCCCCACATGCAGGCCTCGCCGCACGGCACCTTCTGGCCCGGCGGGATGTAGTCCCAGCCGTTCGGGCGGTGATAGACGGTGTGGAGCAGCAGGCCTTGGTGCGCGGGGTCGATACCGAGGTAGGCGTCGCTGAGCAGCGTGCGCATCGTGGTGAGGCCGGCCTGCCAGTATTTTTTGCCCTCGGGCGTCGCCTCGCCGAGGTAGCGGCCGAGGCGGAGCAGGCCCTGCACGCCGATGGCGGCGGCGGAACTGTCCACCGGCTCGTGGTCGTTGAAGATTTCGGCGTTGCGCGCGCGCCAGTCGCCGAGCTTGTGCAGGTTCGGCGCGCCGCCGTCCCAATAGGGGATGCCGTCGAGCGCGGTGTTGGCGATATACCAATCGCAGGTCGCCTTGGCACCCTTGAGGAGGATGGCCTCCCACTTGGCGCGGCCGCCGAGCGGCACGAGATCGGCGTCGGACACGGTCTTCAGGAACTCGAGTTCCTCGGCGAAGCCGACCATCGCCCACGAGAGACCGCGGGTCCAGGTGGTGAAGCCCGAGAAACCCTGCTGGGAGTTGGGGCAGCGGAAGCGGCCGTCGTTGCGGTTGAACACGGCCTCGTGGGTCGTGCGACCGCGCTCGGCGGGGATGTCGTAGCCGTCGCGGCCCTCGCCGTAGTAGATGGAGAACTTCGCGGTGGCCTCAATGTGCTGCAGGCCGCGGTCGAGGAGGGAGTGCGCGGCGTCGTTTTCGCCCATGAGACGGTGGCCGAGCTTGTGGGCGACCATCAGGATGCGGACCGAACGGATCGTGTCCACGAAGAGGGAGTGCGGGCCGTTGAAGGAGTAGATATAGCCGCCGCCACCGAAGGTCGTGGACCAGCGGGCGGCCTGGACGGCGCCGGAGGCCTTGAGGGCGAGCTCGCAGAACTCGACCTGGTTGGCGGGGAGCTTGCCTTCGCGCTGGAGGCGCAGCCAGTTGCCGTAGGTTGAGAGGTTGTTGAAGCCGTGGTCGTGGACGCCGACGTGCGAGACGTGGGAGGCCATGCGATCGACGGTGAGCTTGGCCGCGGCATCGGCGAAGCGCTTCTCGCCGGTGGCGTCGAATTGCAGGAAACCCGAGCCGTAGCTGAAGCCTTCGGTCCACTCGGTCCAGCCGCGCGCGGTGTATTTGCCGGCGGCGGTGAAGACGGGCGAGCCTTTCGCGGGGTCGTATTCCTTGAGGATGAGGTCGATCTTGGAGCCCGAGAGAGCCCAGAAACGCTGGAGCGCGGGGGCGAGCGAGGCGGCGGCGAGGGTTTGGTCGATTTTCATGCGGCGGAGAGAGGAATAAATTCAGGGATTAACCACGGAATACACAGAATACACGGAAGGAGGGAGGGTTGGTCAGGTTTCTGTGTGTTCCGTGTGTTCTGTGGTTTCTTCTGATCAGTAACGTTTGTCTTTTCGAAGGTGGAGGATGAGGAAACGCGAGTCGGCGAGCGACTCGTAGGTGTGCTGCTGGATGGCGTCGAATTGCATGCACTGGCCGGCCTCCAGCACGCACTCCTCATGGGGGAGGGAGAGCCGCAGCTTGCCCTCGAGCACCCAGCAGACCTCGGTGTCGTCGTGGTGGATTTCCGGGCGGGAGACCTTGGCGCTGGCCGCCGCCACTCCCAGCAAGGCCACGACGTTGGCGAAGCGGATCTGGCGGAACTTGAAGCCTCCCGACCGATGCGATGCCTCGGTCCCGCGATGGGCGAGCGGGGACTCGGCGAGGGCGAGCAGATCGGTGGCGCTCATGCCAAAGGCGCGGCCGAGGCGGTAAAGCGTGTCCAGCTCGGCCGACTGCTGGTTGCGCTCCAGCTTGGAGATGACCGGCACGGAGACACCGGAGGCTACCGACAGGTCGGCGAGGGTCATCTCATGCTGCTCGCGCAGGCGACGCAGCACGCGGAAGTCGAATTTGTCGGGCGGGGTGGCCAAAGCGCCGCCGAGGCTTGTCTCCGGGTGTTTCTTTGCAAGAAAAAAAGCGGCTGAAATTTTCAGTCAAAGAAATATTCTAAAAGCCGTCGGAACGCTTTGGTGTAGGTTGCGCGCTTGCGCGCAACGTGGCGTGCAAGCACGCCGCCTACAGGAATCAAGCGCGTCAGGCCCCCTTTGGTTTCGCGGCGTCAGCCTCCGCGATCAGCTCGTCGAGGAAACCCGGCGTCAGCTTCTCGTTCTGCGAGGTCGGCCACTTTTCCGGCGCTTGATTGTAGGGACGGAGAAAATCGAGCGCCTGGCGCAGGCTGGCACCGTTGGGAGCGGTGTAGTTCCAGAGGTCGATGCCGAGGGCCTTGGCGTGGCGGGCGATGACGGCCTGCGCCTCGAGGTTGAAGCGGCTGTAGCCGAGGCCGTCCACGCGGTGGATCTCCTCGGGCTGGCTGCCGTCGGGCTGGATCTGGGCGGCGATGAGGGTCTTGTCCTCCTCGACGAGTTTGCGGGCCAGGGCGTCACGTCCGGCGAAGCGGGCCATCGCGACGGCCTGGGCTAGGAACCAGGAACCGTGGTTGTTTTTTGCTGCGTGCTCGGCCTTGCCGTTCCTCGAGGTCATGAACCAGTCGAGGTAGGCGGCGAACCAGGCGCGCACGGCCTGATGTTCCGCGGGCATCAGGGCGGGCGAGCCTTCGAGCAGCAACACGCCATCCATCACCTGCGCAAAGGCGCGGGTGTCGAGCACGCCGGTCGGGTTGCCGCGGTTGCCATCGTGGCCGAGGCGGACCTGCGCGTAGTCCAGATTGGGGTTCATGCGCGTGGCCGGCGTGAGGAACCAGGCGCGGATCCACGCGCCAGCGCGGCGTGCGGCGGCCTCGTCGCGGTGCAGGTGCCACGCGGCGGAGAGGGCGCTGACGGCATTGGCGATTTTGTCCACGCGTGGGCGGTCGCCGCGGTCAACCTGCTCGTGGTTGTGTTTGCCGTCGTGGGCCACGAAGGGGAGCCCGTCGGGTTTCTTCGGGTCGGGCCAGTAATAGCGGGCGTAGCTGACGTAGTCGTGTGGGTCGCCGCTGGCCGCGGGCTGCGTTTTTTCGACGACGGTCGTGATGGGGGCCTTGAGCGCGTCCGGGGCGCGAGCCGCCAGCTCGGCGATCTCGGCCTGGTTCCAATAGAGCGGTTCGGCGGCGAAGGCCGCGGTGCCGGCGGCGAGCGCGAGGCCGGCGAATTTAGCGCAGATTGATCGTGTCATGGGTCAGGGTGAGGGTGTCTGTCTTGCCGTCGGGCCGGGTGATGACGAGCGCGCCTTGCTGCCACTCGGCCTTGAGCGTGACGGGGGCGGTGCCGTTGCGCTCCGGCCAGAGCACCGTCCAGACGGTGTAGCTTTCCGCCGTGCCGGCGCTCTCGAGCGTGAGGTGTTGTTGGTTGTGCCATTTGCCGGTCAGGTAGCTGCCGGTGACCTCGCCCTTGGCGTATTTCGGATCAACCGGCACGGGGAACCGGTCGGTCACGCTGCCGCGCCACGTGATCCCGGGGGCGACCCATTGGGCGGTGAGCGCAGCTTTTTCGCCGCGGATGAAGGCGCGCTGGGCCGACTGGTCCCAGTCCAGGCGATGCTCGGCATGGAGCAGCCAGGAAAGCACTCCGGGGGCGCTGAGTTCCACCCGGTCGCGCAGCACGACGTAGCGCTGGTCGATGAACACGAGGTCGCGGGTGACGAGCTTCACTTTCCCCTTCGGCTGCATCGTCTGGTAGGCTTTGGTGGCATCGCCCGTCGTCCACACGAAGCGCGCTCCGGCCTCGAAGCGCGTGATCTGGCCGGTGGCGGCCTTGCTCTGGGCTTTCTGGCCGGCGCCGTTGATGAGCAGGGCGTTTTTCGAGATGGTCTGCCGGGTCCAGTCGCGGTGGTGCGGTGAGTTGTGGAACTCGCGGTAGGCGGAGTTGATGGCGAGGCCCTCGCCATAAGCGTTCAGGATGAAGCTGTTTTGGTCGGCGTGGCTGTGGCTGAACGAGCCGTAGGGGGAGGATTTGAAAGTGACCTGGATGTCGTCGTCGGGGTGGCCGAGCGCGCTGTGCAGCGACACCCAGCCGACGTCGGCGAAATAGCGATAGGGTGGCAGCTCCGAGAGCGGGCGGGTGGGCGGCAAGGGTTTGGCGGCGGCGATGAAGTTGCGCACGAGGAACTCGGCGGCGGTAGGATAACTGCGGCCAAGCTCATCGAGCCCCTTGTCGATCGGGCGCGTGCGCTGGTCCGTGCAGAGCTCGGCGTAGGCGCGGAAGAAGCCGTTCTGCTGCACGCGCGCGACGTGCTCCATGTAATCGGCGATGACGGGTTCGAGGTTGAAGTGGCCGGCGTTCGACGTGTCGCCGAAGGTCGTGTGGAGGTAGGGCTGGACGTTGTAGATCGCGAAGAGCGGGGAGTTTTTCCAGAAGGGCGACGCGTAGGCCAGCGGGTCACCGATGGCGAGGAGGGCGTCCTGGAAGGCCGCGTGCTCGAAGGTGCCGCGCCAATAGGCGTTGCCCTCACCCCAGCCGCCGTCGTCGCCGCCCCAGGGGCTGAAGTGGTCGCGGTAGAACTGGTAGGCGTAGGCCCACCACTGGCGCGCCTCGGGCAGGTCGTCCCACAGCGCCAGCGCGGTGAGGCCGGTCATGGGCATGAAGCGCACCGGGTGGCTGGAGAGGTCGGCGGCGATGGAGTTGCGGGTGATTTTCGAGATGTTGCCCTCGTGCTCGATCCACGCGACCGAGCGGTTGCCGCGCTCCTTGAAGTGGGCGAGCACGGTCGCCTTCTCGTCCGGGGTGAGGCGCGCGCGCAACTGGTCGTAAACCAGCGGCATTTTCCGCCAGAGGCGGAAGTGGGCCTCGTCGTTGTAGGTGATGTCGGTGGCGCCGACGACCGGACCGGACTGCCAGTCGGGTGCGAAATGCCACGCGCAGGAGCGGAGGAGGAAGTCCTTGGCCTTGGCGAAATATTTTTCCTCACCCGTGACCAACCAGCAGAGGGTGGCCGCTTCGGCCACGCCGGAGATGATGCCGCAGGTATCCTGCACCGCACGCCACTTGTCGGCCTTGTCGGAATCGCGCTTGGCGGGAGAGGGATCGCCGTAGGTGACGGGCTCGGCGGGGAAGGGCAGCGCGGGGTATTTCGCATCGAGGTCGGCCTTGAGCTTGGCGAAGGCCTTGGCCCCCTCGCCGGTGGTGCAGTAGGCGCGGAAGGCGTCGGCGCGGCCGGCGAGGATGTTGGTTCGCGGAGCGGCCGCAGGGACGATGGACGCGGCGTCCCCGGCCGCGAACGCCACGACGCCGGACAGAGCAAGGGCGAAGAGCAGACGTTTCATCAGCGGGAACCCGAAAATATGTAATACAATGCGTTACACATTTCCGGGCAGGGCGGGCAGGGACCAGTGGCGGGGGGCCCAGTCGCCGAGTTGCGGGTGGGTGAGTTTCCAGGCGCCAGCGGTGCCGGTGACGACGGACCACGCAGCCGCCTCGGCGCGGTCGGTGCCGGACCAGGAAAGCGCGGCGAGGATGCCGGTGTCGTTGAGTCGCGCGGTTTTGGCGACCGGGGTGACGTGATAGGGCGCGGCGACGTGGCGGCGCTCGCTGGCATCGTCGAGGCGGGCATCCCATTCCGATTCGGGCAAACCGAGCAGGGGCTGGAGCACGGTGCCGCGGCCGTCGGGGGCAAAGGCGCCGAGCCCAGCGCGCTCCACGGTGGGTTGCGCGAGGGGCAGCGCGAAGCCGCCGAGGCGGAGCACGACGGGCTGGCGGGCCTCGTAGTGGTGGACATGGAGCAGCCAGCCGGCACGCCAGAAGATGAAGGTCTCGACGCCGGTGTTCACCTGGCCGGTCTTGAAGCCGAGGTTCCAGCTGTAGCCGAGGTGGCCGTCGGCGAGTTCGACCGCCACGGTCGAGTGGCGGCCGAAGAGGCGGCCGTCGTCAAGTTGGGCGGTGAGCGCGCTGTCCGCGGGGACGTTGGAAATCTCCGGGAAGGCGTAGCAGAAGTGGACGCCGGTGCGGTAGGAGAGCTTGCTCCATTTCCACGCGCCGTAGCGGAGCTGCGTGTTGCCGACCATGGACCCGGCATTGAGGATCTCGATGTCGCCGCCCGGGACGCTGCGGGTCACGAGGCCGGGTGCCTTCATCACATGGACAAAGCCCCGCTCGGCGGGCAGCGGTTGCTCGGCGTCGTTCCAGAAGGCGTGGTTGGGCGGCAGCAGGAGCGGCGTGAAGCCCTTGGCGGCCCAGTAGGGGGAGGCGGCGCAGGAATAGGCCTCGGTGATTTTCGGGAAGACGTCGGTGAAGCCGGGGGCGAGCACGCCTTGCGCGTTGTAGATCGGGCGTGAGAGGAAGAAGTCGAGGTTGCGCGTGCAGAGGCGGCGCAGGAGCCCGGGCGCAACATCGGTGCAGTTTTCCGCGAGGGCCAGGCCGAAGACGTTGAGGCAGTTGAAGCGGTAGGTGATGGAGCGACCGAAGGCGGGATGTTCGCCGCTCGCGGCGAAGAAATGCTGGTAGTCGCGGACAAACTGTTTTGCCCAGTCGCGCCAGCGCTGGGCGCGCGTCGCTTCCTGGGCGCCGTGAAGATGCGCCCACATCAGGCCGTAGAAGTGGAAGGCGTAGGCGTTGTAGTGGTCGTAGGCCTGGTTGATGCCGTCCTCGAACCAGCCACCGCCGCGGTGCATGGTCTCGAGTTGGTTCAGGTGTGCATCGATGACGGCGCGGTCGGTGCGGTGCGCGTAGCCGTGGCTCCCGAGGAACTCGAGGATGTGAACGGACATGAAGAGGTGGTTGTTGTTGACGATGCCGCTGCCGCGACAGGTTGCGAACCAGCGGGCGACCTGGGCCTTGTCCTCGAGCGCGAGTGGTTCCCAGAGCTCATGGGGCGCGACTTGCAGCGCGATGGCCATGAGGCCCATCTCGACGTGATGCTGGTGGTAGGAGGCGTCGGGGCCCCAGTAGTGCGGGCCGGCGGGGTCGGTGCCGGCGACGAGGCCTTCGCGGAACCAGGCGGCGAGTCGCGTGCGGAAGGCGGTGTCCTCCGGGCGCGGCGCGGATTGCAGCCAGAAGGCGGCGAGCGTCAGAGGCCGCGCGTAAGATTCGAGTCGATCGGCTTGCTTGTCGTGGTCAGAAGGCGCGCCGGCGATATCCAAGTCGGCGCGGCCGGGATGCATCAGCGCCGCGAGCGGCCCCAGCAGGCGTCGGGCGGAATCCTGCCAATGCAGATAGGAGGCGGGGAGGGCCACGGGATGGTGGGTTTGGGCTGGCCTAGGTCGAGGCGTCGTAAACGGCGAGGGTGATGACCGCCTGGACAGGACGGCCCTCGGCGTAGGCGCGAAGATTCGCGAGACCGAATTCACCGGCGTCGCGCTGCCGGTCGGTGGTGGGGCCGCCGAGGTGCGGGGTGAGGGAGACGTTGGCGAGACCGCGCAGGCCGGAGTTGGCTGGCAACGGTTCGGTGGTGAAGACATCAAGCCCCAGGTTGATGCGGCCTTCCTGCGCGACGCGGGCCAGGGCGGCCTCGTCCACCACCGCGCCCCGGCCGACGTTGACGAAGACGCCACCCGGACGGATGAGCCGCAGCAGCTTTTCTGTCACGATGCCGGTGGTCGCGGGAATCAGCGGGGCGAGTTCGACGATGACGTCATTGTCCGCGAACAGCGCCTCCAGGGAGGGGGCGCGTTTGAGCCCGTAGCGGGCCTCGACGGCGGCGTCGACATCCGGCGCGTAGACCGCGATGGGGCAGCCGAAGGGCTGGAGCAGGCGGATGAATTCGCGCGCGACCTGGCCGAAGCCGTGCAGGCCGACGCGGCGGCCGAAGAGCGAGGCGGTTTCGGTGCCGCCATCCTTCCACGCGCCCGCCCCGTGCATGGCGAGGGCCCAATGGGTGGCGTTACGCAGGCAGGACAGGACATGGAACAGCGCGCACTCCGCCACGATGCGACTGATCGAGCCGCCCCAGTTGGTGACAACCAGGCCAGCCGCGACCTGGTCGCGCTTCACGAGATGCTTGATCGATCCGGCGAGATGGCAGACATAGCGCAGCGCGGGCGGCAGGGTGGAGGGCAGGGGCGGCGTTTTCCAGCAGGTGACCAGCACCTCCGGATTCGCGGCCGCGAGGGCCGCGTGAAACTCGGTGACGCTCATCCGGGTCGGATCGAGATGCACGAACTTCCCGGCCAGAGCCCGGAAATCGGCGAGCAAAGGCTCCGGCAGGAACCCAGTCACTTCCTGAGCGGCGAGGGCGGCGACAACGGTGATGGGACGTGGCATGGGAAGATCAGGCGGCGGGGTGAGCGGGGGCTCCGACATCAGGGGGGTGGCATTCGAGCAGGGAAAGCGTTGGTGCCGGCCGGAAGTCCAGTGCGCCCAGCCCGGCCGGGCAAAAGAATTTATCGCAGGGCTTCAGGTGGTGAATCTCGCCGCCGACGGTCACGGTGCCGGTGCCCTGGGTGACGATGGCGATGTGCGGATGGGGCTCCGACTTGGATACGGGCCCGCGCAGGTGGGAGTGGCGGACGCGGAAGCATGGCGTGCGCTCCGGGCCGATGAGGTCGTCCTGCCAGGAATCCGGGCCGAGGGCGCGGCGACGGCGCGGGGGGCAGGCGGCCTCGACCGCGAGGCGATTCATCGGCCAGGCGCTGTAGTCAAACACGTCGAGGCAGAACTCGAGGTCGCGGCCCATGAAGCGCGCGGACTCCGGCAGCACGTAGCCGCCGCGCTCGAACTCGAAGCGCACGACGAGGTCGCTCGGTTCCTGCACCTCGACGAGCAGCAGCCCCTCGCCGAGTGCATGCGGCACGCCGCCGGGCACGATGTAGGTGTCACCCGGCTTCACGGGGATTTTGTCGAAGCAGGCCTCGAGCCCGGCGATGTCCTGCGTCTCGATCATGCGGCGGAGGGTGTCGCGCGACGGCGGGCGCTGGAAGCCCAGGTAGATGTAGGGTGATCCGCCCGGCCGGGCGCCGAGGATGTGATAGGCCTCGGTCTTGCCGGAAGGGGAGCCGAGAAAGCGCCGTGCGAAGTCCGCCGTGGGGTGCGCCTGGAAGTGCAGCCGGATGGAGGGATCGAGCAGTTTGACGAGCAGTTGGGGTTGGGGGCCGAATCGCGCGGCGTGCGCGTTGCCAAGGAAGTAGCCCGGGTCGGAGGCGAGGAGGTCGGCGAAGTCGTGGCTGACCCCGCCGACGATGACGGGGGAAACGCCTTCACGGATGTGCTCGCGCCCGGCGTTGATGGCGCGCGTGGTGGAAGCGATCCAGTCCTCGGGAAAGTGCGTGTCGGCCGGAGCCGCGGCCCCGGCCAGCGTGTCAAGGCTTCGCCCACCCAAGTATGTGCGCCAGACGCGGTGCGGGGGAAGCAGCACGAGTTTTCCGTGATGGTCGGGCATGTTGGAGCGCGGAGTCAAAAAAGCGGCGGGCGGCCGTTGGCGGGATGCTTAGCCTGTGACCGGTCGTCGTCCGGCGCGGATCAGCTGGACGCCGATCAGGACCACCACGCCGCCGCAACCGAGGAAAGCGAGGCGGCCGACGAGCGGGTTGGGAATGAAGGCCAGCAGGCAGACGAACACGCCGTAGGCGAGCGAGAGCCAGCCGACGGCGGAGGATTGCTGGTCGTCGTTGGCGTTGGCCGCGCCCTCCTCGCGGTCGAAGTCCACTGGCGTGTTCATCCGGTTGAAAAAAGCGTCCACCTGCGCGCGGTAGGCCGGCGTGCAGCCCGACCAGAAGAGCTTGGTGCCGATGAACCAGGCGGAGGCGAGAGCGACGTTGGCGAAGAACTGGAAGCCTTGGATCCAGTATTCGCGCGAGGCGGCATCGAGCGGCGCCGGATGGCCGAAGACGGCCGCGCCCCATTCGGGGGTGAAGAACTGTCCGACGAACATGGATCCGAAGAAACCCGCCAGCACGGTGCTCCAAGCCGACCAGGCCGGCGTGTGGCGGATGATGAGGCCGAGCAGCAGCGGCACGGTGACGGGGACGCCCACCAGTATGCTCACCCGCTGCATCATCAGGAAGAGGCCGAGCTCCTTGAGCTCCGACATGCGCACGGAGATGTAGATGACGATGACGCCCAGCACGAAGGTGGCGAGGCGGCCGACCTTGAGCAGCTGGGCGTCGGTGGCCTGCGGTCGCAGCAGCGGCTGGTAGAAATTCTTGATGAAGAAGCCGGCGTTCTTGTTCAGGCCGGAATCCATGCCCGACATGGTGGCCGCGAAGATGCCGCTCACGAGCAGGCCGAGCATGCCAACGGGCATGACGACTTGGGAGATGGCTATGAAAGAGGCCTCGTCGGGCGCCTTGAGGGTGGGGAAGACGGCGTGCAGATCGATCCCAAGCGCCCGGGCCGCCATCGGCGGGACGAACCAGATGACGATGCCGACAAGGAAAAGGGCGGCACCCAGATAGCCGGCCCACCGGGCGTGGCGTGAGTCCTTCACGCTGAGGTAGCGGCCGGCCTCGAACAGGTTGTTGGTGCTGACGATCTGCTTGAGCAACATCGCGGCGCACCACAGGCCGAGGAATTCCTTGGTGAAGATCTCCCCGAGGTTCAGGTGCGAGGCGGGCAGGCCGGCGAGGAAGCCGTCCCAGCCGCCGAGCCGCAGGACGGCGAGCACCGTGACGGCGGCGCAGACCGGCATGAGGATGAGGACCTGGATGAAGTCCGCGGCCAGCACCGCCCAGCTGCCGCCCGTCAGGGTCATGACCAGGACCACGGTGCCGGTGACGAGCAGGGTCAGGGTCAGGTCGAGGCCGAAGATGGCGGCGAAGAACACGCCGAGGGCGTTGAGGTGGATGGCGGCCTGCAGGGTGCTGAGCGGGATCTGCAGCCACATCATCACCTGCTCGCTGACCGCGCCGAAACGCTGGCGGATGGCCTCGACGGAGGTGATGACGCGTGTCTGCCGAAAGCGCGGTGCGAAATAGGTGGCGTTGAGCACGAAGCCCACGGCATTGGCCACGAAGATGGCCATGACCGGCCAGCCATCGGTGTAGGCCTTGCTGGCGGCGCCGGTGAAGGTCCACGCGCTGAACGCCGCCATGAACGCCGAGCCACCCACCATCCACCACAAGGCTTTGCCGCCGCCGCGGAAGTAGTCGCTGACGTTCGTCACGAACTTCCGGAACACCCAGCTGATCGCCAGCATGTAGCCGAAATAGAAGACGAGGACGATGTAGTCGTAGGGGGTCATGGGGGTCGGGAGAGGAGATTAGTGGCTGTATCTAATAATTATCAACATTTAACTCTGGGGGAATCGCCGCCCGCTAGGGGCCTGCGATCAGGAGGGTGGCGCGAGAGTGGCTCGGACTAGCGAGCCGGACCGGTGGAGTTGCCCACCACGAGGGGGGCGGGGAGGACGAGGTCGGTATAACCCTCGGCGGGCACCCCCA
>JBDHQK010000147.1:0-5777 GCA_039807025.1 Lacunisphaera sp.
GGTGGGCGGGCGGCACCCGCCAGCCGGCGAGCGCCCGGCCCAGCGCGGCCAGGTTGGCGCGTGCATCGCCGAGCAGCGGCAGCGCGCCGTGCTTGGCGGCGTCGGCGGCGTTGACGTTGATGCTGATAAAGCGGACGCGCGGGTGCTGGAACAGGGACTTGGACGCCGTCGTGAAATCGGAAAGCCGGGTGCCCACGACCAGCACGACGTCGGCGTCGGTCGCGATCCGGTTGGCCGCCAAGGTGCCGGTGACACCCACGGCACCGAGGCCCAGCGGGTGAGACTCGAGCAAGGCCCCCTTCCCGGCCTGCGTGACGGCCACGGGAATGCCGCTGGCCTCGGCAAATTTCCGCAGGGCGGCGCAGGCGTCGGAGTAATGCACGCCGCCGCCCGCGATGAGCAACGGGCGTTTGGCCGCGCGCAGGAGTTTCGCCGCGGCACGGACCGCCTCGGCGACGGCGGCGGGACGCCAGACATCGTAAACCTTCTTCGCGAAGAAATTCACCGGGCAATCGAAGGCCTCGGCCTGCACATCCTCGGGCAGCGCGATGGTCACGGCTCCGGTCTCGGCCGGATCGGCCAGCACGCGCATCGCCTCGGGCAGCGCGGTGAGGATCTGCTCGGGACGATTGATGCGGTCCCAGTATTTCGAGACCGGGCGGAAGCAGTCGTTGACGCTCACGTCCTGGCTCGCGGGCGACTCGAGCTGCTGGAGCACGGGACCGGGGCGGCGGGTGGCAAAGATGTCGCCCGGCAGGAGCAGCACGGGCAGGCGGTTGATGGTCGCGGTCGCGGCGCCGGTGACCATGTTGGTCGCGCCGGGACCGACGGAAGAAGTGCAGGCGAGCGTGCCGAGGCGCTGCTTGGTCTTGGCGTAGGCGATCGCCATGTGGACCATCGCCTGCTCATTCTTCGGCTGGTAGAAGGGCAGGCCTTCCCCGCCCAATTCCTCGAGCGCCTGGCCGAGGCCGGTCACGTTGCCGTGACCGAAAATGCCGGCGACGCCATTGATGAGGCGGTGCTGCACGCCGTCGCGCCGCACATATTGAGCTTGGAGAAAGCGGACGATGGCCGCCGCCGTGGTGGTGCGAACCGTCTTCATCGGAAAAGTGATCTGGCCGGCTTCCAGCCCTGGTTGGCGGGATCGAGCAGCCAGCGATACGCCGGCGTGACCTTGAACCCCTTGTAGGGCCGGCCCGGCAGATGGCGCACCACCCACAGGTAATACATGCCATAGCCCGGCGCGGAAACCTGCGCGTGATCCAAGCCGCCCGGGATGACTGTCGTGTCGCCGGAAGCCACCCTGTAAACGTTTTCCCCCACCTCAGCATGACCGTAGCCCGCGACCCCCGTGAAACGGTAGTGATAGATCTCGGGCTGGGCGTGATGGTGCGGCGGATAACTCGACCAGCGCCCGGGCAGATTGACGACCTCCCCGATCACGAAAGCCGAATCGCGCCGGGTCGAGTAATCATAGATGGTGCGCACCAGTCTCTGGCAGGTGCCCTGGGCCAGGCCCGCACCCCGATTCTCCAGCGCCACGTCATCGGCTTGATAAAGCCGCACCCCGCGCATCCGGGAATTTTTTGCGCGCATGACCGCCCACTCGGTGTTGGCTGTGAGCGACCGAACCACCACCGTCTCGCCGGCCGCGAAGTTCACCGCCACCGGGCCGCCGTCGAAAACCGACTGGCGCGCCACCATGACAGTCTTGCCGCCGAAACTCACCTGGGCGCGACCCTGCAGAAGCACCCACAGCGATTCCTTGTCCACGGTCGCCGCGTGAACCTCCCCTCGGCCCAGCCGGCAGACGCCAAAATCCATGCGGGCAACCGACCGTTTCTCGCTCTCGCGAGTCAGCCAAGTCAGTCCACGGGGAAAGCCAAGACGAGGTCCGGCAACCTTACCGGCAGTGGTATTGATGGGGGGCATCTGGGGTATTTATGAAAACGATTACATTTTTCCTTTACTGCTGCTTAGGTAAAGCAAAAAATCCGCTGATTCTGAAAATATTGCATTCAGACACTATGGATGCCTAACTTTTTGCAGGCTGGCAGTTTATCTAATGAATCATTTCTCGCTCAAAGGTCGTCGGGCGCTCATCACCGGCTCGGGACGCGGACTTGGTCTTCGCTTCGCCGAAGGCTTGGCTGAGGCCGGGGCGGAAGTGGTCATCAACGATGTCGAGGCTGCCCGCGCCGAAACGGCCGCTGCCGCCCTGCGGGCAAAGGGACATACGGCGCACACGGCCAGCTTCAATGTCACCGACCCCGCCGCCGTGCGCGCGGGCGTGCAACAGCTGGAGCAATCCGCCGGCCCGGTGGACATTCTCGTCAACAACGCCGGCATCCACCGCTACGGCGCGCTGCTCGAGCTCGATGTCGCGAAGTGGCGGGAGGTGCTCGACGTGAACCTGACCGGCGCGTTCCTCACCGCCCAGGCTGTGGCCGGCGGGATGGTCGCGCGCCGCCGCGGCAAGATCATCAACATCTGCTCGCTGATGAGCGAAGGCGGCCGGCCCACGACGGGCAACTACATGGCCGCGAAAGGCGGCCTCAAGATGCTGACGAAGGCCATGACGGTCGAGTGGGCGAAACACAACATCCAGGCCAACGGCATCGGGCCCGGCTACATTCTGAGTGACATGACCGCGCACCTCGCGGCCCAGCCGGAGTTCGACGCCTGGGTGAAGAGCCGCACGCCGGCCGGGCGCTGGGGCACACCGGACGATCTTGTCGGTGCCGCCGTCTTCCTCGCCTCCCCCGCCTCCGACTTCGTGAACGGCCAGATCATCTACGTGGACGGTGGCTGGCTTTCCGCGTTGTGAAACGAAGCGGGGCGGACCGCAGTCCGCCCCGGTTTGAAGTCCGGCCAAGGTTTCGTTTTCAGAGCACGCTCTCGGCCTTGCCGCTGTGCAGCGACTTGGTGGCGGCGATCGCGATGCGCTGGGCGCGGATGCCGTCGGCGGCGACGATCGGCGCCGGCCGGCCGTGCACGAGGTTGTCGACGAAATCCTGGAGCTGCGTGATGTAGGCCTGCTCGAAGCGCTCGTAGAAGCCGGGCACCGTGTCGTGTGCGATCTGGTCCTTGGTCATGACAAGGATGGCCGTCTCGCGGTCGTAGCCGATCTGGATCGTGCCCTTGGTGCCGACGATCTCGGTGTGGATGCCGTAGCCGTAGATGCCGATGCGGCTCAGGCTGATCGTGCCGATGCCGCCGTTGACAAAGCTCATCGTGCTGAGGCCGTTCTCGACGTCGCCGACCTTGGAAATCTCCGGGAAGGCGATCGAGTTGCCGACGCTGAACACATCCTTCACCTCGCCCATATACCAGCGCGCCAGGTCGAAGTCATGGATGCCCATGTCAATGAAGAGCCCGCCGCTGCTCGCCGGGCGCAGGTATTCGACCGGGGGCGGCAGGGCGTCCTTCGAGCTGGACTTGAAGATGACGGGCGTGCCGATCTCGCCCGCGTCGATGCGCTTCTTCGCCGCGGCGTAGGCCTTGTCGAACCGGCGCATGAAGCCGAGTTGGAAGAACACCCCGTGCTTGGCGACGGCGGCCTGCATGGCCTCGCCTTCGCTGACCTCCAGCGACAGGGGCTTCTCGCAGAAGATCGCCTTTTTCGCCGCCGCCGCCGCAATGACGACTTCGCCGTGCATCTTGGTGGGCGTCATCACGACGATGGCGTCCACCGCCGGGTCGGCGAGCAGGTCGGCCGTGGTGGCGAAACCCTTTGCGCCGGTCTCGGCGACGGTGGCCTTGACCGCCTCGGGAGCCACGTCGGTCACGCCATAGAGGCGCGCGCCGGGCAGGCGGTTGGTGAAATATCTGGCGTAGAGCCGGCCGAGCCGGCCGAGCCCCACGACACCGATGTTGATTGGCTTGTTCATAAGGAGAGAAAGTTACTTCACGAACTGGATCGGAACGGCGATGTCGGCCGGCGGGGTTTCGCCCTTCAGCACGCGGGCGGCCCACTCGATGCCGACGCGGCCCATTTGCGCGGGATCCTGCGCGACCGTGCCGGCCATCGTGCCCTTTTTCACCGCCGCCCGCGCCTCTTCCAGCGCGTCGAAGCCGATGACCGTGATCTTGCCGGTCTTGCCGGCGGCGGCGATGGCCTCGAGGGCCCCGAGCGCCATGAGGTCGTTGGCCGCGAACATCGCGTTCACGTCGGGGTGCGCCTGCAGGATATTCTGGAAAACATTGTAACCCTGGTCGCGCTCCCAGTTGGCGGGCTGCGAGGCCACGACCACCATGCCGGGGCTGCCCTTGATCGCATCCCGGAAGCCGCGCAACCGCTGGTCGCCGGTCTCGTGGCCGGGGATGCCCTCGAGGATGGCGATGCGGGCCTGGCCGCCCATCTTCTGCAGCATGAACTCGCCGGCGAGCTTGCCGCCCTCGTAGTTGTCGGAGCCGATGAAGGTGGCGGTCTTGCCGCCGGCGGCCTGGAGCGCCGGGGCGTCCACGCGCGTGTCCACCACCAGCACCGGGATGCCGGCCTGGTTGGCCTTCACCACGACGGGCACGATCTCGCGCGAGCCGCTGGGAGCGACCACCAGCGCATTCACCTTACGCTGGATGAGGTTCTCGATGATCTGCATCTGGCGCTCGACATCGATCTCGCGCTCGGCGGCCTGGACGATGAGCTCGATGCCGGCCGCCTTGGCGGCCTCCTCGGCGCCGCGCTGCATGTCGATGAAGAAGGGATGGTTCAGGGTCTTGACGACGAGGGCGACGACGGGCTTGCCGGAGGCCGCGGGGGCACCGGCGGTGGTCTCGACTTTTTTGCCACAGCCGGCGAGCACGGCGACGGCCGCGACGAGGGGGAGGAGTTTTTTCATGGGACGGGGGTTAGCGTTTCGATTGCTTGAAGAAAGTGTCGAGCAGCACGGCGGCGATGATGACGACGCCGATGACGACCTGCTGGATGAAGGAGGACACGCCGAGCAGGTTGAGGCCGTTGCGGAGGACGCCCATGATGAGCGCGCCGATGAGCGTGCCGATGACCGAGCCCTGTCCGCCCATCAGGCTGGTGCCGCCGATCACGGTGGCGGCGATGGCATCGAGCTCGTAGTTGATGCCGGCGATGGGCTGGGCGGAGTTGAGCCGCGCCGTGAGCAGCACCGCGCCCAGCGCCGCGAGGCCTCCGCCCACGACGTAGATGCCGGTCTTATAGAGCCGCACCGGCACGCCGGAGAGCAGCGAGGCCTCCTCGTTGCCGCCAATGGCATAGGTGTAGCGGCCGAACTTGGTCCGCTGCAGCACGAGATGCGCCGCCGCGTAGACCAGCACCATGATGAGCACCGGCACGGGCACGCCCGCGATCTCGCCCGTGGCCAGCCAGCGGAAGGAGTCGCCAAAGCCGGACACCGGGCGGCCGTCGGTGGCGAGCAGGGCGCCACCGCGCGCCACGCTCATCATGCCCAGCGTGGCGATGAAGGGCGGCAGGCGGCCGTAGGAAATGAGCAGGCCGTTGACGAGGCCGCAGCCCGCGCCGACCCCGACGCCTGCGAGAATGGCCAGCGGCACCGGCCAGCCCAGCCGGAGCGCGTGGGCCATGACGACGCCGGCGAACGCGAGAATGGAACCGACCGAGAGGTCGATGCCGCCGGAGATGATCACATAGGTCAGGCCGACCGCGATGAGGGCGTTGATGACGGTCTGCTGCGCCACGTTGAGCAGGTTGGTGACCGTGAAGAAATGCGGCGTAAGCACGCTGATGACGGCGCAGAGGACCACGAACACGGCGAAGGTGCCGAACTGGCGGGCGTGGCGGG
>JBDHQK010000148.1:0-5777 GCA_039807025.1 Lacunisphaera sp.
TGACCGCCAGCGGGAAGAGCGAGATGAAGAAGAGGGCCGCCTTGGGATTCAGCACATTGACCAGAAATCCGTTGCGCCAGGCGGCGCCGTCGGTCGGGGCGGCCGGGCCGGGCGTTAGTTCCAAGTCGCCGGCACGCGGCCGGGCCCGCAGCGCCTGCAGGCCGACATAAAGCAGGTAGGCGGCGCCGAGGTATTGGATCGTCGCCAGAGCGGGGGCGGAGCTTTTCAGCAGGAAGCCGAGCCCGAGGATGCAGTAGGTGATGTGCACCGACAGGCCGCAGCCGATGCCCAGGCTGCTCCAGAGGGCCGTCCGCCGCCCATGCGCGAGGCTCTGCCGCAGCACGAGGGCGAAGTCCGGCCCGGGACTGGCCACGGCCAGGGCATGGGCCACGACGATGGTGAGAAATTCGGTCCAGTAATTCATTTTTCCGCGGATTACGCGGATAGACGCGGATAAGCAAATTCAGTCATCCGCGTGAATCCGTGTTCACCGCGGAGAATCCGGTGAAGCTCAGGCCTTCTTCGCGTCCTCGCGCAGCTCCATGTCCTGCGGCACGGTGCTGATGGCCTCGGCGAGCGTGGTGAGGCCTTCCTTCACCTTGACGAGGCTGTCCTGGTGGAGCGTCTTCATGCCGCCCTTCATGGCGAGGCGCTTGATCTCGGCGGTCTCGGCCTCGTGGTTGATGGCCGCGATGATCTCCTCGTTGGTCACCAGCAGCTCGTGGATGCCGACGCGGCCCTTGTAGCCGGTGCCGCTGCATTTCGCGCAGCCCTTGGGATTGGCCTTGTAGATCTGGCCGCTCCAGCCGATGCCGCGCGCGAGCATGTCCTTCTCGCGGCCCTCGGGCTCGTAGGCGACGCGGCAGACCTTGCAGACGCGCCGCATGAGGCGCTGGGCGCACACGCAGACCAGCGACGACGAGATCATGAAAGGCTCGATGCCCATATCGGTCAGGCGCGCGATGGTGCTGGGGGCGTCGTTGGTATGGAGCGTGGAGATGAGCATGTGGCCGGTGAGCGCGGCCTCGACGGCGATGTTGGCCGTCTCCTTGTCGCGAATTTCGCCGACGAGGATGATGTCGGGGTCCTGCCGGAGGAAGGCGCGGAGCGCGGCGGCGAAAGTGAGGCCGATCTGCCGGTGCATCTGCATCTGGTTGATGCCGGGAAGCGTGTATTCGATGGGGTCCTCGGCGGTGCGGATGACCACATCGGGCGTGTTCACCTCGTTCAGCGCCGAGTAGAGGGTCATGGACTTGCCGGAGCCGGTCGGCCCGCAGTGCAGGATCATGCCGTAGGGCTGGCGGATGCACTCGCGGTATTTGGCGAGGTTGGCGTCGGTGAAACCGAGCGCGGGCAGCGGCAGGGTGGACTTCTGCTTGTCGAGGATGCGCATGACCACGCCTTCGCCGTGGTTGAGCGGAGCGGTGGAGACGCGCAGGTCGATGTCGATGTTCTTCTTGTTATACTGCTTGAAGACGATGCGGCCATCCTGCGGCAGGCGGCGTTCCGCGATGTCGAGGTTGCACATGATCTTCAGGCGGGCCACGAGGGCGCCGGCGACCTTGGCCGGGAGCCGCAGCTTTTCCTGCGTGAGGCCGTCGATGCGGTAGCGGACGACAATCTCCTTTTCCCACGGCTCGATGTGGATGTCGGAGGTGCCGGCGAAATACGCGTCCTCGATGATGCGGTTGGCGAGCTGGATGATCGGGGCCGAGTCCTCGTTCTCCAGATCCTCGTCCTTGATCTCGCTGTCGTCGTCATCGAACTGGGCGCCGAGCTGGTCCACCACGTCGGAGAACTGCACCTCGTCGTGGATCTGGTCCTTCTTGAGCTTCTCGCGGATATCAACCTCGCGGCCAAGGAGGCGGACGACGCGCTGCCCGGTCTTGTCCTGGATCTTGGCCGCGACGGTCGTGTCGAAGGGATTGGCAAAGGCCACGAGCAGGAAGTCCCCGACCTGCCCGACCGGCAGGATCATGTTCTTCTGGCAGAACTCGAGGTCGATCTTCTCAAAGGTGTTGGTGTGGACCTTGTAGCGGGCGACGTTGAACGGCGCCAGGCCCAGCGCGCGGCACTTGGCCAGCAGCAGCTGGAACATCGAGATGTGGTGATCCGCCTGGAGGATCGAATCAAGCTGGTCGCCCGTCGGCTCATCGGGGCGGGCCAGCAGCACGGCCTTGGCCTCGGCGGAGAGTTTCCCCATCTCCTCGAGCTTGTCGATGATCTGTGTCTGGGTGCGGCCGAGGGGCATGGCTCAGGAGGTGGCCGCTGGCTTGCTGCCACCGGGGACGGCGAAGGGGGCCACGCTGCCGCCCATCGGGGGGCGCGAGCCGCCCGGCCCGGGCAAGGGCGAACCGCTGCCGCCGGCGCCGGGGACGGCGAACGGCGCGCGCGTGCCGCCAGAACGCTTGCCACCCTCCCCGCGCTCCGCGTGCATCCGGTCGAGAAAATCCGCGATGATATCCATCGTCGTCGCCTGCCAGATGATCTGGCCGCCCAGTTTCTTCTCCCAATACGTGCGGACGGCGGGGCTCAGGTAATACGCCGTGGCGACAAAGTGGAAATCCTCCTCGCGGTCGAAGGGCACGCTCCAGGTCGCCCAGCAGGCGTCGAGGTCCATCTCCTTGCGCACGTCCTCCGGCACGTCATAGCCGCGCAGGTCCACCACGCCGATGGCATGATCGTCCACCACGTGGTGCAGCACATCCTCCTCGCGCAGCACCTTCTTCTCGTTGACGAGGATGCTGAGCACCGAGCTCTGCCGCACTTGGCCGGTGGCCGCGACCTCCAGCAGGCGCTCGTTGGCCGCCTCCAGGTCCTCGAATTTCACGAGGTTGTGCTCGATCAGCGCCGAACCAAGGAGCCGGTTGGCGCGCATGAGCAGGGGGCGGTATTCCGTCATCATGGCGCGGTTAACTTACCGGGGCGGCCCGCTTTGGCGATTTCTTTTCTTTGGGCCGCAGCTTGCGCACGCGCTTCAGGAGCTCCCGCTTCAATTTCGGGATGCCCGCCTCGGAGAGGCACGAGATCGGGATGATCGGCACCTTCGGGTAGCGCTGCTTGAACTTCTTCAGGTTCGCGACGGCGGCATCCTCGTCCATCTTGTTCGCGGCGACGAGGCGGGGCTTGTCGAGCAAGGCCGCATCGTAGAGCTCGAGCTCATTGAGGAGCTGTTTGTAGTCGGTGCGCGGGTCGCGGTGGTCCGTGCCGGCGAGATCGAGAATGATGAGCAGGAGCTTGCAGCGCTCGATGTGCTTGAGGAAGCGGTGCCCGAGGCCCTTGTTCTCGCTGGCGCCGGCGATGAGGCCGGGCACGTCGGCGAGGACGAGGCGCTCGTATTCGTCCGGATACTCGATGACGCCGATCTGCGGCTGGAGCGTGGTGAAGGGATAGGCGGCGACCTTCGGGCGCGCCTTCGTGATGAGGTTGGTCAGCGACGACTTGCCGGCGTTGGGAAAGCCAACGAGGCCGACGTCGGCCATGCTTTTCAACTCGAGACGAAACTCTCCGGTCTCGCCCGGCTCGCCGGGGCCGGTCTTGCGCGGGGCGCGGGTGACGGAGGACTTGAAGCGCGTGTTGCCGAAGCCGCCCTTGCCGCCCTTGAGCAGCACGAACTCCTCGCCGCCGGCGAGGATCTCGGCGACCTTCTCGCCGGTGTCGAGGCGGCGGACGACGGTGCCGAGCGGCACGCGGAGGATGGCGGGCCGGCCCTCGCGGCCGTTGCAATCGCTGCCCTGCCCGTGCTCGCCGCGCTCGCCGTTCCAGTGCGGCTTGAACTTGAAGTCCACGAGATTGTTCTGGTCGTCGTCGCCGCGCAGGATGACGTCGCCACCCTTCCCCCCGTCACCGCCGTTGGGGCCGCCCCAGGGCTCGTATTTCTCGCGGCGGAAGCTGGCGCAGCCGCGGCCGCCGTCGCCGGCGCGCGCCTTGATGGAGGTTTCGTCGATGAACATGGGAGATGCGGGAGTTGGGAACTGAGGCAGTCGAGCGGAGGGGATGAAGTCGGGGTGCGGGACTGTGGTTCCGGGCGCTCAACTATCAACTCTCATCGCTCGGCGGCAGGAGTCACGCTCAGACCGTCACCTTGATGCCCTTGCGGAAGTAGGTGGGCACGTCGAGGTCTTGGCCTTCGAAGAGGTTGCGGTCGGACTTGTCGAAGGCGCCGCGGTTCTCGGCGGGCACGCCGCCCTGGAAGCCAAATTCGTCCTGCGTGGGCCGGGTCTTGTGGATGTCCGCCGCCGAGGGGCGGGCAGCCGGGGAGCTGACCGTGGTCTTCACGTTCTGGTTGCTGTCCGAGGCGGACGAGGTCGTGGTGGGCGCGGGAGTGCGCTCGGCGGGCTTGCGGACCGGAGCGGGCGCCGGGCGGCGGACGAAATTGCGGCTGCCCAAATCGGTGGTGCCGAGGAGGCAGATCTCGACGCGGCCTTGCAGGGCCTCGTCGATCGCGGCGCCCATGACCACGTGCGCCTCGCGCCCAAATTCCTCGGTGAGGGCGGACATCAGCTCGTGGACCTTGGCCAGGCTGAGGTCGGTGCCGCCGGTGATGTTGACGAGCAGGCGGTCGGCCTTGCGGGCGTATTCCGGGGTGTGGAGCAGCGGGCACTGTTTGAGATCATCGAGCGCGGCCTGGGCGGGATTCTCCCCGGTGCCGACGCCGAGGCCGAAGAGGGTCTTGCCGCCGCGGTGCTGGAAGACCTGACGCAGCGCGGTGAAGTCCACATTGATTAGCCCGGTGCGCGCGAGCATGGCCCAGATGGACTTCACGCCGCGCCCGATCCACTCGTCGGCGCGGGCGAAGGCGTCCAGCACGCTGGTCGACTCGGTCCCTTCCTGCAGGAGCATGTCGTTGGCCAGCGGGATGACGGCATCGCACACCCGGCGCAGCTCGGCGAGGGCTTCCTCGGCCTGCTTGCGGCGGCGACCGCCCTCGAAGCTGAAGGGAAGCGTGACAAAGGCGATGACGGTCGCGCCGGCCTCGGCGGCGATCTCCGCCACCACGGGCGAGGCGCCGGAACCGGTGCCGCCGCCGAGCCCGGCGACGAGGAAGACCAGGTCCGTGCCCTTGACGATCTCGGCGATCTTGTCGGCGTCGGCCTCGGCGGCCTTGCGGCCGAGTTCAGGGTCGCCGCCGGCGCTGAGGCCGCGCGTGAGCGAGGTGCCGATGAGGATCTTGTCCGGCACGGGCGAGGTGCCGAGGGCCTTCAGGTCGGTGTTGATGACGGCGAGCTGCAGGCGGTCGAGCTGCTCGAGCTTGAGGCGGTCGATGGCGTTGGTGCCACCGCCGCCGACGCCGATGAGTTTCAGGGTCACCGGCCGGCCGGCCAGATCCTCGAGGGGCAGTTCGTTGTGCGAAAGGTCCATGGTCAGGTGGCGGCAAAGATTCTGGTGAGATTGCTCAGCAAGCCGGTCTTGCGCCGCGGCGGCACGGCATGCTCGTGGGCGGTGCGGAGGCCAAACTGGAAGACGCCCAGCACCGTGCTGAACATGGGGTCTTGCAACTCATCCTTCACCCAGCCCGGCGGCACGCCGCGGCGGGCGGGCAGGCCGAAGACCCGGGTGGCGGCCTCCTCAATGCCCGGCAGCTTGGCGGTGCCGCCGGAGAGGAAGACACCCGCGCCGCAATGCTCGGGCACGAAGGCGGGGCCGAGCTTGGCGCGGATGACCTCGAACAGTTCCTGCACCCGCGCGGCGGTGATGGCCTCGATCGCCATGCGCGGCAGCTGGCGGTCGCCAAAGGAGGCGTCGCCGTTCAGCCAGACCTTGTCCGCCCGGTCCCG
>JBDHQK010000149.1:0-5769 GCA_039807025.1 Lacunisphaera sp.
AGCGTGGCCTTGAAGGCCTCGACGAGGCGGTGGGGCAGGCGGCGGATGAAGCCGACGGTGTCGGTCAGCAGGAGCGTGCGGCCATCAGGCAGGGCGAGCTGGCGGGTGGTCGGGTCGAGGGTGGCGAAGAGCTTGTCGGCGGCGAGGACCTGGGCGCCGGTGAGCTTGTTGAGGAGGGTGGACTTGCCGGCGTTGGTGTAGCCGACGATGGCGGTCGTGGGCACCGGCGTGCGCTGGCGGCGGCGGCGCTGGGTGGCGCGCTGCGAGGTGACCTGCGCGAGTTCGACCTTGAGCTTGGTGATGCGGTTGCGGACGAGGCGGCGGTCCTGTTCCAACTGGGTCTCGCCCTCGCCGCCCATGCCGCCCGAGCTGCGTTGGCGGGACAAGTGGGACCAGGCGCGCGTCAGGCGCGGCAGGGAGTATTCCATGCGGGCCAAGGCGACCTGCAGCACGGCCTCGCGCGTCTGCGCGCGGTCGGCGAAGATTTCGAGGATGACCTCCTGCCGGTCAATGACGGCGAGGCCGGATTCGGTCTCCCAGTTGCGCTGCTGGGCGGGCGAGAGCTCCTCGTCGATGACGATCACGTCGGCCCTCTCGGCCTTGGCCTGCGCGATGAGCTCGGCGGCCTTGCCGGTGCCGATGAGGAATTTCGGCTGCTGGCGGTCGCGGAGGTTGATGAGGGTGGAGTGGGTGATCGCGAGCCCGATGTTTTCCACGAGCTCGACGAGCTCGGTGAGCAGCTCCGCGCCTTCGCCCGGTTTCATGTCCGGGGTCTGCACCCCGACCAGGAGGGCGCGAGTGGTGGGCTTCTTCGGATCGAGGAAATTGGACATGGACACCACTCAGTAGCTGCGGCCCAAGGCTAGTCAAACGAACCCCGCGCGCAGCCTCCGCCGCGCATGACACACACGGCGGGTTGTGGACTGGACACGGCGGGACGCACGCTGCAAAGTATCGGTGTTGGCTCGGTGAATTTTCATCTACCCCGCTTTGCCCGCGAGGGTGGTCACGTTGGAAAAGTTGCAGAAGCATAGGGGATGTAACTCGCTTTTTCCGTGGCTGCTCCCGCGGGCATTTCGTTTGCCGGGTTGTAGTAGCCAGCAACGAAGTGGCCACTGGGACGCGGTGGCCAGAATGTCACCGAAGTGAGTCAAGGTGCCCGCGCGCAGCCTTTTCGCCGAACTTAAACTGGCGTCTGGCAACGAGAAGGGGCGACCAATGGGTGGAACGATCTCTGCGGGGGATCATCGCATATGAATCCCGAGAAAATGACTGTCATGTCGCGCCAGGCCATGGCGGAAGCGCAGAACGAGGCGCGCCGCCGCTCGCACAACGAGGTGGACACTTGGCACCTGCTCGTCGCGCTCCTCGCCCAGGAAGGTGGCATCGTGCCGTCGCTGGCCGAGAAACTCGGCCTGATCGTCAGCGCGTTGCAGCTCGCCGCCAACCGCGAGCTCGAGCGCCTGCCGAAGGTGAGCGGGGCGGTTGACGTCTCCAAGATCTACGTCACCCAGGCCCTGAACGAAGTGCTGACCAAGGCGGAAGCCGAGGCGGAGGCACTCAAGGACGAGTTCCTGAGCGTCGAGCACCTGCTCCTCGCGCTCATCGCCGTCGGCAAGCCCGACACCCTGAAGAAATATTTCGCGAGCTTCGGCCTCGACCGGGCCAAGGTGCTTAAGCAGCTCCAGGCGATGCGCGGCAGCCAGCGCGTGACCACGGACAATCCCGAGACGACCTACAATGCCCTTGAAAAATACGGCATCGACCTCGTCGCGCAGGCCCGCAAGGGCAAGATGGATCCCGTCATCGGCCGCGACGCCGAGATCCGCCGGGCCATCCGCATCCTTTCCCGCAAGACCAAGAACAACCCCGTGCTCATCGGCGAGCCCGGCGTCGGCAAGACCGCCATCGTCGAGGGCCTCGCCCAGCGCATCCTGCGCGGCGACGTGCCCGAGGGCCTGAAGGACAAGACCGTGTTCGCCCTCGACATGGGCGCGCTGGTCGCCGGCGCGAAATATCGCGGCGAGTTCGAGGAGCGCCTCAAGTCCGTGCTAAACGAGGTCAAGGCGGCCGAGGGCCGCATCATCCTCTTCATCGACGAGCTCCACACCATCGTCGGCGCCGGCAAGACCGACGGCGCGATGGACGCCGGCAACCTGCTCAAGCCCATGCTCGCCCGCGGCGAGCTGCACTGCATCGGCGCCACCACGCTCGACGAATACCGCCAGCACATCGAAAAGGACCCGGCCCTCGAGCGCCGTTTCCAGCCGGTGGTCGTCGAGGAGCCGAGCGTCGAGGACGCCATCTCCATCCTGCGCGGCCTGCGCGAACGCTACGAACTGCACCACGGTGTGCGCATCCAGGACAACGCGCTGGTATCCGCCGCCGTGCTCTCGCATCGCTACATTTCCGACCGCTTCCTGCCCGATAAGGCCATCGACCTCGTGGACGAGGCCTGCGCCATGATCCGCACCGAGATCGACTCGCTGCCCACGGAGCTCGACGAGCTCCAGCGTCGCGTCATGCAGCTCGAGATCGAAGAGACCGCGCTGAAGCAGGAGAAGGACGATCCGTCCAAGCGCCGCCTCGACGCGCTCCGCAAGGAACTCGCCGACGCCAAGGAGCAGGCCACCGCCCTCCGCGCCGTCTGGTCCAAGGAGAAGGAGTCCCTCGGCCGCGTGCAGAAAGTCCGCGAGGAGCTCGAGGCTGCGCGCCTCGACATGGCCAAGGCCGAGCGCGCCTACGACCTCAACAAGATCGCCGAGCTCAAGCACGGGCGCATTCCGCAACTCGAGAAGGAGCTGGCCAAGGCCGAGAAATCCGGATCAGCCAAGACCACGCTCGTGAAGGAGGAGGTCTCGTCCGAGGAGATCGCCGAGATTATCTCGAAGTGGACCCACATCCCGCTGTCCAAGCTCCTGCAGGGCGAGAAGGAGAAGCTCCTGAAACTCGAGGATGAACTGCATACGCGCGTCATCGGTCAGGACGAGGGCGTGCGCCTCGTCAGCGAGGCCATCCTGCGCGCCCGCGCCGGCATCAAGGACCCGCGCCGGCCGATCGGCAGCTTCCTGTTCCTCGGGCCCACCGGCGTCGGCAAGACCGAGCTCGCCAAGACGCTTGCCGAGCAGCTCTTCGACTCCGAAGCCAATCTCATCCGCCTCGACATGTCCGAATACATGGAGAAACACAGCGTCGCCCGCATGATCGGCGCTCCTCCCGGCTACGTCGGCTACGACGAGGGCGGCCAGCTCACCGAAGCGGTGCGGCGCAAGCCGTATTCCGTCGTGCTTTTCGACGAGATCGAGAAGGCACACCCGGACGTGTTCAACGTCCTGCTTCAAGTGCTCGATGACGGCCGCATCACCGACTCGCAGGGGCGCACCGTGGACTTCAAGAACACCGTCATCATCATGACCTCGAACATCGGCAGCCGCCACCTGCTCGAGGGCGTGAAGGGGGATCAGATCCCCGAGAGCACGCGCGAAGCGGTCATGGCTGACCTGCGCACGTCGTTCCGGCCGGAGTTTCTGAACCGCGTGGACGAGACCGTGCTCTTCAAGCCGCTCGCGCTCGAGGAGATCGAGCGCATCGTCACCCTGCTCGTGGCCGACATCAACCGCCGGCTCGCTGACAAACGCGTCACGGTCGTGCTCGACGCGAAGGCGCAGGCCTGGGTTGCCGAGAAGGGCTACGACCCGGTCTTCGGTGCCCGTCCGCTCAAGCGCTTCCTGCAGCGGCACCTCGAGACCCGGCTCGCCCGCGCCCTCATCGCCGGCGAGGTCGCCGAGGACTCGACCGTCACCTTCAAGGTGAAGGGCGACGAGCTGGTGCTGGGGTGATTCACGGCCCGATTAAATTTGTAACGCATTACGTTACAAACCGGCCGGGCGGCTTACCGCAGGATGCCGACGCTGGATGAGCCGCTCATGAGGCTCATCCGGCCCTCGGCGCCGCTGCTGATGACGTCCGCGACGCTGGCCTCCACCTTGCCGGTGACGTAAACGTCCTGAATGCCGTCGCGGCCGATCTCGACGCCGAGGCCGCCTTCGGCCCCAACCTCGACACTGACGGGACCAAGATCGACGCCGGCGCTTTTGCCGGCACTGACCTCGATGTTGCATTTGACGAAGCTGTCCACGAAGTCCGTGCCCTGGGCCATGTCCTGACTCAGGCCGAGTTTCAGCGGGCCGACGCCGAGGGTGGAGACCATCTTGTCACAGTCGGAGACGATGCTGCCCAAGGGCAGCTGGAGTTCGGAGTGATACTGACAATGGACATCGTTGAAGTTGGAGAGACGGAAATTGCGCGGAGTCTTCTTCTCCCGGAGGCAGGACTCAGTGATCTGGAGAGAAATCATACCGCGGTCATCGCGGATCGTGCCGTCGGTGTGGACGCCGGAGGCATGGTAGGCGGCAAGCCACTCGATCTGGGCATCGAGCACGGTCAGGCGAAACTCGGCCGGGGGCTGGACGAATTGTTTCCAGTAAACCTCCTCGCTGAGCTTCCGGCGGAGTTGGTGGAGGTAGGCGTCGAAGAGTTCGGCGCGCTGATCGCTCCACTTGGCGAGATACTTGTCGACGAGCGCGGTGAACTCGTCGCAGAAAGTCTTGTTGGCGAGGCCTTCTCCCACCTGATTGGCCTGCTTTCTATCGAGCTTGTCGAAGGCAGGCCCGTATTCGGTGCGGATCAACTGGCAATCTTGCGCGGTGCGGGCATCGAGCGCTTGTTTCGCCTGCTGTAGGCGGAGTTTGGCGCCGTTGTCCTCGCGCAATAATCGCAACATGAGTTCGGCGCGTTGCGCGCGCGGGCGAATGGTTTTGCCCGGGTCGGGGTTGCTGGTTGAGATCGTGCCGCCGCCGATGTTCGTGGTGTTGGCGGAAGATTTTTTTGGGGTTGTGGGCATCTGGCCGGCCTGGAGTTGGGCGAGCGCGGCCTGGGCTTGCGCCATGGCGGCGGCCTGCAGGGGAGCGGCGACGACGTGGCGTTCCTTCATCACGGCTTGGACGCGGGACTCGACGTCGTCGTAGAACGCTTTCCATTCGGGACGCGTGCGGGCCTCCTCGACGGCGTTGCGGGGAAACTCGGGGTGGGTGAAATTCTTCAGGCCGAGCGGATCGGGGTCCGCGGGCCGGTAGGCCTTGAGGTCGTCGAGGGTGAGCTTGGTGCGGAGCTTGCGGAGAACGTTCAGCTTGTCGCGGGAGAGGCTGCGCTGGGCGGCCTGTTTGGCGAGCGCGGCCGCCTGGGGCGCATCGCCCTTGCCGTCGGCGATCTGGGCCGCGGTGGCGGCGGCTTGCGGGTGGAAGGGCGCGACGGCCAGCGCGCGCGTGAGCTGTTTCTCGGCGTCTTCTTCTTTGCCCGCCTGATAATAGGCCTGACCGAGATTGTTGAGGACGGTGCTGTTTTGCGGAAATTGTTTCGCGAGTTTTTCCAGCGTGGGGATCGCCAGCTCCGCGCCTCCGCTCATCGTGAGCATGGCGGCGTAGTTGCACTGGTTGTCGATGTTGGCGGGATCCGCCGCCACGGCCTTGCCCATGAGGTGGAGCGAGACCTGCAGACGGCCGACCATCCACAGGCCGACGGCGGTGTTGCCGATCTCAGCGGACGAATGTGCCGGAGCCAGGGTGCGGTAGATCAGCTCGGCGAATTCTCGCGACTCGGGGCTGAGCTTGGGTGCGACCGTTGCGGCCGGGCCGGCGCCGAAGCTCAAGGCCGACGCGGCGGGTGCCGGGGTAGAACCGCTACCGGAGGCGAGGACCTGGGCCGTGCCAC
>JBDHQK010000150.1:0-5763 GCA_039807025.1 Lacunisphaera sp.
GGGGGGGGGGGGGGGGGGGGGGGGGGGGGTGCCGGGTTGGAGGTTGGCGGCTCGGAGCTGGTGCTGGCGCTTTTCTCGGCCATCGCGAGGATGGCGGCGCTGGAGACCGCCGCTGGGGAACCGTCGGCGGTTGCGGTCGTGCCGCCGCCAGTTTGGCCGGGGGCGGTGGCGGGGGTGGAGAAAGGATCGACGACGGGACGGGAATGGCCGCTGGTGCCGCCCTTGCCCTCCTCCTCCTTGATGAGGCCGTCGAGCTGGCCGACGCGGGCGTTGTTGGCCTTCACGACGTCGTCAGTCTTGCCGAGGGCCAGGGCGGGGATGGCGAGGATCTGGTTGACGATCTTGAAGGGCGTGGGGCCCCTGCCGCCGGGGCCGGGCTTGTCGCCCTGCAGCGCCCACTGCCGGGCCTTGGGGTTCAGGGCGACGAGGGTGAAATAGCCCAGGCAGATGAGCACCGTGAATCCGGCGATCAGCTTGATCAGGCAGCCGAGATTTCGGATGAGCGCGGGCGACGGGATGAAGGATTTTTGCGCCGGCATCGAGTATTCGATGACGGGGCCGGGCGGCCGGGACGTGGGGACTGGTTCTGGCTGGGCCGGGGGCGCGGGCGGGGGCTGGGGCTGGGGCGCTTGGTCTGGGGGAACGTCGCTCATGGGCCGGGGATCAGGACAGGAAATTCATCGTGCGTTGTCCATCGTTCATTGTGCCTTGAGCGGGCGAGTTAGAACTGGCCGGCGCGTAATATTGAACACTGGCCGGTGAGCGCGGCCTACAGCGCGAGCGCCCGTCGGATTTGCGCGACGAGTTCATCGGGCGGCAGGCGGGCGTCGAGCGTGAGGGCGCCGGCGGGGGGTTCGAGCGCGGCGAACTGGCTTCGCACCATCCCGGCCTTCAGGTAGTGTTCCTGGCGTTGGCCGACCCGGGCGAGGCTCGTCTCGTAGTCGCAGGCGAGATAGACGAGCGAGACACCGGGGGCGCTGTCCAGCAGCACGCGGCGGTATTTTTCCTTCAGGCCCGAGCAGGTGAAGACCGCGCTTTGGCCGGAGGCCAGGCTGGCGTCCATGGCGGCGCGGAGGGCGGCGAGCCAGGGCGCGCGGTCGGCATCGTCGAGCGGGAGGCCGTGACGCATCTTGTCCTTGTTGGCGGCGCTGTGGAAATCGTCGGCCTCGTGGTAGGGCCAGCCGAGCGAGGTTGCGAGTTGCCGGCCGACGGTGGTCTTGCCCGAGCCGGCCACGCCCATGAGGAGGAGGATGCGGGCGGCAGGCATTTGACGATGGGCGATGGATTGCGCTCAGGGGGCGGGAACCGGGTCGAAGCCCATCGCCCATGGCCTGCCGTGACGCGAAGCGCTACGGGTTGTGCCGCTTGTAGGTGTTACCGAAAAGGATGATGGTGTCGGCGTCCTTCAGGGCGATGGCGGCGGGGTCGTTGGTGATGAGGGCGGGCTTGCCGTCCACGATGGCGCCGCGGATGGTCTTGGTGGTCGGCTGGGTGATTGCCTGATTGGGGCCGAATTTCGCGAGACGCGCCGTGCCGGTGGGGTCGAGGATGAGGCGGCGGTCACCTTCTTGGGAGCCGGTGCGATATTCGCCGGCGACGCGGCCCAGCAGGGCGACCGACTCGGCCGGGGTCATGAGCGAGAACTTCGGGGCGATGGTCTTGGGCGGGCTGAGGAGCATCCACGCGGCGCCGGCATTGCAGCCGAGGATGATGACCGCCATCACGGCGATCTTCAGCCAGCGCGGGAAGCGGCCGGTCTCCTGCGGTGTGGCGGCGGTGGCGCTGGCAAGGGAGGCGGGGTCCGGGCGGGGCTCCGGGGCCTTGGCGGTCTCCGCCGTGCCCGTGATGGTGGTGAGAATGAAGGCGACCGAGTGTTCCTCGCCACGCAGGTTGATCTCGTAGCCGACAAACCACAGCTTGCGGTAGCGGGTGCGGATGGTGAACGACTCGCGGTCGGTCTTGATGCGGATTTCCGGGAGCGCGGGTTCGTAGATGGTCAGCCGGGCCGCCAGCTCGGTGAAGGCGTAGAGCAGCTCACGCAGCTGCGGGAGCGACATGGCGGACAGCTGTTCGTCGGGATAGGCCAGCCCGGCCGCCAGCGCCCCGGGGGCGAGGTGGTGGAGGGTCACGGTGTAGGCGGGAGCCGCGGTGGCCATCAGGGTTCGAGGATGAAGATGGGGCCGCCATCGCCGCCGAGGCGGAAGCTGCCGGTGTTGAGATCGCCATCGTCGAGCGCGCGGTCGATCTCCTTCAGCAGTTCCTCATCGAGGATCACGGTGGAGGAGCTGCTGCTGTTGATGGCGATGGCGGCGCGCCAGCGGCCGCCGGGGCTGGTGCCGCCCGGATGCACCTGCATGTATTCCCAGTCGAACTGGCCGCCCATGGGGGTCTGGCGGGTCCAGGACTCGGCCTTCAGCTCGTTGTTGTTCATCCCCGGAGGCACGACGCCGACGGGGGTTTCGGCCGGCCAGGAGCCGGTCTCGTGGGCGTGAGCCTGGAAGACCGCGGCGAACACGCGAAAATCGTTCACCAGCGAGCCCACCCGGGCCTTGCGCTGGATGCGGTTGTAGGTGGGGACGGCGGCAAACATGATCATGCTGATGATGGTCACGACCACCATCAGCTCCACCAAGCCCACGCCCGCCGCCGAGCGGGGGATATGCTGCCGCTCGGGCCGGCCGCGGGGGTGGGAGTTGACTCGCATCGGGTGCATTTCTGCGGAGGGCGGGCCGGGAGGCAAGGGGGAATCGGCCGCCGGCGGACGAGGGGCAGAGCGTTGCTGACTTTGGCCGGCGCGCCGGTATCCGAAATCCCAACTCATGAACCCCAACCTATCCCCGGGCCAGCAGGCCCTGCTGCTTTGGCTGCTCGCGGCCAGCGCGTGGGCGTTCGTCGGATTTGGTTTCGACAAGTGGCGGGCGGGGCGCGGTGGTCGGCGGGTCGCCGAGGCCACGTTGTTCTGGATCTGCGCGCTCGGTGGCTGGCCGGGCGGATTGCTGGGGATCGCCGTCTTCCGCCACAAATCGGCGAAGGCGTCCTTTCAGCTGAAGTTTGCCGCGGCGTTCTTCGTGTGGGCCGGGCTGGGGTATGCCGCGTGGCGCCTTTAAGGTGGGGCGCGGCCTCCGGGCGCGCTTTCAGGACTAGCTAGGGCGGCGTGCGTAACAGTTCCCTCTTTCAAGCACCCTAAAAACCCACCCAGAGGCCGGGTTCCACCTTTTGCCTCACCCGATGCCGAGCAACTCGACGTCGAAGACGAGGGTGGCGTCCGGCGGGATGGCGCCGGGGTAACCCTGGCGGCCATAGGCCAGTTCGGGCGGCAGCGTGAGCTTCACCTTGTCGCCGATCTTCATCCGGGCGACGCCGAGGTCCCAGCCGGCGATGACCATGCCGGCGCCGAGCACGAACTGGAACGGCTCGTCGCGATCGACGGAGCTGTCGAATTTCTCGCCGGTCGTGAACCAGCCGGTGTAGTGGACCGTGACCAGCTCGCCCTTGGCGGGGGAGCGGCCGGCGCCGGTTTTCAGGTGTTCGAGCTTCAAGGCGGGAGCGGACATGGGGAGGGAGATGGAGTTGAAAGTTGAAGGGTGAAAGTTGAAAGGCAGGAGACTGCAGGTGGTCCGGTTGTTCGGTCATTCAACCTTCAACTTTCACCGTTCAACTGCGCCCGCTAGGCGAGCGTGACCACGATGGTCTTGCCGTCGTAGGTGACCTTGTCGCCGGCGAGCAGCTTCTTGCGCTTCTGGGTCTCGACGACGCCGTTGAGGGTGACGAGGCCCTGGCCGATGACCTGCTTGGCCTCGCCGCCGGTGCCGGTGAGCCCGCCGAACTTGAGGAACTGGCAGAGTTCGATGGGGACCTCGCGGACGACGACGGGCAGGGGGATGGGGGAGCGCGGGGGCATGAGAGGGAGAGTTGTAAGGTGCAAGGTTTAAGCTGTAAGGGGAAGAACGGACCGGGGCTTAGAACTTAAAACTTACAGCTTAGACCTTATCCGCCGCCAGATGGATACCGTCGGGCTCGATGCGAATGAGGCGGTCCTTGTAGAGGGCGCCGATGGCCTGCTTGAAGGCTTTTTTGCTGAGGCCAAACGCGTCGCGGATTTCCTCGGGCAGGCTGCCGTCGTGATAGGGCAGGCGGCCGCCCGCAGCCCGGAGTTTGGTGAGGACGGTTTCCGTGGCGGCGGCGATGCGGCGGTAGCCGGCGCGGCCGAGGGCGAGGTCCACCTTGCCGTCGGGGCGGACGTTGCGCACGTAGCCCTCGACGACCGAGCCGATTTTCAGCGGGCCGGGGATGTTGGTGTGATAGACGAGGCCGCGGTGGGCGTGATTGATGATGAGGTTGTAGCCGAGCGGGCTCTTGCTGGCGACGAGCAGGTGCACCGCCTCGCCTTCGTGGTAGGGTGGCGGCGTGAGGTCGAGGCGGCGGTTGAGCCGGGCGCTGGCGATGAGGCGGTCGGTCTTCTCGTCGAGCACGACCTGCACGACGACCCAGTCGCCGGGGTTGAGCGGGCCGTCCTGCTCGCGGGCGGGCAGGAGCAGGTCCTTGCCGAGGCCCCAGTCGAGGAAAAGCCCGATGCGGGGGTTGACGCCGACGACCCGCAGATAAGCGAACTCGCCGACGACGGCGTGGGGCTTTTCCGTGGTGGCGACGAGGCGGTCCTCGGAATCGCGATAGACGAACACCTCGATCTCCCCGCCCGGCACGGCGCCGGCCGGGATGTATTTGGCCGGCAGGAGAATTTCGCCATGCGAGCCGCCGTCCAGATACAGGCCCGGTTGGGCGGCGCGGACGATGCGGAGGAGGTTGCGTTTGCCGAGTTGGGCCATGGGAAGCGAGATGACTCAGAGGGCAGGGAAGGGGACAAGGCAACGGGAATGAGCGAGTCTGCCGAATCGCTTGCCAGCCGGAGCCGGCGCTGGGCGCCATGTGGGTGCTCTTCGCGCTGCGGCTGAACCGCGCGGCGGACTGGGTGGCCGACCGGCTCAGGCGGGAGGCCTGAGGGCCGGAGACCGGGGTCAACGGCGCCAGCTCAGCGCACCACGCGGGCGCTGCCGCCCTTCATGAGCTTCTCGACTTCCTTCTGCGTGGCCATCGAGGTGTCGCCGGGGGTCGTGGAGGCGAAGGCGCCGTGCGCCGCGCCATAGTCCACCGCGGCCTGCGCGTCGTTCTTCGCGAGGAAACCGAACTGCAGGCCGGAGGCGAACGAGTCGCCGCCGCCGACGCGGTCGAGGATCTCGAGGCGCGGATAGGCGCGGCTCTCGTGGAACTGGCCGGCGTGCCAGAGGATGGCGGACCAGTCGTTGACCGTGGCGGTGTGGACGTGGCGCAGGGTGGTGGCGGCGACCTTGAAGTTGGGGAATTCCTTCACGGCGGTCTCGATCATGGCCTTGAAGGCGGCGGTCTCGATGTGCTTGAGGTCCTCGGCGCCCTTCACGGCGAAGCCGAGCGAGGCGGTGAAGTCCTCCTCGTTGCCGATCATGACGTCCACATACTTCGCGATCTCGCGGTTGACCTCCTGGGCCTTCTTCAGGCCGCCGATGGTCTTCCAGAGCGAGGGGCGGTAGTTGAGGTCGTAGGAGACGATGGTGCCGTGCTTGTTGGCGGCCTTGACGGCCTCGACGGTGAGGGCGGCGGTCGTCTCGGAAAGCGCGGCGAAGATGCCGCCGGTGTGGAACCAGCGCACGCCGAGTTTGCCGAAGATGTGGTCCCAGTCGAAGTCGCCGGGCTTGAGCTGCGAGGCGGCGGTGTTGCCGCGGTCGGGCA
>JBDHQK010000151.1:0-5755 GCA_039807025.1 Lacunisphaera sp.
TGCCGAGGCGCTCCGCCGGACCGGGCAGATGGCCGACCTTGTTTTCCTTCTGCCCGCCATAAAGCGGTCCGCGCATCACAAACATCTCATAGGGCCACTCGGTGTTGGCCGGATCAACGGAGACCGACGCGTAGACCGACGTGCCGCCCGTGTCGAGATCCAGCAGGATGTTGGTGCGGTCATGGCCCGGCCAGCGAGCGAACGACAGCATCGGGCGATACCACACGACGCCGTCCTTGCTCTCGAGATAGGTCAGCCGGCGCTGCGTCTCATGCTTGGCCGCGAGGCCTTCGAACCTTTCCTCGGCGGGAGTGGAGACCTGCCACGCCTTCCACAATCCGTCGATGGGATCATGCAACACCGTGCCATGGGCCATGACGCCACCCGCATCCCACGGCATGGCCGGTTCGAGCAGCGGGTTGTGCGCGTCGGGCACACCCAACTCCACCCGCCAAGTCGCCAGCTGGAACGACTCGAAGTTGTCGGGCATGAGCAGCGGCAGCCGCTGGTCTGCGGTCGGACTCGCGCTCGACGACACGGCGACCCCCAAGGTGCCAAACATTAAGGCGAGCAAGGAACGCCGGTGGCACGTGCGAATCAGTCGGGTAAGTGGGTTCGTCTTCATGGGGATTGGGATCAGGTGACGGTCCGGCGCGGCGCAACCGGATGGTTTAGCCGCAAACCGGCCCTTCGGTTACGCGAAGAGCCGGTGCGGACAGTGATGAGGATTCGAAGCGGAACTGGGGTTTAGAAATGACGCTCGACCGAGAGCGACCAGCGCCGGGGCATGGTGCCGCTGTTGGCCGTGCCGGTGACCACGCGCTGGTCGAGGACATTCTGGAGGCGCGCCTGCGCTTCCCACCAGCCCCGTTTGGCGCGATGCACCACGCGGAAACCGATGTCCCACCGCAGGCTGGAGCTCTGCAGGACGATGTTGTCGGGATTCAAGACCACGTCGTCGGTGTAACCAAAGGCCGTCTGCGCGTAGGCGGACCAGCCGGTGTTTTTGACCACGAGATAATTGCCCATGAAGTTGAGGCGCGTGGGCGTGTCGCCGCGGCGTTTCCGGCGGAGCACGGAGCCGTCGGCCTGCACCGCGTAAAGGGCGGTGTGGGCGAACGCCGCCGAGGCATAGAATGAGAAACGGTCGGTCGGCGCGCCGGAGATCTCGACTTCCGTGCCCTCGGCCGTGGCGCTCGGATCGATGACGTTCTCGCGCCAGTTGTAGAGCGGGCTGAGCTCGTCGTTGCGGTTGGTGCGGAAGTTGACCGACCGGATGTCGCTGCCTTCCGTGATCTTATAGTAGGACACGTTGAAGGTCATGCGGCCGGAGAACAGTTCGGACTTCAGGCCGGCTTCGTTGAGTTCGACCGTGCGGGCGGCCGAGACGCGCTCGGACGGATCGCGGCCCGTGACGCCGAAGGTGCCGTCCGGGAAGCGGAGCACGTTCTTGGTCGGGTCCTGTTGCTCCGCGTGGACCGCGAAGACGGTGACGGCCGGCAGCACCTTGAACGAGGTGCCGTAACGGTAGGTCGCATCCGTGGGCTCGGGGCGCGAGAGCGTCAGGGTATTGGTGGAGATGTTCGTGATGTCCTCCTCAATCTTGTCGTAACGCCAGCCGCCCACGACCTGCCAGCGGTCACGCCAGAACTTGGCCGTGTGCTGCACGTAGTAGGAGTTCTCCCAGACCTTGCGCTTTTCGTTCGTGCTGACGGTCGGGACCGGGATGTCACTGCGCTTGAGGTTCAGGAAGGCGCTGTTGTCGAGGATACGGAAAATGCCGCCGGTGTTGGCGCGGCTGAAGCGGTCGAAGATGTCGCGGTGAGTGAACTCATACCCCACCAAGGTCTGCTGCTTGGTATTGGCGATATGGTAGTCGAACAGCAGGTCGCCCTGGTAGGAGACAAACTCCGTGTCGCGTTCCCGCTTGTCGTTGCGCAGCGCCATCGTCCAGTCGATCGGCAGGCCGTTGGGATCGCTCGGGGAGAAAACGTAATTGCCGAACCCGCGCAGGCGAGTCGATTCCGCATCGGCCTCCACCTTGGCCCAGAGCAGGCCCTGGCGGGTGGAGAACCAGTCGGCGAATTTGTGATCCAAAACCGCGAGCACGTCGTAAGCCTGCGCATCGGGCTTCACCCACGAGGCGGTTTGCGGCGTGGACAGCGGCATCATCTTGATCTTGGCCAGCGCGCCATCGACCGGGAAGGTGCGCACGATGGAGCCGTTCGAGGCGCGCGAGAAGAACTGGAGCTCGTCCTGGATTTCGAAGAACTCGGACGAAGGCGTCCGGCCGGATTGCAGGCTGCCTTCGATCAGCAGGTTGGTGCGCTCGTTGAAGCGGAACTCGACTGACGGGAAGAAACTGTAGGTATCATATGTTTCGTGCGGGATGTAGGTCTCGCCGCCCGTGTAGGCCGCGATCGCGCGGTAGAGCACCGAGCCGCTCGCCGTGAGCGGTCCCGTGGCATCCAACTCGGTCTTGTTATAACCCCAGCTGGCCATCGTGTATTTGACCGAGGACGCCTGCTTGGTCTGCGGCTTCTTCGTGATGAGATTGATCACACCGCCGGCTTCACCGCGGCCGGTCGTGGCCGAACCGAGACCCTTGATAACCTCGACGCGGGAGATGTTGCTCATGTCCTTCCGGTAATAGAGCGAGGAATCCGTCGTGTAACGGAAGCTGTTCCGGAACTGGCTGAACACGTCGATCGAGCGCACCTGATACTGGTCCGCGCCGCCGCCGCGGGCGGTGACGCTGGGCAGAAATGCGATGGCTTCACCGAGGGTGGGAGCCGCGAGTTCGTTGATCATGCGCTCCGAGGCTATGTTCACCGTCTGCGGCACGTCGCGCAGCGCCGTGTTGAGGCGCGTCAACGAAGTCGTCGAAGTCACGCCATAGCCGCTGGCGTCTTCCTTGGCCGTGACGGAAAACGGCGCCAAGGTCAGGGCTTCATCAGCTAAGGTGGACGCAGAGGCGGCCTGCTGGGCCGAGGCCGGCAAACCGGTGAGCAGAAGCGCCAGGGCCGTGGCGAGTGGCGCGAAGGAACAAACGGAGGTCTTCCGTGGGGTGAGGGCTAGGTTCATGAGGTGGGTGACCGGGGTTTGAGGTTGTTAGGCTGCAGCAAAGGGAGATTCCGGGGCAACTTGCGGGCAGCGCCGGAGACACTGCGATAGTATCGTGGGGTGACGGCACGAGGCCGGTTGGGGTTCGGCCGCACCCTAGGCGTCACGCCAGTTGACAGGCAAACGGGATTCGATGTTATGATAACTCCATGGGAAAAACCCCGGCCCCGAAAAACCTCCAGGCCATCGCCCGCGCCACGGGCGTATCGGCGATGACCGTCTCGCGCGTGCTCCGCAATTTTCCCCGAGTCGCGGCCGACACTCGGCGAGCAGTGCTGCAGGCCGCCAAAAAAATCGGCTACACGCCCGACCCGCACATGGGGCGCCTGATGGCCCGCGTGCGCAGCTACCGCCGCCGCCGCGCCGAGGCCGTCATCGCTCTCGTGCGCGACGACATCCCGGGCGACGAGTTGCTGGACCACGCCTACCAGTATGTCGCCCTGCACGACATCCGCGTGCGGGCGGAGCGACACGGTTATCGCGCCGAGGAGTTTCGGCTGGATCGTCGCCACATGTCGGCCGCCCGCCTCGCCCAGATCCTCGTGGCGCGGGGCATCGAAGGCCTGATCATCTCGCCGCAGTCCTCGCACAGCATCGGCATGGACCTGGATTATTCGCGCTTCGCGGCGGTCACGCTCGGCTACGGCCTCCAGCGCCCTGCACTGCACCGGGCGAGCACCAACATGACGCGCGGCATCCTCCAGGCGACGACCGAACTGGCGGCCCGCGGCTACCGGCGCATCGGCCTGGCTGTGACCCAATGGGTTGATGCCCGTTCGGATCACACCTATTCCGGTGCCATGCTGACCTACCAGCAGCAAATCGCCCCGCGCGATCGTGTGCCGCTGCTGCTTTTCCCCGAGAACAACCTCGCCCATGAATTCGAGATTTTCCGCGCCTGGTTCAAGCGCCACCGCCCCGATGCCATCATATCCTTTGATTCTTATGTGCCGGACTGGCTGACCCAAAAGCTGCACCTTAGCATACCGGGCCAGGTCGGGGTGGTCGTGCACGACTGGGTTGATCGGCTCAGGAATTTCGCCGGCATTCACCACCGCCGGGCATGCGTCGCCGCAGCGGCGGTCGATTTGCTGGCGACCCAGCTCATGCAGAACGAGCACGGCGTGCCCGACATTCCGCGGCAGATCCTGATACCTCCGGCCTGGGTGGAGGGCCCGAGCATCCGCCCGCTGCGATCCACCCTCTCAGGCTGCAGCCGGGATACTTGCGTCACAAGTGTTACAATAACACGAAGGTGAAGGTTGCCCCTGACAGAAGGCCGTCGCATCGTGCCTGCCTCGCTGTTTTTCCGCCGGCGGGCGTCCCGGTCCGGCGCACGCCGCCTTCCCATGTCCGCCCCATCCCTCCCTCTCGTTCTCATCACTAACTCGGTGCCGCCCGCGACGCTGGCCCCGCTCCAAGGGCTGGCTCGCGTGGTCATGGGACCGGCCAACGGCGATCTGATGCCTCGCGCCGAAGTGCTGCGCCTGGCACCAGAACTGGCGGGTATCATCAACCAAGCCGAATTGCGCGTGGATCGCGAACTGCTCGGGCTGGCGCCGCGCCTGCGGATTGTTGCGAATGTCGCCATCGGGGTGGACAACCTCGATCTGCCGCTGATGGCCACTCACGGGGTCTATGCGACCAACACGCCTCATGCGTTCGCCGAAGCCACCGCCGATCACACGCTCGGCCTGATCCTGGCACTGGCCCGGCGCCTGCCCGAAGCGGACCGTTTTGTGCGCTCGGGATCCTGGCAAGGCTTCCAACCCGGAGTCTGGGACGGCGCGCTGCTCGCCGGCAAGACCCTGGGCTTGGTCGGCTATGGTGCGATCGGCCGGGCGGTCGAGCGCCGGGCCCTGGCTTTCGGGCTCCGGGTGCTGCATTACCGGCGCACGCCGGACCCGGCCCCGGGCTACACCCCGCTCGATGAATTGCTCCGGGAGTCCGACTTCGTCTCGCTGCATGTGCCGCTCAACGCCGCTTCCACGCGCTTGATTGATGCGGCGCGCCTGCACCGGATGAAGCGCGGCGCCGGCCTGATCAATGTGTCGCGCGGGCAGGTCGTGGACGAGGCGGCGCTGGTCGCCGCATTGCGGTCCGGCCACCTCGCCGGGGCCGGGCTCGATGTTTTCGAGAACGAGCCGCAAGTGCACCCGGAACTGCTCGCCATGAACAATGTGGTGCTGACCCCGCACATCGGCGGTGGCACGCGCGAGAGCCGTCATCAGGCCCGCCATTTCTGCGCCGAGAATGTCGCCCGGGTGCTCTCTGGCCGGCGGCCCTTGAGCGCGCTCAACGAGCCCGCTGTCCCGGTTTCGCCCGGCCACTCCTCGCCCTGAGCCCCTGCGCCTCCATGCTGCCGCTCCTTCATCCCCGGCGATCGCTCTGGCTTCGGCATCCGCCCCGGGCCATTCTCCCGGCCTTCATTCAGATCCCCCTTACTCTGCCGCCGGGAACCGGCAGTCAACCACATGAAAATTATCCGTCTTGAAACCATTCATGTCCGGCCCCGCTGGCTCTTGGTGCAATTGCACACCGACGCCGGGTTGGTCGGCCTCGGCGAGGCCACGCTCGAGGGCGCTTCCCTGACCGTGGAGGCCATGCTCCGCGAAATGAGCCGCTGGCTGAT
>JBDHQK010000152.1:0-5627 GCA_039807025.1 Lacunisphaera sp.
GGCGGCGAATGCCACCGGGTCGCCGAAGACGAAGTAGGGCGCGGCGCGCGGCGTGATCCGGCGCAGCACGCGGTTGATGACCTCGTCGGAGGCGCGGCCCGTGGCGCGCACCCGGGCGCTTTGCGCCGCCAGTTGGGCATCCACCTCGGCCGCGAGGAATTCCCCGCTGATCTGCGTGGCCGCCGTGAGGGCCACCTCAGGCCAGCGGGCCAGATCGGCGCGGAGCACGGGTCCGAGCAGCGTGGCGTCGGGCACGCCCACTTGGCCGACGGCGACCCGCGCCTCGCGCGGGTGGGCGGAAAATTTTTCCGGAGTGATGTCGAGGGTGAGGATGGCCCGCACCGTGTCCGTCCAGTAATCTGCCCCGTAGCGGGCGGAGCGGGCGGCGGCGTGCAGGCGCAGCGGGCGCGGGCCGGGGCCCGCGAGCCGGAGCGTCCCGGAGGCGGCCAGGGGGCCGAGGGCAATGGGCTGCCCGCCGGGTCGGTCGGCGCCGGCGGCGGTGAACAACAGGTGGGCCGTGTTGCCGACGCCGGGAGGGTTGTCGAGGTCGATGGCCAGGCTCGGCTGGTCAAAGGCGTCGAGCTGGGGCAGGTGCAGGGCCAGTTGCCGGCTGACCTGCAAGAAGCGCGCGACCGCCGCCTCGGGCGAGAGGGCCGGAGCGCCGGGGGTGCGGGGGGGCGGGGTGACCGCGCCCTGCGCCGTCACCACCAGCCGGCCGATGCGGGCGGCGCATTGCTGCACGAGCCAGCGTCCGTCCTCGTGGCGCAGCATCAGGGTCAACTCGCGGATGAGCGGCTCGACGGTGCCACTGGGGGAGAGCATCGCGGGGAGCTGGAGTGTGGCACCCTCGAGGCGAATCTCGTCCGGGGTGAGGCGGCCGGCCAGCGCGGACCAGAATTCGCGCTGCAGGTAGAGCTGCCGGCAGGTGAGCAGCGGTTCCTCGAAGGAGCGGGAGCGAAACTGCACATTCTCCAGCAGGACGATGCCCCTGGGATCGAGCCGGGCGCGGCCGAACTTGACCGTGAGCCCGGCCTGGGCCAGCGCGGCTTCGGCGCGCCGGAGCATGAAGTCGGGCACCGGCAGCTCGCGGGCGGTGGCGATGTAGAGGAGCGAGACCAGCAGGGCGCCGAGCACGAGCCACACCGCCCAGCAAGCCAGCGTGGCCGCACAGGAGGCACAGAAGCGCAGACCGGTGCGAAGGGTGCCGGGTGATGAGGGGGGCATGGGTGGGCCGCCTAGTTCTTGGGCGGCGGTTCGGCCTTGGGCGTTTCCGGCGAAGCCGGGGCGAGCGGGGCCGCTTCCTTGGCGGACACCGTTTCGGCCTGCTGGCCGGCCGGTGTTTGTCCGGGCCGGTCGCCCGGCAAAGGGCCGGGATCGTGTTGCGCGGCGTAGGTGAGGGCGAAGATGGCATCGAGCATCTCGGGGGTGACCTCGAACACCACGCCGCCGAAGTCCGCCGTGCCGGCGAACATCGTGGTGCCGCCGAGGCGTTCGGTGAGGAGGAGGGTCAGGGTGGAAGTCTGGGCCGGGCCGCTGCCGCCGGGGAACAGGGTGGTGACCTCGAGCGCATGTTTCCACGGCTGCGGCCCCAGGGGGGTGTCGGCATGGTCGGGAGTGAAAGTCCCGGCGGTGAAGGCGCGGGCTTGCAGGGTGGTCAGCTGGGCCAGCAGGCTGGCCAGCACCTTGCGGGCGGCCTCGGAGGTCTTTGCCGTGGCGAGCGATTCGGGGGTGAGCGCGGTCTCGTTGGCGGCCTCGGCGACGAGCGCATGGTCGGGCAGCGAGGTGAGCTTCAGGCTGGTGAGGCGGGCTTCCTTGGGCAGCTGGCGCAGGAGGCGCAGGCGGTAGTGGCGGGCGAGGGGCGGCGCGGCCTCGAGGATGTCGGGGAGAATCTGGTAGACGAAGGGGGCGCTGGTGACGCGGGCAAAGGCCTCGCCCGGCTTGTCGGGGGAGACGCCCACTTCCAGCGTGAGGGTGTAGGCGTCCTTGCCGGCGGGGCCGCCGCCATGGCCGAGGTTGAGGGTGATGACGCGCTCGGGGCGGTTGAAGCCCCAGTTTTCCAGATCGGTGGCGGCCGGGGCATCGCTCAGGTATTTGGGCGAGCCGGGTCGGGCTTCGCGGGCGGAAAGCTCGCTCAGTTTCCGCAGCAAGTCGGCCACGATGCCGGGGTCGGCGGCGATGGGGCGCGGGGCTTGATCATTCTCCCGGGCGACGACTTGCCAGCCCTGCCCGCCTTCCAGTTTTTGCACCGTCAGCTCGGGCTGGCCGGGCGCGCCGATGGTGAACGACGTGACGGCGGCTTCGTCGAAGTCGAGCACGCGCGGATCGCGGAGCTCCTCCTGGGCGGCGCGCAGCACCGCGAGCAGCGGCTGGGGTATGGCGGTGGTGAAGACGACGGCCTGATCCTCCATCTTGGCGTAATATTCGATGGAAGCGGTGCCGGTGCTGCCGGTCGCAGCCGCCGCCGGGGCCGGGGCGGCGGTGGGGTTGCCGAGCAGCAGGGTCTCCCGGCGGGCATTGCCCTCGAGGGTGAGGCGGAAGCTGGGGGCATTGAGGCCGACGCGCTCGAGGTCGGTGTCGCGGGGTTCGAGGAAATTTCTCGCGGTGAGGGCGTTCACGGCGTTGATGGTCACCTCCACGGCCGGTTTGCTGGCGCGGGCGTTGATGGGTGCCTCGAAGGCCCAGCGGCCGGCGGCGTCGCGCCGGAGCCGGACCTTGAGGTTGGCCGGGGCGGCGGTCTGCATGTTCAGCGAGCGCACCTCGAACACCGGCACGCTGAAGATCGTGGGGGCGCGGAGCGTGTCGAGGGGCAGCCCGATGCTCTCGGCGAGGCTGCGGTTGACGACATGGATGCGGGTGCCGTCGGGCGAGAGGAGGTAGAGGCGGTTGCCGACGGCGGTGACGTCGCCGATCTTGAGCGTGTAATTCCGGCCGGCCGAGGTGAACTGGAGCGTGAGGGCGGGATCGGCGAGGCCGTAGTCGGCGAGGGAGCGGCCGCTGGCGGCGAGTTCCGCGACGGGGAAGCTGGTCTCGTGCTCGAGGAGCTGCAGGGTGTTGATGATGCTGGCGACGGCATTGGGATCGGCCGGCCATTCATAGGGGGCGGTGAGCCACCAGGAATCGACGCGCTTGCCGATGGTCACGGTCTCGCCGGTGCGGGCGGTGCGGGTGAGGGAATCGATGGTCGCGGCCTCGGGGCCAAGCACGCGGCGGCGGGCCTCGAGCGTCTTGCGCTCGTCGATCAGCGGCTTGTCGTAGAACCAGATGTAGGCGAAGAGCACCACATTCAGGAAGAGGAGGACGACGGTGATTTTGGAGCGCATCGGAGAGGGACTACGGACAACGGACTACAGGACAACGGGCCGAAGACCAAGGGCGCAGTGGCCAGGTCCGTGGTCCGTGGCCTGTAGTCCTGTGGTCATGTTTTAGTTTCGCCTGGTCCAGTAGACCAGGAGGCCGAGCAGGGCGGCGAGGCCGGGCACGATAAGGAACAGACCGAGGCGGAGGCGGACCAGTTCCTCCTGACTGAGGGAAAGCTGGAAGCGCTCGATGGGGCGGGCGGGGATGTTGAGCTGGGTGTCGCGGCCGATGGCCCAGCCGACGGTGTTCAGGACGACGGGGAAGTTGCCGCCGTTGATGATGCGGTTGTTGGTGACGAGGTCGGCGGTGCCAAACACCGCGAGCCTGCCGCCGGGCACGCTCAGCGGCAGGTTGGCGGGCTTCAGCCGCTCGGAGACGACGAGCACGCCGAGCTGGCCGCGCAGGTCCTGACCGGGGGTGTATTCCGGCCGGCTGCGCAGGCGGTAATCGCTCTCGCCCCAGGCGGTCGGGCTGGTGGCGATCAGCTTCTTCACGCTCAGGCCGTCGTCGAGGGCCCGCCCGACATCCTCGTTCACCACGCGGGTCGGGCCGACGAGCAGGTAGAGGCCGTTGTCGATCAGCACCTGGGTGATGGGGTGCGGCAGGAAGTGGCGCAGGAGCAGCTCGCCGTTATCGGTGAGGGATTGGGGGTCGGTGTCGTAGATGACGTTGTCGAAGACCCGGATGCCCCAGTCGAAGAGCAGGTTCTCGAGGCCGAACTGGTTGCCGGGGCTGACCATCAGGAGCACGCGGCCGGCGCGGGTGGTGAGGTATTGGCGCAACAGCTCCTCCTCGAAGGGCTGGAAGCGGCGCTCGGGGGCGGGGATGATGAGCAGGGCGGCATCGTCGGGAATCCGGCGCGCCAGGTTCAGGTCGAGATTTTCGAGGTCGTAATTGCGCTGGCGGAGCTGGTCGCGCAGTTGCGAGAGGCCGCGCGCGCCGTCCACGCTGTCGGGCGACATCTCGCCGTGGCCGGCGAGGAAAAAGATTTTCTTCTTCTCCGCCTTGGAGACATCGAGGAGCGCGGCGGTGATGACGGCCTCGCCCCGGAAGGCCTCGCGGCTGACCTTCTTTTTGATGACGTAGAGATCGTCGAGGGTCTTGACGCTGCGTCCGCGGTCACTCTGGAGGACGACGACGTTGGGCTGCTCCACGCCGAGGGCCTCGGCCTCGCGGCGGTTTTGGTAGACATCGACGTAGCGGACGGTGAGCCGTGCCTGGCTGTGGCCGCGGGTGTAATAGGTGTATTCCCGCAGCAGGGCGGTGATGTCGCGGTAGGCCTGGGCCAGCTCCTCGCTGTCGCCGTTGTCGGTCAGGGTGACGATGATGGTGACGTCGCGCTCGAGCTGCTCAAGATACGCCTTGGTCTCGGGCGAGAGGGAATGCCGGTGGCTGGCGGTGACATCGAAGCGCCAGGCATGGTTCAGGGCGACGTAGTTGAGCCCGGCGAACAGGGCGAGGAAGAGCAGCGCCTGCAGCAGCAGATTGATGAACCGGAGCCAGCGGGCCGTGCGAAAGCTGTCGGAGTAAGACATGGGTCAGCCGTGGAGCAGCTTGGCCTCGACCCCGAGGATGCTGAAGAGGAGAGCCAGCGTGGAGCCGGTCAGATAGTAGAACAGCTGCCGCGTGTCGATGATGCCGTGGGTGAAGTCGTCCACGTGGCTGGAGACCTGCAGGGAATCGAGCGCGCTCTTCACCGGGCTGAGGGAGGCGCTGTGCAGGGCGTTGATCTCGCCGAGATAGCGCGGCGCGAGGATGACGAGGATGAGCAGCACGACGGTGAAGATGCCGGCCACGGGCTGGCTGCGGGTCATCGAGCTGGCGAAGACCCCGAGGGCGACGAAGAGCAGGCCGCTGATGGCGATGAAAAGGTAGCCCCCGACGAGCGGGCCGGGGTCGAGGCCGCGGAGATCCCGGGCGTAGAGCTGGATGATGTAGTGGAAGCCGAGGGTCGAGGCCCAGAGCAGGAGGTAGAAGAGATAGGCGGCGGAGAACTTGCCCAGCACGACCTCGGCGGTGTTGACCGGGGTGGTGAGCAGCGTCTCCAGCGTGCCCTGCCGGCGCTCGTCGGCGATGGTCTTCATCGTGAGCAGCGGCACCATGAAGAGCACGGGGAACCAGAAGAACTGGAAGAATACGACGGCCGGCGGCGTCTCCTGCGGCACGCGGTAGCTGTCGAGGATGCTGGCGAAGACGAAGCCCATCACGCCGAGGAAGAACGTGGCCGCGATATACGTGCTCGGGCTGTAGAGCAGCGTGCGGATCTCGTG
>JBDHQK010000153.1:0-5625 GCA_039807025.1 Lacunisphaera sp.
GACCACCACGGCGTCTTGCGGTACATCAGCCCCAGCGCCACGGGCATCATGAATCCCGGCCCGACGATCGAGTAGTACTTCAGCGCGAAGTCGAACGCCCCGCCCAGGCGGGAGATCACGAACGCCAGCGCGACGCCGCTCACGCCGATCACCAGCATGGTCAGCTGCGCCGTCCGCATCAGGTGCAGGTCCGACGCCGGCGGCATCCCCGCGCGCTTCCGCAGCGGCACGTACACGTCCTTGGTCACCGCCGCCGACAGCCAGTTGAACGCGTCGTTCGCCTGGCCGAGCGTGGCCGAGAGGATCGCCGCCACCACGAAGCCCACCATGCCGTGCGGCAGCAGCAGCATCGCGAGGCTCACAAAGGAGGCCTCCTCGGGCGCCTTGAGATCGGGCCAGAGCGCTGCGATGTCGGGGAAGATGAGTCTGGAGCCGAGCACGGGTAGGAGCCAGAGCAGTGGCCCGAAGAAGGACAACACGGCACCCAGCAGCGCCATCTTCTTCGCATCGCGCTCGCTCGGCACGCTGTTGTAGCGTTGGGCAAAGTGCCAGGCGACGTTGTAGCCAAGGAAGCTGCTCAGAATGAAGGAGAGCAGGAACAGCGGTTGCACGGACTGGCCGCTCGGCACGAGGAGTTCGCGCGGCAGCTCGGCGAAGAGCCGGTGGAAGCCGGCGAGGATGCCGCCGCCGTTCCCGAGGTGTGCGAAGGTCACCGGGAAGACGATGACTGACATGACCAGGATGATCAGTCCCTGAACCGCATCGGACAGCACGGCCGCCCACAGGCCGCCCGCCACGCTGTAGACGATCATGACGAAGCCGACGATCAGCATGGACATTTGCAGGCCGCTCAGCTGCCAGCCCAGCAGGTGGAAGACCTCGTGCTCAAACCCGAGCGCGGTCGAGACGAAGATGCAGAGGATGTAGAGGCCCTGGCCGATGCCGATGACTTGGGGGAGGATGGCCGTGACCGTGTAGAAATAGGTGGTGGAGGAGGAGTAACGGCGCGTGAGAAACTGTAGCGGGGCATCAATGCGCGCCCGGCGCCACATCGGGGCGAAGTAGAAGTAGCCGCCGAGGTAGGCCCAGGTGGCAGAAGTGAACACCAACGCGGTGCCGGTGCCGTTTTTGTAGGTGAAACCGGCGGCCGCCACGAACATGAACGCAGAAAAGCCGGACACCCAACTGGACACGCCCGCGACAAACCACGGCACCTGCCCGCTGGCCTTGAAGAAGTCGTCCGCCCCCTTGTTTTTTTTCGCCGCGTAGAAGCCGATCCAGATGACGATGGCGAAATAGAGCCCAATCAGGCTGTAGTCGTAAATGTTGACGGTGTTGAAGGCAGGCATATGAGGTGGGGGCGAGAAAAGGGGTAGGTGTTCCAGTGGCAGGCTGGCCAGGTGTTTGTCACGTGGCCGGCCCGGGAAAGGAGGAAATTTAGCCGAGGCGGATCGCAGGAATGGAGCCGGTCGACTGGAGCGTGACGTCCACCTTTTGGCCGGCATGGGTGCCGGTCACGCGCCAGCCGGTATCCAGGCGAGTCACGGTGAGCGTGCCGTGGGTGCCGTCGATGGGGGCCGCCGTGGCAACCGTAAGCAACTCGTGGCGGTCGGTGGCCGCCGAGGCGACCTCGACGTAGGGATGGACGCCCTCGGACTCGGGCAAATCATGCCGGGCGGTAGCGCAGGTGACCGGGTTGACGGAATGGACGGCGGCGCGCAGGCTGGCAAAGGGCCGGGTGATGGTGAAGCCGTTGCCAGACGCGGCGGCGCTGCCGCGCTCGTCGTCGTTGAACACTTGGAAGCGCAACTGCACGGATTTGGCGGTGGCGAGCGTCACGCGGTCGAGCATGAGCAGCACGTCGGGCTTGAGGAAGACGAGCGTGCGGTCGACGCGCTTGGCCTCGGGCACGACCAGCTCATAGGCCTCGGTGGCGTCGCTGGTGACGGTCATCCAGCCGGGGCCGGTCTGGTGGGACTGGATCCGTGCCCAGGCCCAGGAGGCGTTGGTGCCCTCGTGACCGTCGTGGTATTGGTGGCCCTGGCCATTGATGAGGACGGCGGTGTGGGCGGAGGTGAGGCGGAGTTTCCAGCGCGGGGTGGAGGGCGAGTAGCCGGCGCGGAAGGGATCGTGGAAGAGGCGTTCGCCGTGGGCCTTGAAGATCACGCTGTTGCGGTCGGCGTGCTCGTGGTTGGCCGGGCCGCCGCTGCGCAGCGCCACGACATTATCCTCCGCCGTCCAGCCGGTGCGGGAGATGACGATGTCGTTGGACTGGCGGACATCGAGCAGAGCGGGCGGCGGGGGCGCGCTCGGCAGCGAGGCGTCAAACCAGACGAGGCCGAAGTGGGACTTCATGCCGCCGACATGGAGGGCCACGTGCTGGGAGAGCGGGTCCTGGTGATGGCGGGCGACCCACGAGGCAATGGAAACGTCGCTGGCGGTGAGGGCGTCGGAGAAATTGACGATGTCGTTGTCCGGATCTACCTTAATGGTCGGCACGGCGAGGTTGCGCGGGACCCGGGTCGGGTCGAAGCCCTTGCCCTTGGTCGGCATGCTGAAGGCCAGTGCGTAGCGGATGGTGCCGGGGTAGTTGATGAGGCCGCGGTCGTCGATGCCCAGGCGGCGCCAGAGGGTCTCGGCGAAGATGGCCATGTGCAGCGTCGTGTAGCCCCAATAGCTGGCACCCTCGTCGTAGGCGCCGTCGGCCCCATACATGGTGGAAAAGGACTTGGCGCTGGAGCGGGCGAGATCCAGCCATTGCGCGGCCCGCGGGTGGCGGCCGTGGAGCAGCACCGCGGCGATCCCGAGGGCGGCAGTCGGGATGACCTTGAGGTTGGTGGAGTTGAGGATGAGCGGCCAGCGCGCCATGCTCACGCGGAAGGCTTGCGGGTAGTCGTCCTCGGGGTCGAAGGTCCAGCCCTGCACGCGATCCGGGTATTTCATGCCGTAGAGCGAGGTGAAGCAGGCGGGAGCGCCCTTGGTGGCGATGTTTTCCTCGATCTCGGCGACCTCCCCTGCGGTGAGCGCACCGCGCAGGCAGTCGAGGGCGTAGGCCAGCGCGATGGTGGCCTCGGAGGCGCGCTGCAGGCCCATGACGGTCTTGCCGCCCTCGAGGAAGTAATCCCACTTCGGGTAGTCGAGGAGTTTGCGGAGCGCCAGCCTCGTGACGGCGAGGTGGGCGGCATCGCCGTTGACCGCGTAGACAAACGCCGAGCGCTCGACGATGAGCCGGCAACGCATCATGTCGGCGACGTGGTTGTTGAAGCGCACCTTGTGCTCAAGGAAATCGGTGTCGTCGGCGAGATCGGCGCCGGTCATCTCGGCCCAGAGCTTCACGAAGCGCGGATGCTGCGTGTTGGCGCGGATGCGCGGGAGGTCGGCGGCGTCGAAGAGCAGGCCTTTCCCCGTGCCCGGTGCGGCAGGTGCCGCCGCGTCCGCCGCCGGAAGGCGGAGATGGGCGAAGGGCAGGGCCGCGGCCAGCGCCGCAGAGGATTTCAGGAACGTGCGGCGGGTGGGCGTCTTCATGCGAGGGTGAGGGCAGGTTGGGCGCCGGTGGGATCGATCGTGAGATTGATCTTTTGCCCGGCATGGGTGCCGGTGACGCGCCAGGCCGCGCCTTTGCGGGCGAGTTGGAGGTCGCCGTGCGCCTCGCCCTTCGGTCGAGCTGAGCACACCGTCAGGATCTCATGCGAGGTGGCGGCGGCGGACTCGACCTCGGCGTAGGGTTGCGAGCCGTCCTTTTCCTCGAGCGGGAGTTTGCCGAGGCGCACGGTCAGGCCTGGCGCGCGGGCGACGCGGCCGAGCAGCGAGGCGTGCGGGCGGGTGATGAGGAAGTCGCCGCCGGGGAGCGCGAGCGTGGCGGCGAGGTCCTCGTTGTTGGCCTGGAAGCGGAGCTGCACGGTGGCCGGGGTGCCCTTGAGGGTCACGCGGTCGAGGAACACGACGACATCGGGCTTGAGATAGACGAGCGTGCGCAGGACGCGCGTGACCTTGTCGTTGACGAGCGCGTAGGCGTCGGTGGCGTCGCTCGTGACCGTCATCCAGCCCGGGCCCGTGTGGTAATCGGTGACGCGGGCGAAGGCCCACGAGGCGTTGGTGCCTTCGGAGCCGTCGTGGTATTGGTGGCCCTGACCGTTGATGAGGACGGCGGTGTGTGCGCCGGTGAGGCGCAGCATCCAGCGCGGCTGGGTGGCTATGTAGGCGGCTCGGAAGGGGTCGTGCAGGAGGCGCTCGCCATAGGCCTTGAAGATGACGCTGTTGCGGTCGGCGTGCTCGTGGTTGCCGGGGCCGCCGCTGCGCAGGGCGAGGACGCAATCCTGCACGGTCCAGCCGGTGCGGGAGATGACGATGTCGTTGGACTGGCGGATATCGAGCAGGGCGGGCGTCGGGGGCGCGCTCGGCAGCGAGGCGTCAAACCAGATGAGTCCATATGCGTGCTTCGCCTCACCGATGTCGGTGGCGACATATTGGGAGAGCGGATCGTGGTGCGTGCGGGCGACCCACGCGGCGGCGGAGACCTCGACGCCGCCGTTGGAGTCGCCGTGATTGACGATGTCGAACTCGGGTTTGACCACGGGCATGGTGTAGCCCGGCACATGGGTGACCGCGGCGACCGACCGGTGGTCGTCGATGGTCGGCATGGTGTTGCCCAGGGCGTAACGGACGGTGCCGGGGTAGTTGATGAGGGAGCGGTCGTCGATGCCCTGGGTGCGCCAGAGCACCTCGGCGAAGAGGGTGAGGTAGAGCGTGGTGTAGCCCCAGTAGCTGACGCCCTCATCGTAGCTGCCGTCGCTGCCATACATGGTGGAAAAGGACTTGGCGCTGGAGCGGGCCAGTTCGAGCCAGCCGTCGGCCTCGGGCATCCGGCCGCGGAACCAGCAGGCGGCGATGCCGAGGCAGGCGGTGGGGATGATCTTGAGGTTGGTCGAGTTGAGGATGAGCGGCCAGCGCTTGAGGCTGATGTGCCGCATGGTATCGACCTCGCTGCGGGGATTCCATTCCCAGCCCTGCACGCGGTCGGGATACTTCAGGCCGTAGACGGTGGCACGACAGGCGGGGATGCCCTTGGTGAGGACGGCCTGCTCGATCTCGGCCCGCTCGGCGGGCGTGACGGCGTCGCCGAGGCAGTCGAGGGCGAGGAGGAGGGCGAAGGAGCCCTCGCTGGCGCGCTGCAGGCCGAGAACCTTGCCGCCTTCGAGGAAGCTGTCCCACTCCTCGAAATCGAGCATGCGGCGCATCGCGAGCTTGGCGAGGTCGCGCTGGGCGGGGTCGCCGTTGACGAGGTAGATGAAAGCGGCTCGGTCGAGAATCTGCTGGGCGCGCAGCAGGTGGGTGACGTGGTTGGTCGTGCGGAGTTCCTTTGTGAGGAAAGTCGTGGCCGCGGCGACATCGGCATCGAGGAGGGACTGCCAGTAGGCGGCGAAGCGCGGGTGCTTCGTGTTGGCGCGGATGCGCGCCAGATCGGCGGCATCGAAGAGGAGGCCGCGGCGGGTGCCGGCGGGCAGCGGCGGCAAGGGGGTGCCGAGTGGCTCGGCGGCGGACAAGTCGAGCCGGGCGAAGGGCAGGGCCGCGGCGAGGGCGGCGGAGGATTTGAGGAACGTGCGGCGGGTGGGGGTATTCATGGAT
>JBDHQK010000154.1:0-5616 GCA_039807025.1 Lacunisphaera sp.
GAGCAGGCGGTCGGCCACCACCTTCGCCTCGGCGGGTTGTCCGGTGCGCAGCAGCAGGTCCACCTGCAAGGCCGCCAGCCCGGCTTGCTCGGCGGCTGACGCGGGCCGGGCGATGCTGGCAAAGGCTGCCGCCGCTTCCGGATGACGTCCGAGTTGCAACAGGAAGCCGACGCGGGCGCGTTCCAGCAACAGCCGGAGCTCCGCGTGCCGGGCATCGGCCGGGGCGGTCCGCAGCTGGCGATCCACCACCTCGAGCCCGTGCGTCTGGATCTGCCACGCGGTGTAGAGGCCAAGCAGGGCGCCCACCAGCCTGGGATTTTCTCCGGCAAAAGGCAGCCCCTCCTCCAGCGTGCTGACGGCGCGCGCCGGCTCAAAGCCGGCCAGCAAGCGCGCGAGCATCAGGCGGCCTTCCACATTCCCCGGCGAGCGCGCGAGACCGGCCCGCAGGTTGTAGAAGGCGGTGGTGTAGTCGCGCTCCTTCAGGTTGTCCAACGCGGTCAGGATGGCGGTGTCGCCGCGTTTCTCGCGCAGGCCCGGCCAGCGCCACGGCGCCGCCAGGTCGAACCAGCCCACCTGGTTGTGCGGCAGCCGGTCGAGCCAGAGGAACAGCGCGCTGGCGGCCAGGAGCCAGCCCGCCAGCGCCAGCCCGGACAGGGCGATGAGCAGGCGGCGGTGATAGATCTCGAAGCGCCAGATCGGGTTCGCCTGCCGCTCGATGCGGAGCGCCACGGAGCGCAGCAGCCAGAGCCGCCGGTCGCCGGGAGCGAGCACGCGGGTCAGGGCGGGGTTGAAGGAGTAGTGCAGCTTCACCGGCCCGCCATGTAGGCGGGCCCGGCCGGGGCGGGCAACCTGCAAAACGGTTCACTCGTAGCGCAGGGCCTCGATCGGGTCGAGGGAGGCGGCCTTCCACGCGGGGTAGAAGCCGAAGCCGACGCCGATGCCCGAGCAGACGAGCAGACCAATGGCGGCCCAGTCCCACGGGAAAACCAGGGCGGCCTTGAGCATGATCGCCACCACGTTGCCGATGCCGACGCCCAGGATGATGCCCATGACCCCGCCGGCGAGGGAGATGGCGACGGCCTCGATGAGGAACTGGGCGAGGATGTTCTTTTTCCGCGCCCCGATGGATTTGCGGATGCCGATCTCCTTCGTGCGTTCAGTGACGCTGACCAGCATGATGTTCATGATGCCGACCCCGGCCGCGAGCAGCGCGATGCCGCTGATGACAAAGGATCCGGCCGCGATGACATCGGCCACCTTGGCGAAGGCGGAGATGAGCGAGTCGTTGGAGTAGAGCTCGAAGTCGTTCTCGTTCTCGGGCTTCAACTCCCGGGCGATGCGCATGGCGGTGATGGCCTTCTCGATAGTCTCGTTGTAAACCATCTGGTTGGCGGCCTGCGTGGCGATGTTCACGGTCTGTCGCTCGCTGCCAAAATCGTTAAGAAACCGGGTGATGGGAACCATCGCAATGTCGTCCTGGTTCTGGCCGAACTGGCTGCCCTTCGTCGCAAACGTGCCGATGACAGTGTAGGTGCGCTCGCGGATCTTGATGAGCTTGCCGAGCGGGTTTTCCGCCGGAAACAGCTTTTCAACGATGCCTTGGCCAATGAGGATGACCGGCCGGGCCAGCTCGATGTCATCCGGCGTGAAGTTCCGGCCAACATCGATGCCATACTGGTTGGCGGCGAGGAAATGCTCGTTGGTGCCGCCGAAGGTGAGGCCGGGGGTGCTCTTGCGCCCGCCGTAGACCGCTTGGGCGATGCCATTGCTATCGAAGATCTTCAGGCAGATGACGTCGCTGGCCCCTTCCATGAGCCGCTGGTAGCGCATGGCCTGGTCGAGAGTGATGTCGCGCCGCAAGACGTAGCGCCGCCGCTGGCCCTCGTCGCCGCCGCCATTGACCGGAAACTTCGCAAACTGGAACATGTTCGACCCGAGGAAGCTGAGCCCCGTCTCGATGGAGCCGCGCAAGGCCGACACGGCGGTCATGACGCCGATGACGGAGAAAACACCGATGGTGATACCCGACATCGTGAGGAACGAACGCAGCTTGTTCACGCCGAGCGAGCCAAGCGCCATGCGAAGGATTTCGGAGAAGTTCATTCGTAACGGAGGGCCACCACGGGATCGAGCCGGGAGGCGCCCCAAGCCGGCGCGAAGCCGGAAACGATGCCGGTGACGACGGAGACCATCATGCTGACCACGACCAGGTCGGGCGAAAACTCGACCGGGAAATTCGGCGCGGCCGCGCGGATGCCGAGAAACAGGCCGAAGGCCACCACCATGCCCCCGGCCCCGCCGATGAGACAGATGGAGACGGCCTCGATGAGGAACTGCATGAGGATGCTCCGGCGGCGGGCCCCGAGCGCCTTGCGCGTGCCGATCTCCTTGGTGCGCTCCTTCACGCTGACGAAGGTGATGTTCATGATGCCGATGGCACCGACGAAGAGGGACAGGCCCGTGATGAAGAGGCCCGCCATCGCGATGCCGGACTTGATCGGGTCCAGCTGCGCCTTGAAGGCCTGCTGCTCATTGAGCTCAAAATTATTGCGTTCGCCGGGCAACTGCCCGCGCACGCGCCGCATGGCGCCGGTCAGCTCCTCCTTGGCGGCCTGCAACTGGGTCTTGTCCTTGATCTTGACCCGCAGCTCGGCGCCGCGGCGCGTGCCGAAATATTTCTGGTAGGCCCGCAACGGCACCACGACCTGATTATCGAAACTGAAGAGCCCGAGAAACTCGCCCTGCTTGGCGAACACCCCGATGACGGTGAAGGGCTGGCCGTCCACCAGCACGGTCTGATCCAGCGGGGAACCGAGGGGGAACAGCGCCTCGGCCACATCGTAGCCGAGGACGACGACCTGGCGGCCGGCGCCGGCCTCGGTGTCGTTGAAGAGCCGGCCCTCCTTGTATTCAGCTCCGCTGATGCGGGCGTATTCAGCGTTGGTGCCGATGGTGAATACGCTGTTCACCTTGGCATCATCCCGCTTGATGGAGCGGGGGCGCGCCACCACCGGCACGGCGACATCCAGCAGGCTGTTCGGCGTGGCCGCGATGATGCGGTTCAGCGCGTCGGCATCCGCCGGCTTGACGTTGGGCCGGTTGGCGTAGTTCCACCAGTCCTCCACCCTACCCCAGGGCCATTTCTGGACGTAGACGACGTCGTCACCGAGCATGGCGAGGCTGCTCTGAAACCCGGTGTCGATGCCGCGGATGGCCGTGCCCATCAGGGTGACCGCCACGATGCCGATAATCACCCCAAGGGCCGTGAGCACCGAGCGCATCTTGTTGGCCCGGATCTGGGTCAGCGCGATGCGGAAGGATTCGATGAACTCGTTCCAGAGGCGTTGCACGTTATTTTTGATTTCTGATTTTTGATTCTCGATTGTTGGCGAGCATCGTCTTTCGCGAGGCGACCATGATGGCGGTCAATTCGCCTGCTTCCTGCAGCAGCGAAGCCACCTTGTCCGCTGTCATCAGACCATGATCGGCTATCAGTTCCATCCAGAAGGCCGACTCATCGGATTCTTCCTCCACTACGGATAATTTCGAGATCATCTCCGCGGTTGAGCGGGAACGACAGGCGGCCCGGTAATTGGCCCCCACGGAGGTTCCCGACCGTCCAAGCTGGCCGGCCAACACCCGTCCCGATCTCGAATCAGGCAACGAATCAATGAGCTTCAGCGCCCGCAGGGCGAAGGTCTTGGTCCGTTGCTTGAGATCCTTTTCCGTCATGGTGAAATCGAAAATCGAGAATCCAAAATCGAAAATGCATCAGACCTGCCGCAGGTCTGACTCGATCAGGCCGTCGCGCAGGCGGACGATGCGGCGGGCGTGGCGGGCAATGTCCTCCTCGTGCGTGACGACGATGATGGTGTTGCCCTGCGCATAGAGATCCTCGAGCAGCTGCATGATCTCCTCGCCGGTGCGGGAGTCGAGATTGCCGGTCGGCTCGTCGGCGAGGATGATGGAGGGATTGTTGACAAGGGCGCGGGCGATGGCCACGCGCTGGCGCTGGCCGCCGGAGAGCTCGTTGGGCTTGTGGCCCATGCGCTCGCCCAGGCCGACATCATGCAGGGCCTTGACGGCCTTCTCGCGGCGGTCGACGGGCGAATAGCCGGCGTAGATGAGGGGCAGCTCGACGTTGGCCAGGGTGGTCGAACGCGGCAGCAGATTGAAGGTCTGGAAGACGAAGCCGATCTCGCGGTTGCGGATGTCGGCCAGTTCGTCGTCGGTCATGCTCGAGACGTCCTTGCCCGTGAAATGGTATTTGCCGGTGGTGGGGGTGTCGAGGCAGCCCAGCATGTTCATCATGGTGGACTTGCCGGAACCGGATGGGCCCATGACGGCGAGGTATTCGTTGCGGCGGACAGTGAGGGAGACGCCGCGCAGGGCGTGCACGATCTCCGCGCCCATCTTGTAGAGCTTGGTGACGTTCTCGATCTCGATGACCACGGGGCCGGGCTCGCGGTAATGGCGCGGGGCGGCCGGGGCGGCGGGAGTGGCGGCGGTGCTCATGGCGTGGGAGCAAGGAAGGCGCGGCACAGCGTCCGCGCCCCACCCTTACTTGGCGGCTTCCTCTTTCTTGGGCTTCTCGATCATGACCTTGCTGCCGTCCTTGAGCTTGCGGCTGATGGCGGCATAGCTGCCGGCGACCACCTCGTCACCGGCCTTGATGCCCTGCTTGATCTCGATGGAGGTGTTGTCGGCGAGACCGGTCTCGACGGCCTGCTGTTTCACGGTGTCGCCAGTCTTGATGAAGACGACGCGCTGGAGATTGTCGCGATTGCGCCGCGCCTCCTCCTTCTCGTTGACGACATCGAGGTCGTTGCCGGAGCGCTCCTTGGCTTCCTTGGCCTTGGCGGCCTGGATTTCCTCGGCGTTCTGGCCGCTGGCGGCGCGCACCGTGACGCTCTGGATCGGCACGGCGATGACGTTCTCGACGGTCTCGGTCTCGATGTCCACCGTGGCGCTCATGCCGGGGCGGAGCTTCACGTCGCGGTCCTTGATACGGATCTTGACGAGAAAGTTGGTCACTTCATCCGACGCGGAGGAGGCGGCGGACTGGGCCCCGGTGGTGATGGCGGAGCTGCTGATCTCGCCCACCGTGCCGGCGAACTTGCGGCCGGGGAAGGCATCCACGCTCACGACCGTCTTGTCTTTCACCTTGACGTTGATGATGTCGTTCTCGTTGACCTTCACGCGGACCTCCATGCTGGCCAGGTCGGCGATGCGCATGATCTCGGTGCCGGCGAAGGAGCCGGTGCCGACGACGCGCTCACCCACCTCGCTGGTCAGGGAGCTGATGCTGCCGTCCATCGGCGAATAGATGGTGGTCTTGGCCAGCGAGTCGCGGGCTTGGCTGAGGGAGCCCTCGGTGCGGCGGATCTGCGCGAGGGAGGAGTCGAAGTCGGCCTTGGCGACATTGAGATTGGTCGTGGCGGAGGTGAAGTCGGCCTCGGAGACGAGTTGCTTGGAGTGGAGTTCCTGGGCCTGCTTGAAATCCTGCTCGGCCTTCGTCAGACGGGCCTGGCTCAGCACGCTGGCGGCCTTGGCGGAGGCGAGCGCGGCCTCCTGCTGATCCAGCTGGGCCTGGTAGAAGTCGGGCTTGATGCGGAC
>JBDHQK010000155.1:0-5527 GCA_039807025.1 Lacunisphaera sp.
TTGGCGGGCCGCGCGGCGGCGGTCTTGGGCGGGGCGGCCATGAACTTGCTCAGGCGCGGGTCCTCGAACTTCAGGCCGGGCACGCCGGGCGGCGTGGTCACGTAATAGGTGCCGCTGATGAACGAGAGCGGGTGCAGGTGCAGGCTGTGCGCGGCGTGCTCGGGCATGATGTTCACCCAGAAGTCCGTCATCGCAATCGTCCGGCCGCGGAGGTCCATGTCGAGCTGCGCGGCGAATTTCCGCACGTGCGCCGTGAGCTTGCGCTCCAGCCCGGCGAAGGTGGACGAGAACTTGTGCAGCTGGTTGAGCGAGGCGTAGGAGGTGTAGCCGCCGGGGTAGTTCTTCACCGACCACTTCCGGCCGGCCGCGTCGTAATCGCGGAGGTGGCGGCATTCATCGGCGAGGCTGGCGTTGAACGGCTGCAACCCGGCCCGCAGCAGCGGCTCGTGATAGATGAAGGTGGGGAACCAGGCGCGTGTCGGCATGACCTGCAACCAACTGGCTGTCCGGCGAAAGCGCAACCCGGAAGCCGCCAGCTGCCTTTGGGATTGTCAGCGGCGCGGCGGGTTGGTTGAACCTCCGATTCCTCATGAAACACATCACCTTTAGACACTTCCTCCAACTGGCCATCGCGCTGGGCCTGACCCTCGCCGCGCGCGCCGATCGGGTCGAGCTCAATGACGGCTCCGTTGTCATGGGCAAGCTGCTCTCCGCCGAGGGCGGCAAATTCAAGGTCGAGACGGCGTTCGCCGGCACGATCGAGATCGCCCAGGACAAGATCAAGAGCTTCAGCACCGACGAGATCGTGAATGTCGAGCTCGCCGCCGGCAGCGCCGTGCTCGGCAAGGTCCAGGGCACCGACACCGGCATCGCCGTGGTGGCCGCCGACGGCCAGATGGCCTCCGCCACCAGCAAGGTCGCCGCCGTCTGGCGCCCGGGCGCCGACAGCCCGGCCGTGCGCGACGCCAAGGCCGCCGCCGCGAAACTCGAGCGCCGCTGGGCCTACGAGGCTTCGGCCGCCATCGCCGGCCGCACCGGCGGCTCGGAGAAGTTCGCCGGTTCCCTCGGGTTCAAGGCCACTCTCGCGGGCACGGAGGACAAGCTCGTCTTTGCCGGTGCCATCAACCGGGCGCAGGAAAACGGCAACGAAACCGCCAACGACTGGAAGGCCGGCGTTGACTACTCCTCCGCCATCGCCGGCGGCAAGACCGTGTGGTATGCCCGCACCGAGCTGAGCAAGGACGAGATCAAGGCCATCGACCTCCGCTCCAACTCCGCCTTCGGTCTCGGCCGCAAGCTCGTGAAGAACGACAAGCAGGACACGGAGGTCCGCTTCGGTCTCGGCTACGTCTATGAGACCTACGCCAACGGCGCGCCCAACTTCAGCTCCGCCGGCCTCGACGTCGCCGTTATCAACTCGTCCACCCTCGGCTGGGCGAAGATGAACAACAGCGTCACTTGGACGCCCTCGTTCAAGGAGTTCGCCAACTACCGCCTTGTGCACGAGACCACTTTCGACCTGCCGATCAAGACCGGCGAATTCTGGAAGCTCCGCATGGGCGTGAACAACGACTACCAGAGCAAACCGGTGGGCGGCGTCGATCGGCTCGACACCACCTACTTCACCGCCCTGATCCTGAACTGGAAGTAAGCGCGCGGCACTTCCGGTTGACGCGAGCGGGGCCCTTGGCGGCCCCGCTTTTTCTTTGGCCGCCGAGGGCGGAGATTTGATTGGAGGTGCGCGGCGCCGCCCGGCATCCTGCCGACATGAAACGAATCCTGCTCCTGAGTGTTCTCCTCCTCCGGACGGCCACCGCCGCGGAATTCTGGGCGCAACTCACCCCCGAGGAACGCGCCGCCGCCGGCGTCGAGTCGTTGACGCCCGCGCAGCAGGCCACCCTCAGCCGGCTGGCCGACCGTTATGCCAAGGCCGGGACGCAGCAGGCGGTCGAGACCGTGAAGGCTGAGGCCCGGCAGGAGACGGCCGCCGCCGTCCAGCGGGCGCGGCAGCAGGCCAGGGAGGAGGCCGAGGGCGAATCGCGCCAGCGGAAAATTGCGAATGCCGGGCTCGCCGCCCGCGATGACGACGAGGTCATCCGCACGCGCATCGCCGGCGATTTTCGCGGCTGGACCGGCAACACGGTTTTCAAGCTGGAGAACGGCCAATCCTGGCAACAGGCCGACAAGGAGAACCGCTTTTTCCCGAAGCAGACCAACCCCGAGGTGGAGCTGATCCCCTCGAAGTGGGCGGGTTGGAAACTGAAGCTCGTGTCAGAGGGCCTCTGGGTGAAAGTGAAGCGCTTGCACTGAGGGATCCGGTTATTTGTCGCGTCGGCGGATCGCCCCGGACATGGCCAGCGCCGGGCCCCACCAGCCGCGCTGCCGCAGCAGCTCCGCCCAGCGGGCTGGGCGCAGCAGCGAGACCAGCGCGATCAACACGCAGCCCACGGCGAAGAAACGCAGCACCAGCCAGGCGACGGCCTCCCACGGCCGGCCGCTGCCAAGCAGGATGGCCGCGACCACCAGCAACGGCAGCCAGAACTGCCAGCGGCCGAACTCGCGCAGGCGCCGGCCCCAGCCCGGCCGTTCCGGGCCGCCGGCGGTCGGTGCGGTGCTCCGCGCCTTTTCCCGATCGATGATGTTTTGCAAGGCGACGGGCGGCCGCCGCAGATGCCAGGCTGTCACCGCGATGCTCCCGACCACGATGGCATGGAGCACCGCCCAGGCGCCGACCAGCCAGGGCAGGCCGGGCGCGGTGATCTGCCAATGCTCGGCCAGCCAGAGCACCGCGGTATCGTAGGCGCGGACGAGCTCGTCGCCCAGCAGCAGATATTGCAGCAGAAATCCCTGCAGCGCCGCCCAGACACCCACGAGCGCGCCCCCCAGGCTGATCGCCAGGAAATTCCAGCCGAAGGCCTGCACGGCCCCGCCGAAGAGGAGGCCCTGCATGATGATGGCGATCATCGGCCGCACCCGGCTGCCCCCCGGCGACAGCGCCTTCAATCCGCCGGAGATGAACGGCACCCAGACCACCCGGCCCGGCTGGCTCAATCCGAGGCCAGCAAACACCATCATCGCCGCCTGCAGGGACGACATCGCGAGCCCGCGCAGCGGAATCTTGGCGGAGTGCAGGGCCGCTCCTACGGTCATCTCCATCCCGCCGGCCGCGCCGCCAAAGAGCCCGAGGCGCGTCCATTCGCCATAGTCGCGGCAGATCAGTTCCAGCCTGGTGAGCGCGTCCGGGGCCTGGGCCGGGATGCACTGGTCAAACTTTCGCCCGAGCAAGGTCTCGATGTCCGGCAGCAGCTCGTCGCGCACCGCCATCACGATGACCTGCGGGGCGGCCGCCACGAGGGCTGGCCAGAGCGGCATCAGGCCGAGGCCGCGGAGCTCAAACTTGCCGAACTCGTCCAGGATCAGCAGCGGGGTCGGTGGCAGGTCCCGCAGGCGCTCCGCCCAGACCTGCAGTTTTTTCATGGTGCCGGGTTCAAAAAAATAGGGCGGGCTCAACGCTTCGTCGCGGATGGCCCACGACAGCTCGGTGTCGCTGCCGAGGAGGCGCAGCCAATACTCGTCCGCCCCGGCGCCGGGCGCACGGCGTTTGCCCGCGACGGCGAACATCCCCTCCACCCGCTGGCCCCGCCCGAGCTGGGCGGTGGCGAGCTCCGCGAGAAGCCGCGTCTTGCGGGATCCGGGCCCGCCGGTGACGGCGATCAGCAGGGCGGAGGCGGGCAGCGCAACGGGGGCGACGGGTGAAGGCATGGCAGGTGACCGTTTGGAACCAAACCTCCCCGCCGCCGCGTGCCAAGCCAAACGCGGGACATATGGCCCGCCGCCCCGCGTGCGGCGCGGGGAGCTATTGCACCTCCACGGCGAAGGTGCGCACGCGCGAGGGCTCACCCTCCTGCGTGCAGGTGACGAGCACGCGTCGGCCGCCGAGCAGGACCATCCGGGGAAAACCGCTCAGGCGCGACGTGCTGCTGGGTGTGACCAGCTGGGGCTCCCCCAATTGGCCGGCAGGCGAAAGGGTGCGGAGATAGATGCCGCCTTGCTTGCCGGTGGCCTGACCGGTCAGCTCCAGCCAGAGCAGCGCGAGCGTGCCGTCGGCCAGCAGCACGCTGTCCACGCGGCCCTGCGGGCGGCCGAGGTCGATGCGCGTCACCGGGCCAAAGGTCCTGCCGCCATCGTCCGAGCGTCGGGCCAGCACGCGCGCCTGATTGTCCGCCGCAGTGAACCAGACCGCGCCGACCGATTCGCCTGCCGCCGCGAGTTGCGGCCCATTGACGGGACAGCCGGCGATTTTCCAGCCGTCGGCATGCAAGACCCCTTGTCGACTCCAGCTCTGGCCGTCGAAGCGGGCGAGCTGGATGTCGCGGACCTCGTCGCTGGTGCGGCCGCGATAGGCGAGGAGGGCTCCGCCCTCGGCTGCGGGCACGGAGGACAACTGGCAGCAATCGCACACCGAATCATCCACGAGCGTGTCGGGCCCCGGTCCGGGCCGCCCGTCGAGCACGCGGGCATAGAGCGCCATGCGCCCGCGGTTCCGCCCGTCGAGCCAGGCGGCGATCAGGCGTCCGTCCGCGAGCGGCTGGAGCGTGGCAAACTCCACCGGCAGCGATTCGTCACTGACGGGCAGCACGGGGCCCCACGTCACGCCGCCGTCCGCCGAGTTGCTGTAGATGGCGCGATACCCCGGGCCGTGGTGACCGTCGCCGGCGGCCGCCGCATGATGGGCGGGATGGTTGATGAACCATACCGCCGTCAGACGACCGCCGGGCCCGACCGCCAACTGGGGGAAATCGGCCCAGTTGATGAAGAAGTCGGTGTCCTGCGCGATGAGGCGTGCCTCGCCCCAGTTCTGGCGGGCGGGGTCGAACCGGCTGCATTTCAACGCCCAGGCCACGCTGCCTGCCGGCTCCAGCCACGAGAGCCACGGCGTGCCGTCGGGCCCCAGCGTGAGGGTCGAGCCCATGGCACCCGGCGCGGCTGGCGACGGGATGCCCGTCGTCGGCGCGGCGGGCAGAGCGGACGTGCCGATCAACAGCCCCAGCGCGGCCAGCACGGGGAGAACAAGCCGCTGATTATTCATCACGAGGTGATGACGTGGTGAACCACTGGCGCGTGCAATGCTTTTCCCGAGCACCAGCACCGCCGGAAAAACTTTTGAGAAGCGGAAGAAAAATCTTTGAAACATCTGTTGCGTGATTACGTCGGAGTGGCACATGAGTCGATTATCGCCGGGAAATTTCATCATACTGTTTGTGCTGGGGCTGGCCATGGGCCACGCGGCGGAATTAGCGGCGACCGCGCGCGATACGCTGGTCTATCCGGACGGAGATCGCGTGCAGGGGCGGTTGGTCGGCCGGCAGGATGGAATCATTGTATTCCAGTCGGACCGCTTTGGCGAATTGCGCGTGCCGGCGGACAAGGCGAAGGTCGTGCCGGCGCCGCCCGCGGCCGCGCCGGTGGCCGCGGCACCCGTGGTGGGGCCGGCCGCGGCCGCGCCGGACGACGACCTCGCCGCCGA
>JBDHQK010000156.1:0-5443 GCA_039807025.1 Lacunisphaera sp.
TCTTCCGGGGTTCGAATCCCCGTGGGGACGCCAACGACAAAAAGGCCCGCTCGCGGCGGTCGCGCCGAAGAAGGCGTAGCTGCCGAAGTCGCGCTATGTAAGCAGAAGTGGTTTGCGTAAGAGGGTTATAGAAAGCGGCTTGACTACATTCGCTATTCGCGAATAGCGTATTTCCATGTTCACCAAGTCACAAGACATCGTGGTCGCCCTTAAGCTCAGCTTGGGGGCCGCAGACCTCAGCTATGCGGAGCTGGGGAGGGACTTGGGTATGAGCGCCTCCGAAGTCCATGCCGCCGTGCGCCGACTTCAGAAGGCTCGGTTGCTCGACCCGGAAACCAAACAAGTGCGATTGGAGGCGTTCCGCAACTTCCTGGTGCATGGTGTGCCCTATGCGTTTCCCGCGAATCCCAAGGCGATCACCCGCGGTATGCCGACTGCGTGGGCCGCGCCGGCGATGTCCAATAAGATCAGTTCCTCCGATCAGATGCCTCCGGTCTGGCCGGACCCGGATGGCAAAGTGCAGGGTGCCGCCGTGCAACCGCTCTATGCCAGCGTGCCCGGCGCCGCCCGGCGCGATCCGGAACTCTACCATCTGCTCGCGTTGGTGGATGCGCTGCGCATTGGTCGCGCGCGCGAACGCGCACTGGCCGAAAAGGAAATTGGCCAACGTCTGACTCAGCATGCCCACGCCTAATCTCGGAGCACTGCGTGCGGTAGCGGATCGGCTCGATGAACTCGGGCTCAGCTACGCCTTTGTCGGCGGATCAATCGTCAATCTCCTGATCGACGACCCAGCCTTTGCTCCGGCTAGGCCAACCGACGACGTTGATGTCATCTTGGAAGTGGTCACCTCCGAACGTTATTCCAGCGTGGAGGCGCGCCTCCGTGCGCTTGGGTTCGATCATGACATGCGCGAAGGAGCGCCACTCTGTCGGTGGGTGCTCGGAAATCTGACCGTGGACATCATGCCAACGGAAGGTGCGGACCTCGGTCTCAACACCGCATGGTTCAAGGAGGCCCTCGCGACCGCGACCGAACGGGAATTTGCGCACACGCGGTTGAACCTCGTTTCCCCCGCCGCCTTTCTTGCGACCAAATATGTGGCCTTCGTGGATCGCGGCGCTGGCGATTACTACGCGAGCCACGACTTAGAGGATTTCACCACCGTAGTGGATGGCCGCGAGAGCATCGTTGCCGACGTGGACCGTGCGCCACCCGGACTGCGCCAATATCTCGTCACGGCCGTAAATGAGTTGCTGGCGGCACCGTCGTTTGACGAAGCCCTGTCCGGGCATATTCCACCGGACCAAGCCAGCCAGCAGCGTTTGCCAAAGTTGCGGGCAAAGTTGCGCGAAATTGCCCGCCTGTGATCTCTACACAAAACTCTACACAACCCGCCCGTTTTTACAGATTCTCCTGATTCGCTCCCCTCTGAGAGAGGTCCAGAAAATGCCTTTCGACCAATCCCCATGGGGACGCCAACGACAAAAAGGCCCGTCGCTCGAATGAGTTGCGGGCCTTTTGATTTCTCCGGATGCCCAAACTGGCAACAGGGCGGTCGCAGCGCACCACCGCAATGGCGGCAGCGGTTTCATGGGGCGAACCGGGCATCCCAAAATGTTGAGATTGTCCTCGGTTGTGCCGGCCGGGATTTCCCTCTGCGGGCGGCTGAATCATCAGCCCTGCCGGATCAACGCTGCGGGATGGCTTTGGGTTTGTGCCGAGGAGCGCGGCGGGTTTGCTGCGGACATGCTTTTCAACGCCAGCCTGCTCGTTCCGCTCGCCTGCGCGCTGGTCTATGTCATCGGGGCGCTGGCGGTGAAGCGGGCGACGGCTTTCGGGGTCGGGGTGTGGCGCACGAGTTTTCTCTCCAATGTGGCCCTGGCGGGCTCGTTTGTCCCGGTGTGGTTCCTTTATGGCGGTGAAATCCATCCGTGGGCGGACTACTGGCAGCCGGCCGTGACGGCGCTGTGTTTCTTCAGCGGCCAGGCTCTCACGTTTCTCGCGCTGAGTCGGGGCGACGTGTCGGTCACCACGCCGGTCATGGGCACCAAGGTCATCTTGGTTGCGCTGTTCAGCAGCCTGCTGCGCGTGGGGGACGTGCCGTGGCGGTGGTGGGTCGGCGCGGCGCTGAGCACGGCAGCCATTGCGTTGTTGCACATCGGCGGGGAGTCCCGGCGCAGGCATGTCGGGCAGACGGTGTTGCTGGCCTTCGCCAGCGCGACCGCCTTTAGCCTGGGTGACGTGCTGCTCCAGAAATGGGTGCGGGGCTGGGGCTGGGGCAATTATTTCCCGCCGATGGCGCTGATGATCGGGCTGCTCTCCTTCACGCTGGTGCCCTTGTTCAAGGCGCCGCTCGCCGCGCTGCCGAAGGCGGCCTGGCGGTGGGTGGGGCCGGGCGCGTTGCTCATGGGGGTCAACAACGCGGGCGTGGTGGTGGCGATCGCGCTGGTGGGCAGCGCCACGGTGGTGAACATCATCTACAGTGTGCGCGGCCTGTTCAGCGTGCTGCTGGTGTGGGCCATCGGCCACTGGTTCACCAGCGACGAGCAACACTTGGGCGGCCGCGTGCTCCGGTTCCGCTTCATCGGGGCCGCGCTCATGGTGGCGGCCATCGTGCTGGTCTTGGTCTAGCCGCGCGGGCGGGTTACGCGGCCAGCCGGTCGGGTTTGGCCGGTGCGGCCGGCGATTTCTCCTTCAGCGGGCGCAGCGGCGGCTTGGGCTCCGGGTGCGCCATCGCGCCGTTCGCCTCGGGCTCGGTGGCCACGAGGAGCGAAAGGAGTGAAAGGATGATGAGGGCGGAAATCATGGCTTGGTGTGGCCGGCGCCTTGGGAGCGCCGGCCGGGAAAGGTGTTCCCGATGTCATTCCAAACACAATCAAGCCGGGCTTGGTTGCGGGAATTTGTCGGGTCACAGCGTGGTCAGCGCCGTGTCAGGCCGTCAAAAGAAGCAGATTCCGGCGCGGCGCAAGCCCCGGCCGACGGTATGTCGCGATAGCAAGCCGGCCAGGAGGGGCGGATAAGCAAACTTATCGGTCCATGCCCCGGTCGGGCGGAGGCACGGGCTCGAAGGCGCGGCACGCCAGTTGCACAAAGCATGACAGGGCGGCCGCATGATCGTGGTGCTGGCAGATGCCTTGGGTGAGATCCTTCACATGGTGCATGGACGCTAGGGTGTGCTGCATGGCACCGACCACAAAATTGAGCCGCCAGAGGAAATCCGCCGGGGAGAGCGCCGGAGTGTGCCGGCGCAGGGCCTGACCAAAGCGCGTCATCACGGGTTGGAATTCCGCGGCAAGAAAATCCGCCATGAAGGGCAGGGGATCGACCAGGCATCGGCCCAGCAGCCGCGCGGCCTGCTGGCTCCGTTCATCAGCATCGGCGCACAGGCCGAAGAGCGGCTCCGCCATGATGTGGAAGAGCTGCTCCAGCGGCACCCGGCCCCCGGCGGCTTGCGCCTCGGCCTCGGTAAGGCGGGCCAGTCGCACCTGGTTGATCGGACGAATTCGCCGGGTGAGAACCTCCAGATACAGGCTTTCCTTGTCGTCATGATGATAGTTCACCGCCGCCAGGTTGACCTTGGCACGCCGGGTGATTTGCCGCAGCGTGGTGCCATCGTAGCCGTTTTCAGCAAACAGCGATTCGGCAGCCACTAATATCCGGCCCAGAGTCTCTTGCGGGGGCGCTGTTTTCATGCGTTTCAATCGTTTAAAACGATAGTTTTAACAAGCGTCAATGCTCTCCACTCAGCATCGGCGCGCACCATGCTGGCAGCGGGCCGGGCAGTTGCGTTCGTCGCAAAGGCGCGTAACCGTGGAACCTGGCAATCTTAAACCTGTATGAGCATGAGCATGAAAAACAAAATCCCCCTGATGGTTTCGCTTGGTTTGCTGGTCGGCGGCGCGGCCATGGCTGCCACCCCGGAGAAGGCCAGTGCCCCGGTGCAGGTGACCTTCAACGCGCCGGAAAAATTCACCGATGTGCGCGAGGATTACATGGGTTCGGATCGCGGCCGTGACGCGCTGCTCGACCAGCTCAAGGAGCACCTCGTGACTCAGGGTGCCAAGTATCTGGCCCCGGGCCACCGGCTGGAGATTACGGTGAACGACGTGGATCTGGCGGGTGACTTCGAGCCGTGGCGCGGCATGAAATTTCAGGACGTGCGCATGGTGAAGGATATTTATCCCCCCCGCGTGACCTTGGACTTCAAGCTGTTCGACGCCGAGGGCAAGGTGGTTAGCGAGGGCAAGCGCCAGTTGAGCGACCTCGGCTTCCTGATGAGCATTGCGTTTCCCACGTCCGACCCGCTGCGCTACGACAAGGAAATGCTCAGCAACTGGCTGCGCCAGGAGTTCAAGCGCCGGACTTGATCCGCGCCGGACGATACCCTCGCAGGCGCCGCCACGTGCGGCGCCTTTTCTTTTGACCGGGGCCAGGGGCCGGAGGCACTCTGGCCGGGTGAATGAAGTCGTGCCGCCCGCAGATGACTCCTCCCTGGAGGAGGCCGGGCGGGTCTATGCCAAATTCGAGACCGAGCTGCAGGTCCGTCCCGACGATATCGACATGTATCAGCACGTGCACAGCAGCCGCTATATGGACTACGTGCTGGCGGCCCGGTTCGACCAGATGGAGCGCTGCTACCGGATGCCCATGTCCGAGTTCCAGCGGCGTGGCTTCGGCTGGTTCATGGTCTCTACCCTGATGAATTTCAAACGCCCGCTCGGGCTGGGCGACCGTTTCATCGTCCGCACGTGGATTGAGAAATTCACGCTGATCGGGGTGAAGGTGCAGTTCCAGATCGAGCGGGCGGCGGACCGCAAACTCGTTTGCGACGGCTGGTTCGACTACGTGTTGGTGTCATTGGAGACGGCCCGGGCCGTGCGGCTGCCGGAGGATATCCGCGCGAAATACGCGATCTAGCGGCAACCCGTCAAATCGCTGGCCCGCGGCAGGTTGCCTAGGTGGCTGGAAAAATTCCCTTGCGTTGCGCCGAAGGCTGGGCGTCCTTACGCGCCTCGTTAGAGACAGCGTTTTGATGACAGAATCTGGTGAGTCGTAGGCTGAGCGATAGCTTAAGTGATGATTTCGAAACCCACGGTGGGAACGGACTGGCAGATGGCGAAGGATCTACGATTTATCACATGAGCAATTCCAAACTCTACGTTGGAAACTTGTCGTTCAACACCACCGAGGGCGAGCTCCGCTCGCACTTCGAGCAGTTCGGCTCCGTGACCGACACCTATGTCGCCATGGACAAGATGACCGGCCGCCCCCGCGGTTTCGCGTTTGTCACCATGGGCACGGCCGATGAGGCCAAGCTGGCTATCGAGAAGACCAACGGCGTCGAGCTCGGCGGTCGCGCCCTCCAGGTCAACGAGGCCCGTCCGAAGGAAGAGCGCCCGTCGGGCGGCTTCGGCGGCGGCGGTCGCGGCGGCTTCGGCGG
>JBDHQK010000013.1:0-30804 GCA_039807025.1 Lacunisphaera sp.
CGCTGCGAGATCCTCCAGATGGCCATGCTTGAGCCGAAGATCGCCCTGATGGACGAGACCGATTCCGGCCTCGACATCGACGCGCTCCGCATCGTCGCCGAGGGCGTCAACGCCATCCGCGCCGGCGCCCAGCCGCCGGGCATCCTCCTCATCACCCACTACCAGCGCCTGCTCGACTACATCGTGCCGGACTTCGTGCACGTGATGTATGCCGGCCGCATCGTGAAGAGCGGCGACAAAAACCTCGCCCTCGAGCTCGAGGCCAAAGGCTACGACTGGGTGAAGAAGGAATTTGCCGCCGCCACGGCCTGACCACCACCCGTGTAACCTGCCATGAAGCCACTTCCCGAAACGGACACCGCCACCACCGTCGCCGACGAGACGGTGGTCAACCCCGTCGCAGGCATCGACCAGACCAAGGGCGACTTCCAATACAATGTCGACTATGCCTTCGACGCCGGCACCGGCCTCAACGCGGACACCGTCCGCTACATCAGCTCCGTCAAGAAGGAGGAGCCGTGGCTGCTCGATTTCCGCCTCAAGGCCCTCAAGACCTTCCTCGAGAAACCCATGCCGACCCACTGGGCGACGAAGGACCTTGAGAACATCGATTTTGACAAGATCCGTTATTACCTCGCGCAGGGCCAGAAGCCCAAGCGCACCTGGGACGAGGTGCCCGACGACATCAAGAAGACCTTCGAGCGACTCGGCATCCCCGAGCAGGAGCGCAAGTTCCTCGCCGGCGTCGAGGCCCAGTTCGACTCCGAGGCCGCCTACTCGAACATCAAGGAGATCGTCGCCAAGCAGGGCGTCATCTTCGTCAACTCCACCGAGGGCCTCCGCGAGCACCCGGAGATTTTCCGCAAGTTCTTCGGCAAGGTCATCCCGACCGGCGACAACAAGTTCTCCGCGCTCAACAGCGCCGTGTTCTCGGGCGGCTCGTTCATCTACGTCCCGCCGGGCGTGAAGGTCGCCCAGCCCCTGCAGGCCTACTTCCGCATCAACGCCGAGAACTTCGGCCAGTTCGAGCGCACCCTCATCATCGCCGACGAGGGCTCCGAGGTCGTTTACATGGAGGGCTGCACCGCCCCGAAGTTCAGCACCTCGACGCTCCACAGCGCCGTGGTCGAGCTCGTCGCCCTCAAGGGCGCCAAGATCCAATATATCACCGTCCAGAACTGGGCCAACAACGTGTTCAACCTCGTGACCAAGCGCGCCGTCGCCCACGAGGAGGCCGAGGTGAAGTGGATCGACTGCAACATCGGCTCGCGCCTCACCATGAAGTATCCGGGCGTCGTCCTGAAGGGCCGCAAGGCCCGCGGCGAGGTCATCTCCATCGCGCTCGCCAACGACGGCCAGCACCAGGACACCGGCGCCAAGATGATCCACGCGGCCGACGACACCACCTCTGTCGTCGTCTCGAAGTCCATCTCCGTCGGCCAAGGCCGCGCCACCTACCGTGGCCAGGTCCACATCCCGAGGCACCTCAAGGGCTGCAAGAACAACACCGAGTGCGACGCCCTGCTGATCAACACCAACAGCCGCACCGACACCTATCCCGCCATCACCGTCCGCGGCGACAAGAACGCCACGCAGCACGAGGCGAGCGTGTCCAAGGTTTCCGAGGACATGATCTTCTACATGCAATCCCGCGGCCTGACCGAGGCGCAGGCGATGAGCCTCGCCGTCAACGGCTTCATCAACGACCTCGCCCGCCAATTCCCGATGGAATACTCCGTGGAGTTGAAACGCCTCATCGACCTGGAAATGGAAGGGTCCGTCGGCTGACCGCGTCATTTTCGATTTTGGATTCTCGATTTTCGATTTCCCCGAAACCGAGGCTCCCAATCGAAAATCGAGAATCCAAAATCGAAAATCCCATGTCCGTCTCCTCTCCCATTGCCACCGTCGGCAGCTTCACCCAAGCCGCTTTCGACGCCCATCTCGCCAAGGTTTCCCACCTCCCCGCCTGGTGGCTCGACCGCAAGCGCGCCGCTTACGCGCGCTTCGCCGCCGCGCCCATACCCAAGCGCACCAACGAGGGCTGGCGCTTCTCCAACCTGTCCGCGCTCACGCTCGACGGCTTCAACCCCGCCCCTGCCGCCTGTCCTTTCGCGCAGATGGACCACCACGAACTCGGCGTCACCAGCGCCGGCCATCTCGTGTTCGCCAACAACCGGCTCGTGGCCTCGCAGCCGCTCGCCGAGGAGGCCGCCAAGCAGGGCATCATCTTCGACACTTTGCAAAACGCGCTCCTCAAGCACGGCGACCTTGTGCAGGCCCACCTGCTCACGCAGCCCTCCAAGCTCGGTTCCGACAAGTTCGCCGCCCTGCACGAGGCCTTCCTCGAGGACGGCGCCTTCATCCACGTGCCCAGGGGTGTCACCGCCCCGCTGCCCGTCGGCGTGTTCCACTACGCCTGCGGCGACGGCACCGCCGTCTTTCCGCACACCCTCGTCATCGCCGAGGACAACGCGAAGATCACCGTGGCGGATTTTTTCCGGACCGGTTCCAGCGCTTCGCCCGCCCCGCGCGCGTTCGCCTGCGGCGGCAACGATCTCTACGCCGGCCACGGCGCGCAGGTCACCTACGTCGCCATGCAGGACTGGAGCCGCGAGACCCTCTCCTTCCAGTTCAACGCCACCCTCGCCCGCCGCGACGCCCGGGTGCTCTCGCTCAACCTGCACGCCGGCGCCCGTCAGGCGCGGCACGAATCCTTCTCCCAGCTGGCCGCCCCCGGCGCCCACTCCGAGATGCTCGCGCTCACCGTCGCCCACGGCACGCAGGAGTTCGACCAGCGCACCCTCCAGATCCACCAAGCGCCGAACACCAGCTCGAACCTCCTCTACAAGAACGCTCTCCTCGACCAGGCCAAAACCATCTTTTCCGGCCTGATCGTCGTGGACGCCGACGCGCAGAAGACCGATGCCTACCAGTCCAACCGCAACCTGATGCTCAGCGACGACGCGGAGGCGCACTCGCTCCCCGGCCTCGAGATCCAGGCCAACGACGTCCGCTGCACGCACGGCGCCACCTCGGCCCGCATCGATCGCGAGCAGGAATTCTACCTCGAGTCCCGTGGCATCAAGCCCGCGCAGGCCCAGGAGCTCCTCGTCTTCGGTTTCTTCGAGGAGGTTCTCGGCAAGATCGAGCACCAGGAACTGCACGATACCCTCACCGAGATCATCCGCGAGAAATTCCGCGAAAACTGACCATGAGCACCACCGACAAACGCGACCGCACCCTCATCCGCGAAGTCACCGTCACCCAGATCCCCAGCGGCGACAAGCAGACGCTCTTCGCCGGCGACACCGTGTTCATCCATCAGGTGCTCGGCGGCAGCTACACCATCCAGACCTCGACCGGCCTCTACCGCCTCGACGGCAAGGATGCCGACGCCATCGGCGAGACCGTCGCCGTGCAGACCGTCACCGCCGCCACGCTCGCCGACGGCGCGCCGGACCCCGAGGCGATCTGGGATCAACTCCGCAAGGTCTACGACCCCGAGATCCCCGTGAACATCGTGGACCTCGGGCTCGTCTATTCGATGGACGTTTCCAAACAGGACGACGGCGGCCACAAGGTGGACGTCGCCATGACGCTCACCGCCCCCGGCTGCGGCATGGGTCCGGCCATCGCCGAGGATGCCAAGGGCAAGATACTCCTCGTCCCCGGCGTCGCCGCCGCCCACGTCCGCATCACTTGGGAACCACCCTGGAACCAGAGCATGATTTCTGAAGAGGGAAAGATGAAGCTCGGCTTGATCTGATTGGGCGGCCGGCAGTGGCACCCGCAACACGGCGCCATCGCCGGTAACGAACCAAGCCCCGGATTCGCGCCGGGCCCTGTGGATACGGATTTTCCCGGCTCACGGTGGTCGGTCTTGACTATCCACGCCGGTTTCGGCCCTCTGTTCCTCCGCCGCGCAGCCTGCCATGAGCGAAGACATCTCCCCCGACCATCCGGAATTCTGGAGTTCCCGCTATCTCAGCGCGAACACGCCGTGGGACTTCGACGGCATCCCGGCCGACCTGAAGGAGTTCCTCAAGCGCAAGAGCACCGGCTCCACCCCGCAGGCCCGGGGCAAGGTGCTCATCCCCGGCTGCGGTCTCGGCCACGAGATCCGGGCCTTTGCCCAGGCCGGCTACGACGTGACCGCCATCGACTTCGCCCCCGGCGCGGTCGAGCGCGCCCGCCGCCTCAACGGCACCGCGCTGGCCAGCCGCATCATCCTCGGTGATTTCTTCAGCCACGATTTCGCGCCCAACTCCTTCGACTACGTCTACGAGCGCGCCTTCCTCTGCTCCCTGTTGCCCGACCGTCGCGAGGTCTATCGCGCCCGGATGGCCAGTCTCCTGAAATACCAGGGCACGCTCCTCGGGTATTTCTACTACCAGAAGCCCGTCATCTCCGACGGCCCTCCCTATGGCTTCGCCTGGGGCACCGCCGACGAGCTGTTCGCGCGCTATTTTCTGCTCGTGAAGGATGTCCCCGTGAGCGACTCCGTGCCCATGTTTGCCGGCCGCGAACGCTGGCAGGAGTGGCGGCGCACCTCGTTCAAGGATTAACCGGCCTGCTTTGGCGAACAAGGCTCCGGTGTCGCTCCTTGCCTGTTTTGCCGCGTGTTTTTATCCGTGTTCCCTGATGATAACCGTGGTTAACTCGTCCCGGTAACTCCCGCCATGCCCGAGACCACCGGCACTTTCTACCAGCAACTGACCGCCCTCGAACAGGAGGGCACGGCCTTCGTGCTCGTGATCCTGACCGACGCGCTCGGCAGCACCCCGCAGGACACCGGCGCCAAGATGCTCGTCACCGCCGACGGCCTGCACACCGGCACCGTCGGGGGCGGCAAGGTCGAGGCCAAAGCCCTGACCGTCGCTCGCGAGATGCTGGCCGATGCCACCAGCACGCCGCGCCTCGTCAACTGGGCCCTGAAAGCGGACGTCGGCATGACCTGCGGCGGCTCGGTCAAACTCTACTTCGAGCCGCATGACGGCGCCGACGCCGGCGCGAAGTGGCCCATCTGGATCTTCGGCGCCGGCCATGTCGCCCAAGCCCTGGTATCCGTGCTCGTGCCGCTCGATTGCCGGCTCACGATCGTGGACCCCCGCCGCGAGTGGCTCGACAAACTGCCGCGCGGCCGGAACATCCGCTATCTCGAGGCGGCGGAACCGGCGGACCTGGTGCCGACGATGCCCGACCGCGCTTTCCTCGTCTGTCTCGGCAAGGGCCACGCCGCCGACCGGCCGGTGCTGCAACGGGCGCTGGCGGAAAGAAGTTTCCCCTTCGTCGGTGTCATCGGCAGCGACTCCAAGGCGAAGATCCTGCAGAAGGAACTCGTCGCCGGCGGCCTGCCGGCCAAACGCGCGCAAGAATTTCACTGCCCCGTCGGCCTGCCCTTCGGCGGCAATGACCCGCGCGAAATCGCCCTCAGCATCGCCGCGCAGTTGCTGACCGAACGGGACCGGCTCAAGGGCGCGTAGAATCGCGGCCGGATTTTCCTCCGGCCGCCTGCTTGCAACTTTCGCACCGCTACGGAGCCTTCCTTCCATGCGCGTCCTCCGCTTCGTCCTCACCAGCCTCGCCGTCATGGCCAGCCTGATTGGCGCCTTCGTGCTGGTGACGATCGGTTTCTTCGTCTTCGTCCTGCTGCGATTGTTCGGACGCCCGGCCACTCGGCCGCGCTTCCAGGCTTCTTTCCAGACCTCTCGGGCGACACCCCCGCGTTCACCCCAACCGCCAGGCGACGTCATTGACGTCGTCGCCACCCGGGTGGACGACGGGTCAACGGGCGCCCAACCGCGCCTGGATCGCTGAGAAGATCGCCTCACCGGTCGCCGGCGAGGCCAGCCGCACCTCGCCACCGGGTGCGCCATAGGCCGCCACCGCGTCACGGATCGCCTCACGCACGCTGAACGCCAGCATCAGCGGCGGTTCGCCCACCGCCTTGCTCCCGTGCACCACATTGGGTTGCGCGGCCTTGGGCAGGAGCGTGACGTTGAACTCGGCGGGCGCGTCGCTGAACGCCGGGATCTGATAGGTGCTGGCGCTGTGCGTGAGCAACCGGCCCTTGGCGTCCCACTTCAATTCCTCGCGCGTCAGCCAGCCCATGCCCTGCACGAAGCCGCCCTCGATCTGCCCCCGGTCCACACCGGGGTTGAGCGAGTCGCCGACATCGTGGACGATGTCCACCCGCCGCACCCGGTGCATGCCGGAGAAGCCGTCCACCTCGACCTCGGCCACCGCCGCGCCGCAGGCGAAGTAATGGAAAGGCCGGCCCTCGGACTTGGCCCAGTCCCATTTCACGCCCGGCGTTCTGTAGAATCCGGTCGCCGAAAGGCTGATCCTCTCGGTGTAGGCCTTCGCGCAAACCTTGGCGAAGGCTACACTCAGGCCGCCACCTTTCGCGCGCACCTCGCCCTTCACAAACTCGATGCTATCCGGCGATGTGTTGAGCAACCCTGCCGCCACCGGCCGCAACCGCTCGCGCAGGGTCACACAGGCCGCCGCCACCGCCGCGCCGTTCAGGTCGGCCCCGCTCGAGGCGGCCGTGGCCGAGGTGTTCGGCACCTTGTCCGTGCTCGTCGGCATCATGCGGATGGCCGACGCCGGCAGGCCGAGCTCGCGCATGGCGACACCGAGAATCTTCGTGTAAAGCCCCTGTCCCATTTCCGTGCCGCCGTGGTTCACCTGCACCGAGCCGTCTTGGTAGATGTGCGCCAGCGCACCGGCCTGGTTGTAGTGCGAGAGCGTGAAACTGATGCCGAACTTCACCGGTGTCACCGCCAGCCCGCGCTTCATGTGCGGATTGGCCTTGTTCCAGGCATCCACCTCGCTCCGCCGTTTCGCGAAATCCGCCTTGGCCAGAACCTGCGACCAGATCTCCTGGATGCGGTTATCGCCGATGTCCTCGTTGTAATGCGTGCGGTTGGTCTCGCCGGTGCCGTGGTAGAGATTGCGCTCGCGCACGATCTCCGGCGGCAGGCCGAGCCGGCGGGCCACCCGGTCCATGATCTCCTCGATGACCAGCATGCCCTGCGGTCCGCCGAAGCCCCGGAACGCGGTGTGCGAAGTCACGTTGGTCTTCGCCACGCGCCCGCTGAAATGCACCGCCGGGATGTAATAGGCGTTGTCGAGGTGGAACAGCGCGCGGTCGTTGATCGCGGTGGACAGGTCGAGCGACCAGCCGCCGTCCGACACGAGCTCAACTTGCGCAGCCAGCAACCGCCCCTCGCGGTCGTGTCCGATGGAGAACTTCGCGTGAAACGGATGCCGCTTGCCCGTCAGCTTCATGTCGAGGTCGCGATCCAGCTGCACGCGCACCGGCCGGCCGGTCTTCACCGCCGCCAAGGCCACGAGCGCGGCGAAGCCGTTGCCCTGCGTCTCCTTGCCGCCGAAGCCGCCGCCCATGCGCGGGGCCTGCACAACCACCTGGTGCCGCGCCAGGTGCAACACCTCCGCCACGATGGCCTGGATTTCCGACGGATGCTGCGTCGAGGAATTCACCAACACGGCGCCCTCCTCCCCCGCCTCGGCCCAGACCGCGTGGGTCTCCAGATAAAAATGTTCCTGCCCGCCGAACTCGAACTCGCCCTCGAGTTTCTCGGCCGCCGCCGCCAGCGCCGTCGCCGCATCGCCGCGTTTCAACGTGTGCGGCTCGGTGTGATAGCTGCCGGCCGCGATGGCCGCCGGCAACCCGATGATCGCGGGCAGCGGCTCATAATCCACCTCGACCAAGGCTGCCGCGGCGCGGCAGGTCGCGAGTGACTCACCGACGACCCAGGCCACGATCTGACCGTGAAAAAGGACCTCATCCGTCGCGAGCAGTGGTTCATCGTGCCGCACCGGGCCGGTGTTGTTCTCGCCGGGAATATCCTCGGCGAGCAGCACGGCGTGGATGCCGAGTGCCTGCCGGGCCTTGGTGGCGTCGCGTCGCAGGATCTTCGCCCGGGCATGCGGCGCGCACACCGGCCAGCAATCGAGCATTTTCCGCCGTTGCGCCGTGTCGTCCACATACAGAGCCCGGCCGGTCACATGGCCGACGGCACTCTCGTGGCCGAGGTTGCGGGAGGCATCAGCCACCGCCCAGCGGTGGCCGCCGGCGAAGCCGAGATCGTCATCCTGCGCCTGGCTCCGCTCCCCCGAGACGAACTTTTCCCACAGGCTGACAACCAGGCCGCGCCGGTATTCCGCCCCGCTGCGCGCGTCATCGATTGGCTTGAAGGTGTCGTGGAGGATGTGTGCGACGGCCGGCTCGGTGAGTTTCTTCCCCACCAGCGCTGCCTCCGCCTTCAATGCGCGCATCGGCATGGCGGCCACGCCACCGTAGGCGATGCGGGCCTTGCGCACCGTGCCGTCCTCGCCGAGATCCACGCAGAACGCCCCGGCCACGATGCTGATGTCGAGCTCGCGGCGTTTGGACACCTTGAGGAAATCCGCCCGGCGCGTCAGGCCGCGCGCCGGCCCGCCGCGCGGCAGCAGGATTTCCTTCATGATCTCGCCGGGCTTGAGCACGGTCTGGCGGTAGGCGGTGAAGAAGTCCGCCAGCGGCACCGTGCGCTCGCCCTTGGCGGTGACGAGCACCACGCTCGCATCGAGCGTCAGCAGCACCGGCGCGCTGTCGCCGATGGGCGACGCCGTCACGAGGTTGCCGCCCAGCGTGGCGCGGTTGCGTATCTGGCGGGCGGCGAAGACGCGGAGCATCTTCGCGACCGAGGGATATTCGCCGCCCAGGGCCTCCTCGATGTTGCTCAGCGTGGCGCTCGCACCGATGCGCCAGGTGCCATCCGTCTTCGTGATTCGCGTCAGCTCCGGCACGCCCTCGGTCGAGATGAGCAGGGGGAAGGCCTTGAACTTCTTGTTCAGCTCGACGCCGACCTCGGTCGCTCCGGCCACGAGTTGCGCCGTCGGGTGGGTGTCGAGCAGCGTGAACAGCCCGGGCAGCGACGTGGGGCGGAAGAATTTCCGGTCACCAACACCGTAGTTGAGCGCGGTCGGCGGATGCACGGGCATCTGCAACCTGGCGGCGAAGTGGTCGAGGTGGAGCCCGGCCTCTGGACGGGCTTCCAACGCGTCCGGAGGCCGCGTTCCACCATTGCGCTGCGCCAGCGCGGCAGTCGCCGCATCGCGAATCGGCCGGTAGCCGGTGCAACGGCAGAGGTTGCCGCAGAGCTGGTCGCTGATCTGCCACGGCTCCTTGCAGCCATCGCGGTAGTAGGCCTCGAACATCGAGACGACAAAGCCCGGCGTGCAGTAGCCGCACTGCGAGCCATAGTGCTCGACCATGGCCGCCTGCACCGGGTGCAGCTGTTTGCCATCCGCGCCGCACTTCGTGAGGCCTTCGACCGTCACAATCTCGCGGCCGGCGAACATCGGCACGAGCGCGATGCAGCTGTTGAAGGCCCGGTAGGTCGCCTTCCCCTGTGCGTCGCGGTCCACCAGCGCCACGGAACAGGCGCCGCAGTCGCCCTCGGCGCAGCCTTCCTTGGAACCGGTCAGGCCGTTGGCGCGCAACCACGCCAGCAGCGTGGTGGTGGGGGCCACGCCCGCGGTGGAGACGGCGCGGCCGTTGACGATGAGGTCGAGGCTGGCCGGGGCCGCCGGATCAGATGGCCGGACGGTTGACATCCTTGTAATAGAGATAGCTCGCCGGGACCTTGCCCATGGCGACAAACCACTGCGCGCAATACGGCGCCATCCAGATGGCGTCGCCCGCCTGCACCGGATACCAGTTGTCCTCCAGTCGGTAAACGCCGGCACCGCCGAGCATGAGGAGGCCGTGCTCCATCACGTGGACCTCGACGAACGGCAGGTGGCCGCCGGGCTGGTAGGCAAAGACATTCACGGCCATGTCGAAGGCGGGCTCGTCGGGCAGCAGCACCTGCAGGTTGGCCGCCGGGTCGCCGAGGAAGGGCGTGCCTTTCACCTTGGCGACATCCCCGATGATGGCCTTGGGCAGGGCGACGCCGGGCAGCGCCGCATATTTTTTCTGGAAGAGAGTGAGCTGCGTGCCGGCCTTGGGGGCGGTCAGGCTCCAGGGCAGGCCGGCGGGCACGTAGAAATATCCTCCGGCGTGGATCCTCGCCTTGTCCTTGCCCACCGTCAGCGCGCCGCCGCCGTGCATGACATAGCCGAAGGTCTGGGTGCCGCTCGCGGGCTGTGCGGCGCGGCCCTCGGCCGTGAAGGTCACTTGCACCTGCGCGAATTTCGCGCCCATGGCCTCGTTGATGAGGATCACCATCGTGGCACCCGTGATGCCCGGCACCGAGCTGCTGACGTGGTTGCCGGGCGTGATGAGCGCGTGGCGGGCGGCGATACGGGCGCGGGTGTGGCCAAAAAGGTCGGGCATGTTCAAAGGGGTGCTGGACGCAAAAACTGACCTTTCGGCGACCCGGATGCAACCCTGCCGTCGGACCAGACCGGGCAGCCGCGAACATAAGTGTGGGTTACACGGGCCTTGGTCGCCCGGCCGACATACGGACTGAGGCGGTGCCGGGTCCAGAGCTCGTCCCCCTTGATGGTGTGCTTCGGGCCAAACTCGATGAGCGAGAAATCGGCGTCGCGCCCCACGGCCAGCAAACCCTTGCGATGATCGAGGCGGAAGCGGCGCGCCACATTCCGGGCGAGCACGGCGGCAAGCCGGGGCAGATCCTCGTCCGCGGTGGCGGCACACTCGTTCATCAAAAGCTGGAACCCGTGCTGCACGCCGGCGATGCCACCCCAGATCTCGAAAAAATCCTTCGAGGTCTTCATCTCCGGCGGCGCCGGCGAATGGTCCGAACCCACCGTGTGGATGTTGCCGGCACGCAATTCCGCCCACAGCGCCTGCCGGCGCCTTTCGTCGCGGATCGGCGGCGCGCATTTCGCGGGCGCGCCGAGCTTCGCGACATCCTTGTCGTTCAACAGCAGATAATGCGGACAGGCCTCGGCCGTGACGTCCACCCGCTGGTCCCGCGCCGCGGTGATAAGGGCGACACCCTCTGGGCTGCTGACGTGCACAACGTGCAGGGCGCAGCCGGTGTCGCCGGCGAACTCGATCGCCTGGCGAATGGCCGCGAGTTCGACTTCGACCGGGCGCGATGCAAGCCAGGCCTTGGCATCGTGCTTGTCCTTCGCCTTTTGCTCTGCGGTGAACCTCGCCGCGAGCGCATCGTCCTCGGCGTGCACCGCAACGAGCAGCCCGAGCTTGGCAGCGCGCCTCATCCCCTCGTGCAGCGTCTTCGCATCCACATGCTGAAAGCTGGCTATGCCGCTGTTCGCCATGAAGGCCTTCAGGCCGATGGCCCCCGCATCGCGCAGGCCGGCGAGCTTGTCAAGGTTGCCGAGCACCAGCCCGCCCCAGAGCGCGAAGTCCACGCACGACTGCTGCTCGGCGAGTTCGCGCTTGGCGCGCAACGCGGCGGCATCGAGCACGGGCGGCTCGGAGTTCAGTGGCATATCGAAGAAGCAGGTGCCCCCGCCCGCCGCGAGGGCAAGCGAGCCGTGTGCCAGCCCCTCCCATTCCGTCCGGCCGGGCTCGTTGAAATGCACGTGAGCATCGACGATCCCGGGGAAAACGTAGCGCCCGGCCGCATCCAACTCGGCGTGCGTCGGATCGGTCACCTCCGGCGCCACGCCCACAATCTTGCCCTGCAGGATGCCGATCTCCGCGTCCTGCACGCCGTCCGGCGTCACCACTCGACCGCCGCGGACGACGAGATCGAGCACCTCCGGCTCCGTGGCCTCGACGAGATTTTTGCCCCGACGCTTCATTTGTCCCCTCCCCTGGATCGCCCAATTCGATTATCCGCGTTCATCCGTGTAATCCGCGGCGAGCCTGGCGAGGAAATCGGCCATCACCTTGAGTGCCACGGCCAGATCCTTCGGCGAGGCGTATTCGTCCGGGTGATGACTGAGGCCGTCGCGACACCGCACAAAGAGCATCGCTATCGGGCACAGCGCGGACACCACGACACCGTCGTGACCGGCGCCGCTGACGAGGGAAATGGATTTTCCCTGCACGGCCTTTACGCTGCGCTCGAGCACTGCGGTCAAGCCCGGCGAACAGGCCACGGCGCCGTTGTCCTGCGTGCGCTGCCACGTCACCTTGAGCTCCCGCCGTTCTGCAATCCTCGCCGCCAACTGGCCGAGCTTGAACAGGGCCGCGCGACGGACCGGGTCCTTCGCGTGACGCACGTCGAGCGTATGCACGACCGAACCGGGAATCACATTGGCCGCGCCGGGTGCAACAGACAGCGAGCCAACTGTCGCCACGAGCCCGGTGGTGCTGCGTGCGAACTTCTCGGCAGCGAGCGCGAATTCCGCCGCACCGGCCAGCGCGTCCTTCCGCAGCGCCATCGGCGTCGTGCCGGCATGTCCGGCCTTGCCGGTCCACGTCAGCTTGAAGCGGCTCTGCCCGGCAATGGCCGAGACCACCCCGACGGCGAGGTTCTTCGCCTCGAGCACCGGGCCCTGCTCGATGTGCACCTCAACGTAGCCCAGCAGGTCGCTCCGCTTGTGTGCCGGCTTGGGCAGGGAAAACTTCCCGCCGTTATGCTTCACCAACACGTCGCCCACGCTCATGCCATCGGCATCGCGCAGACCAAGCGTAGCCGGCTTCAACCGGCCGGTGTAGCCTTCACTACCGAGATAGGCGCTGGCGAAACGCACGCCCTCCTCTTCCGAAAAACCCAGCACCTCGACGGCAAACGGCAGTTGCACGCCGCGCACCTTCAGGTCCGCCAGGGCGACGATGGGCATCAACACGCCCAGCGGGCCGTCGAAGCGGCCGGCATCACGCACGGTGTCGAGATGGGAACCAAGCAATAGGGTTTTTCTTTGTAGGGGCGTCGCTCGTCGGCGCCCGCGGGCGCGGTCAAGCCGCGCCCCTACATCAGCTTCCAGCCGGCCGATCAGGTTGCCGGTGGAATCGGTGCAGACCTTGAGGCCCGTGCCCTTCATCCAGCCGGCAACGAGTGCGTTCGCCCGTTTCATGCCCGGTGACAGGAAGGTCCGCGTCAGCCGGCCGGGTTCGTCCGTCACCTGGCCAAGCTCGTCGAGCATTTGAGCTATTTTCATGATTTATACTCGAAATATTGACCTGGCCTCCTGCGATAGTGGCTGGCACTCAGTTATCAGAGTAGTCTTGAATGGAAGCCCAATAGCCATGCGCTTCATTCGACAAAACCTCAATTAATTGAAGGAGGACATCCTCTTCTTGTTCGGTTCTTAGCTCAGCCCCAATTTGTTTTAAGATCCAGGCCGCGGAGAATTCATAGATGGCGCCTGAGCGTTCAGTCCGCTGTAGCGAGGAAAGTGAAACCGTTACAAAACGCGCAATATCATCCCAGAAGCCGTCTGACTCGGGCCATCGCAGTTGTAGTTGTTTCCTCATGATAGTCTCAAGTTCTGTTCTCATTTCCTTTGGAGCTTCATGTGCGAGTGAAGTGGCTAAACAAAAACAACCGGCCAATGTCGCCAACCCAACAAAGCTTTCCCAATGAGGTGCTATCATAATTTCCGGATAATCTTTTTGGAGTCGCTGTTTTATTGAATCAAAAATAACGCGAAGAGACGTTGGTGCATATTCAGCCCGGTCTCGTAATTTTCGTTCAGCAAGAGGGTGGGTGGAACAAGTAGCCGCAGCGTCACCTTTCGAATCAATTCGAACACCTTGAAGAATCATATTCTCACCACTTCCAATGCATCGAACAAGAATCTCAGCGCCCATTTTAAGATTTATCGAGACAGGCTGATTCAGCAATTCACCTCTATATTCGTTGCTACTTACTGAGTGTTTTATCCGGATCCAAACATGTTCGCCTAAGTTCCTAGCTTCACTGATTGTATTATTACCATCGGGCTTCAACACGACAGAAACATCGTCAGGATATCCGGGGTGTCGAAAGCCATTCAATTTCGCCGCACTTCTGCATCTCCTGAGTTCATTGGTAACTGTTAACGCTAATTTTGACTCAATGTCTCCTAAACCCAAGAAATCGACCTGCATCTGACTCAGCTCGATAAGAGGAAATTTCTTCAATGTCTCATATCGGAATAGCCATGTGGCTTCAATACCGACAAGCGGTTCACACGCTCGATAAAACTGCCCCTCCTTTGACTGGACTAGCCAGCAAATATTCAGGCCTTTGATTTCCTCACCAGGGTGGCAATGAATGAGAGTGGCTAAATGTGTTCCGAAGGGGATTCCCTTAGGAGGATTAAACAGCCCGTTTACCCATTGCAGCACAACCCATCGGTCAAGATTACGATGAATCTTTTGGTCGATAGCATCAAATTTGGGAGCATGAGAAAACATTTTGGCTAGATGTTTCAGCTCCCGCGGTAGGTGCTGTAGGCCCAGGGGGTGACCAGCAGCGGGACGTGATAGGCCGCCGCGGCGTCGGCGATGGCGAAGCGGACGGGCACGCGGTCGAGGAAGGTGCTGTCGCGGTGATGCGTGACGAAGTAGTCCTTCACGAAGAAGAGCAGCTCGTAGGTGCCGACGGCCATCGTTGCGCCATTGAGGAGTGGCTCGTCAGTGCGCCCGTCGGCATTGGTCACGACGGCTTTGAGCTGGTGTGGCTTGCCGTCGAGGTTCCAGAGTTCGATGCGCATGCCGGCGGCCGGCTTGCCGGTGACGAGATCGAGGACGTGGGTGCTGAGTTTGCCTAGCATGCGAGGAGTTTAGACAGAATTCACAGAATGGACAGAATGCTTTTTGCCCCAAGCAACCGAACCACCCTGCCTGATTCTGTAAATTTTGTTCATTCTGTCTCAAGCTTTCAGAAGGTCGTTGAGCCGGAGCAATGCGATCTTATCGATCTCGGCCAGGGCGTTGGCGAACTCCACCGCCGGCGAATTCGGCAGGCGAGCCGCCATGGCGGCGAGAATGGCGTCCTTGGCGTTGAGGCGCGCGCAGATGATGAAGGGAAAGCCGAATTTCGCCCGGTAGGTTTCGTTGCGCGCCGTGAAATCCGCCAGTTCGGCGTCGGTCAGGGTGTCGAGCCCGGCGCTGGCCTGCTCGCGAATGGACTCGGCGGTCAGCCGTTTTTGCTGCGCGAGCCGGCCGGCAAGGTCGGGGTGGGCGCGAATGAGAGCGAGCTGCCGGTCGCGCGGCGCGGCACGCATCGTGGCACAGAGCGCGGCGTGCAGGACCTCGGCGCTGGCGAAGGGACGTTGTGCCCACGTCTCCTCCGCCACCCAAGACGAGTGCTCAAACAAGTGACCGAGCGCCGCAGTGAAGGCAGCGCGGTCGAGGCGGTTGATGGTTGTCAGATCAAACATCTGAAAATCTGAAAATCAGAAACGCAGGAGGATCAGCTGACATTTTCCTGATTTCCTGAGTTTCAGATAAACTAAGGCAGGAGTTCGTAGGCGGGCAGCGACAGGAACTCGTCGAACTCGGCGCTCTTCGACATGCGCATGAAGAGCTCGATCGCCTCCGGGAAGCGGCCTCCGTTGTAGCGCGCGTCACCGTATTCGGCGCGGATCGCGGCCAGCTCGCCGGGCAGGAGCTGGTCGTAAAGCTCGGCCGTGACCGGCCGGCCGTCGTCGAGCTTCGCGCCAAACTTGAGCCACTGCCACAGCTGCGAGCGGGAAATCTCGGAGGTCGCGAGATCCTCCATCAGGTGGTGGATGGGCTCGGCGCCGGATCCGCCCAGCCAGGCCTCGAGGTAGCGGACGCCGACGTGCAGGTTCCAGCGGACGCCTGCCTCGGTGATCGGGCCGTTGAGCGGCGCGAGCAGGTCGGACGCCTTGACCTTGGTGTCGTGGATCACGTGGAGCTGGTTCGGCCCTTTCATGTGCTCGCCAAAGGCCTCGAGCGCAGTCGCCACGAGGCCGGGGTGCGCGACCCAGGTGCCGTCGTGCCCGGCCTTGACCTCGCGCGTCTTGTCGGCGCGGACCTTGGCCAGGGCGGAGGCATTGGCGGCCGGGTCGTTGCGGATGGGAATCTGCGCGGCCATGCCGCCCATGGCGTAGGCGCCGTGGCGGTGGCAGACGTTGATGACGTGGGTGACGTAGGCGCGGAGGAACGGCACCTCCATGGTGATGAGCGTGCGGTCCGGGAACATGTAGCCCGGGCGGTTGCGCAGCTTCTTCACCATGCTGAACATGTAGTCCCAGCGGCCGCAGTTGAGGCCGGAGGCGTGCTCGCGCAGCTCGTAGAGGATTTCCTCGGCCTCGAACGCACCGGTGATAGTCTCGATGAGCATCGTGCAACGGATCGTGCCGCGCGGGATACCCAGCGCAGCTTGGGCGTGGATGAAGACGTCGTTCCAGAGGCGTGCCTCAAGATGGCTCTCGAGCTTGGGCAGGTAGTAATACGGGCCGCTGCCGCGGGCGATAAGCGCCTTGGCACAATGGAAGAAGTGCAGTCCCCAGTCGAAGAGCGAGGCGGAGACGCGCGCGCCGCGATAATGAACGTGCTTCTCCTCCATGTGCCAGCCGCGCGGGCGGGCGATGATGACGGCGATCTTGTCTTTCAGCGCGTATTGCTTCCCCTCGGGCGAGGTGTAGGCGATCGTGCGGTGGGCGGCGTCGCGCATGTTGACCTGCCCCTCCATGCAGTTTTCCCAAGTCGGCGAGTTGGCGTCCTCGAAGTCAGCCATCCAGCATTGCGCGCCGGAATTGAGGGCGTTGATGGCCATCTTGCGGTCCACCGGGCCAGTGATCTCGGTGCGACGATCGAGCAGATCGGGCGGTATGGGCGCGACCTGCCAGTCGCCGCCGCGGATGGCCGCGGTCTCGGGCAGGAAGTCAGGCAGCTGGCCGGCGTCGATGGCGCGCTGCCGCTCGACCCGCTTGGCCAGCAGCTCGCGGCGGCGTGGTCCGAATTTTTCGAAAAGCCCGGCGAGAAAGGCGCAGGCCTCGGGGGTCAGGATCCCGGCATATCCGGGCTGCATCGGGCCGCGGATCTCCAAGCCGCTGATGATGGGATGGGCACTCATGGGGTTGGAGGCCGAGCAAAGCCGATGCTCCGGCGGGTGTCAGCACCAGAGTGAACCCGCTCCCGAGCTTCCGCCTCGCCTCCCCTCATCCGGTTTGCTCTCATGTCGTCCCATGAGTCACGGAAAATTTATGCGCGCGGCCATCAAGCTCGCGGAAGAGGGCATGGCCGCCGGCCGCGGCGGCCCGTTCGGCTGCGTCATCGTGCGCCGGGGCCGGATAGTCGGTCGCGGCAACAACCGCGTCACCTCCACCAACGATCCGACCGCCCATGCAGAGGTGACCGCCATCCGCGACGCCTGCGCGAGCCTGCAGACCTTCCAGCTGACCGACTGCGAACTCTACACCAGTTGCGAGCCCTGCCCGATGTGTCTCTCGGCCATCTACTGGGCGCGCATCCCGCAGATCTGGTTCGCCAATTCCCGGCAGGACGCCGCCGACATCGGCTTCGACGACGACTTCATCTACCGCCAGATCCCGCTGCCGCTGGAAAAGCGCGCCATCCGGATCCGGCAGGTGCTGCGCAAGGAAGGGCTGACGACGTTCCGACGCTGGACGGACAAGACGGACAAGGTGAAGTATTGAGGCACCCGGTCAGGCGGCTGCTGATCCGCGCCGCTGCTGGCTGCGCGGATTTTTCATTCGCTGTGGGTCCGATACCCCGAAGCTTGCTTCGGCTTGGTGGTGGAACGGGATTGAGTGCGGATTGCATGAGGCTCGAGCAGGTTTGCAGAGGTCTTGATCAACTGCCCTGGAGCTTGCTCCGGGATCTTTATTGCCGCGCTCGGCTTGGTCGCCGTCGCCGTCGCGCCGCGCTAGCCATCCTGATTCTCGCGCGACGCGCCGCGAGATTGGATCCGCTGGTTGCGCTGCGCACTGATTGAGTCAGCCACCCTGCACCGGCACGAAGCCCCACCCCGCCGCCGAGAACAGGCCTCGGTCGCTGAGCTTCAGGTCGGGAATGACGAGCAGCGCCATGAATGACAGCGTCATGAACGGCGCATCAAGCTTCGAGCCCAGCCGCTTCGCCGCGGCATCGAGCGCGGTGTAGCGCCGCGCCACGACGCGGCCGTCCTGGTCCGACATCAGGCCCGCGATGGGCAGCGGCAGCACGGCGCGTTTGCCGCGCCCTACCACGCTGATGCCGCCGCGGGCCTTGATCACGAGGTTCACCGCCGCGCAGAGCGAGGAGTCGTCCACGCCGACGGCCACGACATTGTGCGAATCATGCGCCACCGACGAGGCGATGGCCCCGGCCCTCAGGCCGAAGCCCCTGATGAAAGCCACCGTGATCTCCGGCAACCCTTGCTTAATAAGCAAGGATCCCCCGGAGCCATAGCGATTCACGACGGCAATCTTTAGGATGTCGCGCGGCGGGTCGGCGACAACATTGCCGCCCACGAGGCGTGGCGCCGCGCGCAGATGACGAGTGATGAGCTGGCCGTTGAGCGCCTCGATGAGGTTGAGTTGGCCTGACCCTGCGGGGACACGGAAATCCTCCGCCCGCCGCAAACGCGCCTTGAAATTGTTCGGGGTTCCCGACGGCTGGCGCGGCAGCAGGCTGCGGCCGTCGCGGGCGGCGAGCTCGCCGCGCAGGTAGGTGCGGCGCACCTTCAGGTTTTCCCAGCCCTCGAACACGATGAAGTCCGCCGGATCGCCCGCGCGCAGCAGACCGACATCGAGCTTGTAGTGCTCGACCGGGTTGACCGAGGCGCAGCGCAGCACGTCGAACAAATCCGCGCCGCCCCGGATCGCACGCCGCACATGTTCGTCGAGGTGGAGCACCATGAGCAGGTCCGGATGCAGGTCGTCGCAGCAGAACATGCAGGAGGCGGCATCCGTTTTGAGCAGCGGTGCCAGCGCGGCGAAGTTCCGCGCGGCCGAGCCCTCGCGGATGAGAATCTTCATCCCGGCCGCCAGCTTGTCCCGCGCCTCCGGCAGCGTGAAACACTCGTGGTCCGTCGTGATGCCGGCCGCCGCGTAACGCGCGGCGGTTTTTCCGCGAAGGCCGGGCGCATGGCCGTCCACCGCCTTGCCGAGTTTTTTCGCGGCGGCGATCATGGCCATCAGCGACGTGTCTCGCGCCAGCACGCCGGGAAAATTCATGACCTCGCTGAGGTATTTGATCTCCGGCCGCGCGAGCAGTTTCACCACGGCCCTGGCATCCAGCGCGGCGCCAGCCGTTTCAAAGGCCGTGGCCGGCACGCAGGACGGGGCGCCGAAGTGGAACTTAAAGGGCGTGCGTCGCCCGTCGCGCACCATGTAGTCCACGCCCGTCACGCCGAGCACGTTGGCGATCTCGTGCGGGTCCGACACCGTGGCCACCGTGCCATGCACCACCGCCCACCGGGCGAACTCCGCCGGCGGCAGCATCGAGCTCTCGATATGGATGTGCGCGTCCACGAACCCCGGAGCGATGAAGTGTTTCGCCCGCACCGACTTGTCCTCCCGGATCCGCACGATGCGCCCGCCCGTCCACTCGATCACGCCGGGGTAGATGCGGCGGCGGTGCAGATCCACAATCTGTCCGGCAAGGCGTTGGGCGGGAGCTTTCACTCGGGTTCAGGCTGGTTGTGACGGGAAGGATTGGCAACCCCGGCGAAGAAAAACTACTCGCAAAACGGACCGGCCGGTGCACGTTTCGAATCCATGTCCGCCCACAATCTCACTCGCGAATACCAGAGCCCGCCCGCATCCCGCCTCGACGACGAGGATGAGGATGAGCGCGAAGACGCCACCCCGAAGCCCACCGTCGCTCCGGTCGGCGCCCTGATCCAGAAGAAGTTCCTGGAACAGCGGAAGATCTTCCTCTGGGGTGCCGTCACCGACGAGACTGCCAAGGATCTCACGGAGAAACTGCTCTACCTCGAGACCACGGGGCCGGGCAAGGAGATCACCTTCTACATGAACACCCCCGGCGGCTCGATCACAGCCGGCATGGCGGTTTACGACACCATCAAGCTCATCAGTTCGCCGGTGAAGATCGTCGTCACGGGCATGGCCGCGTCGATGGGCTCGATTCTCCTCTCCGCCGCCAAGAAGGGCAACCGCTACATCTACCCGCACGCGCGCGTCCTCATTCACCAGCCGCTGATCACCGGCCGGATGGTCGGCCCCGCCTCGGACATCAACATCCAGGCGAAGGAAATGGAGAAGCTCCGCACCGAGCTGAACCAGATCCTCGCCACGGCCTCGGGCCAGTCGTTCGACAAGGTCGCCAAGGATTCCGACCGCGACTTCTACCTGAACGCCGAGGAGGCGATCGCCTACGGCCTGGCCGACAAAATCGTCGAGAAACTCTGAATCCGAAAAGGTGGAGCGCGGCCTCCGGCCGCGTTTTCAGGATCCGCATCCATCTTACGGTATACACATTCAACCAAGCCATCCAGAGGCACCAGACCGGCCTAGCGCGAGACGCAAGGCCGGTCGCTCATCGCTGTAGCCGCTCAGATGGCCACCCGCTTTCGTGCGTGCAGCGAGGCCAGCGAGGCGGCGATGACCTCCATCGAGACCAGGGCGTCCGCCGCCGTGCTCTCAGGCTTCCGTCGCCCGGCGATCGCATCCAAGAACGCCGTGTGTTCCTGCACGTAGAGCGGATCACGTTCCGTGGAAAAGGTCTCCGTGACCACCGCCGCCTCGGCCTGACGGCCCCGGCGCAGCTCGCCCTTGAACATGTCGATCGCGATCCAACCCTGGTCTCCGATGATCTCGTAGTCATGCCGGTCGGGATCTTGGAGATAGTTCAGATGAATGGTCGAGATCAGCGGCTTGCTATAATCGCAGACTAGCGCGGCGAAGTTCGGCTTGGATTGCAGCGGCAGGCTGCCGCCTTGTCCTCCTGCCACGTAGACTCCCGCCGGGCGGTGACCCGTCAGCCAATAGAAGAGATCCGGCTGATGAGCGTAGTCCATGAACAGCGCGCCTTCCATCCGGCTTTGGTAGCGCGACAGGGAGTTCTTCAGCGTGACATAGGTGCCGATCAGGCAATGCAGGTGGTGGAGGCTGCCCAGCGCCCCCTCATCGATCAACTCCTTCGCGCGGCGCAAAGCCGGGTGAAAATGCAGCTGGAAGCCGACGGCGAAGGTCGCGGTGGAGGCGCCAGCGGCCTCGGCCATGGCCCGCGCATCCCCCAGGTTGTCGCTCAACGGCTTTTCGCACAGCACGTGGATGCCGGCGCGCAAGGCGGCGATGGCCTGCGCGGCATGCAGAGCGTGGGGCGTGGCGATCACCACCATCGCCGGCCGCGTCGCCAGCATCGCCTCGAAGGTGTCGTGCAAGGCCGCCGGCGGCCCGAGCGTCTCGTGCGCGAGCGCCACCGCTGGCGCCGAGCTCTCGCACCACTCGACTTGCAATTCCGGGCGCTGCGCCAGCAGGCGGGCATGGCGCCGCCCGATGGAGCCGAGCCCCACGACCACGATCCGGTTGTTCATTGCCATATGGAAAATCCTCCGTCCACCACGAGGTTGTGCCCGGTGACATAGTCCGATGCGGGCGACGCCAGGAACAGCGCCGCGCCCTTTAGATCGATGCCGTCGCGGCCCATGCGACCGAGCGGCGTGCGGTCACTGTAGTCGCGCACGAAGCCACGTGGCATGTCGGCGCGTTCGAAGCCGCCGGGGGAAATCGCGTTCACGCACACCCCGTGCGGCGACAGCAGGCCCGCCAGATCCCGGGTCAGGCCGACGACGCCCGCCTTGGCCGCCGCGTAGTCGATCGGCTGGCCCTTCATCGCGTTGCGCTCGTAGATCCGACGATCCCGGCCGACCACGGCGGCGATGGAGCCGATGTTGATGATCTTGCCGGAGCGCTGCGCGGCCATGAGCCGGCCCACCGCCTGGCAGCAATGCAGCGTGCCGGTGAGGTTCACCGCAATCATGCCCTCCACATCCGCCGGGTCGCGCTCGAACAGGTGCGCTGCGCTCTTGCCGGAGCCGCCGCCGGCATTGTTGATCAGGATGTCGATGTGCCCTTTCCACGCCTGCACCGCCGCCACGACGGCGGCCACCTCTGCGGGATTCCGGTTGTCGAGGGCCAGCGGCAGGGTGGCCACCCCATGGGCGGCGGCGAGCCGGTGCGCCGCCGCCTCCGCAGCGGCCAGCGTGCGGGAAGTTACGGCCACATGGCCGCCCGCCTCGGCCAGTGCCGAAGCCATGTCGTAACCGAGATGATGCGCCCCGCCAACGACGAGGGCTATTTTTCCGTCGAGCCGGAAAAGATCAAAGACAGAGGGATTCGCAGTCATGGGAGTAAATCAGGATGCAAGCAACATGATGTCGATGATTCTTATCGTCCGAGGCCATGCGAAAGCAAAGGTGCTTTCTTCATACCGCATACCTTCGAAAATGTCCGCCGCGGGCATACTATTGAGACTTACCCAAAGTTGTTACTATTTTTGTCATCGCGAGGTGCGCGAAGCGCACCTCAGTCCCCGGCTGGCAACGCAGCGGCACCACTTGCGGATATTGCCGATCCTGCTCGGGATCGAGTGCAACGACGCCCTCGAGATTCAGCGGTTCGTCCCCCGGGCGGGAGCCCCACGCGACATTGAGTTGAATGGTGTTGAAACCGAGCGCCTGCAACCGCGTCGGAGCCGCGCCCGCGGCGCCGGATTTCACGGTGGCGAAAGGCAGCGCGGCCCCGAGCAGCGAGGCCGTGTTCAAGAATGAACGACGGGTTTGCTTCATGGGGATAGGGATAACTTAGCGGGACATTGGAGCGGGAGGTTCGGCAAGGTAACTGATCTCGTAGCCAAAGGTCAGCTTACGTCCCGGCTCCATGGGGGTGGCCGGAGTCAGCATATTCAAGGCGAGCATGCGACGGCCGGGACTCCAATAAGCTTGGAACCGCGGGAAGGCGTTCGAAGCGAAAGTCTGCTGCACGCCAAACTGCCCGACATGATCGTAGAAGGCGATGGCTTGAACCGGTGCGGGCGGGCGCAAATCCGTCGTCAGGGTGTTCTTTCTCTCGAAGCCCCAGTTCTGGTTCACCTGGTTCCAGGCGGAACTCTTGGTGTAAATCGTCATGACATCGGGATCGTCCGAACCGGTGACGGAATAGTTGGGCGAGCGTTCGCGCACCCGCCATCCCACATGGGCGCTGCCGGCAGTGAATTCGGCCTGGAACCGGAACCGGCCGGCCGGGTCCGCCGACAGCGACACCATGCGACGCCACACGCTGCCGTCGGGCAAGGTCCTAGTCATGACGATCTGCCGACCGTCGGTTTCCCAGCGATGTTTTATGTCGGCTGTTGACGTTCGCCCCGCCCGGGTTTCCTCGGGCCAGGGCTCCCTCACCTCCCACCGGGAAAACCCGGCCACCGGCGGCTCCACCAGATTGCGGCCTGTCGGTTTGTAGATCATCTCGGCGATCTGTCCGTTTTGCTCCGGCAGCAGAATCAGGCGCCAGGATTCGTTTTCGAGCACCACTGCGGGCAAGCCTTCTCGCAAATCCTGCAATTCGGCAAAATACAGCGCCGCGTCCCGGCCTTCCGCGATGCGATTCATCCCGTATTTCTTCGCCAACGCCACATACCGGTCGAGCGTGTCCGGACCGATGGTGGAGGCATCCAGGCGGTAGTGACCGTCGGCATACCCCAACGGCGCGGTGGCCAGCAGCGTGCGTAACGCCGGGATGGAAGCTTTTTCGACCCGGGAACGAATCGTGTCGTCCGGCGCCAGGGCGAGCGCTTGTTGAAAATAACCCGCGATGCGTTGGGCTGCCGCCTGGTCCAGGCCCAGTTCCACCGGGGCATTGGCAAAACATCGCGGATGCAGGCCCCGCGTCTCGGCATTCTCGTGCAGAAAATGCAGGTAAGCCAGAAGGGGCGGCGCCGCGGCTCCATAGTGCAGGCGGCAGAATTCCTCCACCAGCGCCCAGCTCTCGTGCGTCGGTTGCCACAGGCAGTTTGCCATGACGTAATTGCGCAGGTCGCTCATTTCGGTGGAAAGCCCGTCACCGGCCGCCTGCATGAACACGCCCTGGACCCCGTTATCGCGGAACAACTGCACGTCCTTGGCGATGGCATTGAAATTGGGGAAAGGCAGATCGTAGTTCCTGAAATTCGTATTGTAATGCCAGAGCTTGATATTCGGACAAATCGCCCGCCAGTGCCCGAAATCCCCCATGAACACCCGATTGCGGTGGCAGGCGGGATCATCGAGCGGGTGCAGGATGCAGCCCTCGATGTCGCACAGCATGACTTCCACATTGGGCAGCATCCTGAGGTTCTTGGGCGGCTTGCGCGTGTGCCAATAAGCCAGCGTGCCAATTTTCACACCGGGATGGGTGCGGGCAATCCGCGCCGCCACCGCGTTGACCAGCGCCAAGTGCGGTGCCGCCGGACTGCTCTCCTCGGCACTCAGGGCGCTGCACTGCGGGCATTCGCAAAATGCGTCGTTATCCATCGGGCTGACGCTGATATCGACCAACGCCGGATTAGCGTCCAGGGCGCGCTCCACCGCTGCGGTGACGATCTTAATCACCTCGGGATTTGTCGAACACACCTGCGGCCCGCCCCCGGTGCCGGTCAGCTTGCGCACCCCGTCGACCAACGCGAAATATTCCTGATGCGCACGGCCGTAGACGGCAACCGGCACATACGTCTCCAGTGAATGCGAGATCAGTTGCTGCGCGGTCTTTCCGCCAAGGCGCTCGTCGGTCGTGATCGTGTTGACACGCAGGCGCGCCGCGAACGCGGGATCCTTGGAATTCTCCGCGTAATACGACCAGCGGAAAGAGAACGGCGGCACATACCGGTAGTCGGTCGGCGCGAGCACGGCCGCGGCGGCCTCGGGCGGGACATAAGTATCGTCGGCCGTCAGGAAGCGCACGCCGACGTAGCGCTCGAAAAATTCATACACACCGTAAAGCGTGCCCCGCGGCCGACCACCCGCGATTATCAAGACATTGCCGGCAATCCGGATGCGCAATCCCTCCTCACCCAGTTCCGCGATGTTGAATCCCAACGGGTGTGCACGCAGCGCCGCGCTTTCTCCAATATATATGGCCCCGCAGTTGTCCGGCGTCGCGGCCGTGGACAGTTCGCTTCCTGTTGCCGCCTTATACAGCCGGCAAAATTCCTCCGCCGCATAGCGCTCGCTCGGAATCGCGTCGCTCCCCACCACCACGGTCCACCCCCGCAGGTCGCGCAGATGGAGTTCCGAGGCATGGACAGCTTGGGAAACGCCGGCGCTGCAACCGATCGCCGTGAGCACGACCAGGGTTATCCATCGTTTTTTCATAAATCGGGGGTGTGGCGGCCCATCGCTCGTAAACCATTAGCTGTGAAGCCCCGGTTTGATTCCCGCCGCGGGCATCTCTCACCGAATCTTTTTGCTGATAGAGGACGGCCCCGATCAATGCTTCGAGAGCGATCCTCTCGCCTCAAACCCGTAGAGGAAGGCGCGATGCAAAACGAAGCGGATTTTGGCGGCTCCCACCGGGGCCCGGTCTCCTCCGGTCCAGCTGATTTCCGCGCGCCGGTGATCCCCGGTGACGGGCCGACAGTCCTGCAGTGCGAACCCCGGCAGGGGCGCGCCGGCCTGATCGAGCAGCTCCGCCTTCAATTCGCCGCCCACTTTGGCGTGGACATTGACCACGAGCTGGCGCCCGCCCAAATCCTGCGGGCGAGTCACCGCCTCGGCCGCCAGCGCACCGCCGGCGGCAGGGGCCAAGGCCCAGAGCCGATCTGCCTCCCAAGCGGCTCGGCACAGCGCCCCGGAGAACGGCAGCGTGCCCCGACTGCGGAAGCCCAGAACCGATTCGTTGCCGACCTCAAGCTGCGGCTCAAAACGGGTGTCGATGATGGGCGAGTGGATCCCCTCCGCTCCCGAGTAATAGACGAACATGTGGCCGTCCTCGAGGATGGGCTGGTGCATCTGCCAGATGAGCCCGCCACCGTATTCGCCCAAGGGCGCATTGGGCAGGGCCGGCCGGCGGTCGGGGCGCCACCAGTGGACACCATCGCGCGAGGCGGCCAGCTCCAGGCACATCGTCTGGGTGGCGGCGTTGTAGGCGTTAACCAGCGCCACGAAGCCTCCTTCCACCCGCACCGGCGCGATCTCCAGAAACTGGGCGAAGCCTGCATCCCGGAAATCCCGGCCGAGGACGACTTCGGCCTCGCTCCAGTGCGTGCCGTCGGGGCTGGTCGCCCGTCCCACCCGCCGCAACAGCTGCTTGGCGTTGACGTCGTAGGGGATGATGCGGTCGCCCGCCTGCTTCGGCGGGTAAACCTTGAAATAGGCCACATAGGAGCCATCCGGCTGGCGGTAGACGTAGCACACATCCGTGCCGCCTCGGATTTCCAGCGGGCCCTCGGTCAATCGCCAAGCCTTGCCGTCCTTGGAGCGGTAGCGATACATGCCGTATTTGTCCGGGGGACCTGGCCGGTCTCCCACTTGGTCGGCCACGCCGGCCTGCCGGGGTGAGCGCAGCACGAACATCTCGTAGGGCTCCGCCTTGTTCGCGGGATCGATCAGCACCGAGGCATACTGCGCCGTGCCGCCAGAATCAAAATCGAGGAGGATGTTTGTGCGCGGGTGGCCCGGCCACGCAACCAAGGTCAGCTCCGGGCGATACCACTGCACGCCATCCTTGCTTTCCAAGTAGGTCAGCCGGCGGCGCTTCTCATGCTGGCTGGTGAGGTTGGGTAGTTCGGCTTCGGCCGGCGTCGAGACCTGCCAGGCTTTCCACAGGCCGTCGAGCGGGTCGTGCAGCACGGTGCCGTGCCCCATGATGCCGCCGGCATCCCATGGCTGCGCCGGCTCCAGCAGGGGATTGCGCGCATCGGGCTTCCCCTCCTCCACTCGCCAGCCAACCAGCTGCAACACCTCAAAGTCGTCCGGCATCAGCAGGGGCATCCGCTCGGCGGCTGGTGCCGGGGTGAAAACCCACCCCAGCACCATTATCCCAAAAAACAGCCCGCCTCTGGCAGCGATCTGCGAGTGTCCGGAGCTGTGTTCGTCCGCCACGCTGGGAAGGGCACCAGGCTCAGAAGGTGAACCGCATGCCCAGGCGGACATTGGAGCCGAACCAGTAGCTCTGGGACAGGCGCTCCTTGCTGCCAGCCGTATAGCTGTCGCTCGTCTGGTCGGTGATGTTCTGCCAGTTGAGGAAGGCGGAGAGATTCGCGGTGATCTTGTAGCCCAGCTGCGCGTCGATAAAGTAGCGGGAGCTGTTGTAGACGTCGGAGAAGGCATCCGCGCCGATGGTGGACAGGGAATCACCCTTGTAGTTGTAGGCCACGCGAGCCGACACGCCATACTTCTCGTAGAACAGGCCGAGGTTGAAGATCTGTTTCGGCGAGGCGAACAGCCGCAGCTTCTCGCCGGGACGGGTGAACACCTTCACCGAGGAGTCCAGCAGGCTGACGTTGGCATCCACGCCAAAGCCGTCTGCAAAACCGCTCACGAGAGCGGAAAACGGAATCTGGGCGCTGAGCTCCACGCCGCCCACCTTGGCCGACTGGCCGTTCTGCTTGCTGGAGACCGTGAAGGTCGGGAAGAAATAGCCGGCATAGGTCACATTCTGCTGTGTGTAGCTGTAGGTGTAGATTGGATTGGCGATGTCCTTGTAGAACGCAGCCAACGAGACGATACCACCGGCCTTGAAGTAGTGCTCCACGGACAGGTCGTAGTTGAGCGACTCATAGGATTTCAGCTGCGGATTGCCCGTGGTCAGCACACCGCCGACATTGTCCAGCGTGGATTTAGGCACTTGGTCGCCATAGGCCGGACGACCAAAGGTCTTGGTGATACCGGCCCGCACGACAGTGCTGGGGTTCACGGTGTAGCGCAGCTGCAGGTTGGGCAGGAACTCGCCGTAATTGAATGTCACGGTTTTAACCACCTGTGTTGGTGCACCGGTCACGGGGTCGGTGTAGAACGATGGGGCCGTCAGCGGCGCCTTGGTGCTCTCATAGCGAGCACCACCCAGCAGCGTCAGGTCACGGGATAGGTTGACGCTGGCCATGCCGTAGACGGCGGTGATCTTCTCAATGACCTTGTAGGTATCCTCGCCGCCATTCGACAGCGACGCCGAGTCATTGCGGACGAGCTTGCCTTGGGCGAGCAGCGAATCGAAGGTCGCGCGGGAGACATCGGGATTGACGGAGATCGGCAGGTTGTAGCGGCCGTCCATCACCCACAGCGGCGCCGGCCCGGGCGGGGTGTTGAAGTCGGAGAGCTTGTAGCCGGAAGCTGTATAGATGTTCACATCCCGGACGTTGTTGCGATTGCGATCGGAATATTTCACGCCGACCTTCATGAAGCCGTCCTTGCCACCCAGCCAGTCCTTGAAATCGCGCTGCACGTCGGCGCGCACGGTGCTGGTCTTTTCCTGGTTGTTGATGGCGTCGCCGCGCACCTGCCGGACGTTCGGATTGGCCGTGGTGAGAATGCTGGTCAGGTCGTAGGTGGGATAGGGCGTGCTGTAGTCGATGATATAACCGCCGGGGATCGCGACGTTGCCCGAGCGAAAGGAGAGGTTTCGGTAGACCGGCTGCTTGTCCGGGGCATCCGAATAGGTCGCCTCGGCGCTGATCTTGTAGTCGCCCAGCACCTTGGATCCGCCAAAGATCAGGTTCGTCATCTCCGCCTCGCGATTAAAGCTGATCATGCGGATGTCATAGCGCACGGTCGCCTGCGAAGCCTTGGTCGGAGAGAGGGGCGTGACGGCGCCGCCGCCGGTGTAGAGTTGCTCGTTCTTGTCGCTGCGCTCGCTGTATTTGTTGAAGAACGCCTTGAAATAGATGCGGGTGCCATCGTCCAGGCGGTAATCCAAATTCAGAGCGCCGCCGCGCTTGATGCGCTGGTCGATGTTGTAGTCCAAGCGAGGCTCATACATGACCGGGGCGGCGAGGGTGCCCAACCACTGCCCCATATACATGTCGCGGCGGGTCTGCCGGTTCTCGTAATTGAAGCTCAGGGCCACGCCCAGCTTCCCACCGGCGGTCGGGATGATGTTGGTGTAGGTCAGATCACCGGCGTAGATCGGCTTCTTGGCCGCCTGGTTCTCGCCATATTGCAAGGCACCGGAGATGAACTGCCCCTTGTGGTCGAAACCCGACGGGGTCAGCACATTGATCGTGCCGCCCAGCGACGTCCCGTCCATGTCGGGCGTCGGCGACTTGATCACTTCGACCTGGTTGATGAGACCGGTGCCGAGAAAATCCATCGGCGTGCTGCGGCCGTTGCGGCCGAGCTCGGCCGGCGTGGCGAGGGTCGCACCGTCCATGGTCACCGTGTTCAGGTTAGGATCCGTGCCGCGCACGCTGACGAAGTGGCCCTCACCATAGTCCACGTCGAGGCTGACGCCGGGCAGGCGCGCGAGCGCCTCGCCCACGTTGTTGTCCGGCAGCTTGCCTGCCGCGTCGGCGGAGAGCACATCCTTGAAATTGGTCGCATTGCGCTTCTGCTGGAGCGCCTTGGCCCAGCCCTCGCGGTAACCCTCGACCACGAGCTTGTCCAGTTTGACGACCTTCTCGCCCATGGCCACATCAACCGACACCTGCACGCTTTGAGTCTGATCCGGATAGCCGACGGCGCTGATGGTCAGATTGGCGCTGCCTGCCGCCACTTCCTCCATGCGGAACTGGCCTTCGCGGTCGGCATAGACCGTGTGGCCGCTCGCGTTGTTGGTGATCACGGCACCCGTGACCGAGGCGCCGGTGTTCACGTCGTTGACGTGACCGATGATGGTTCCGGCCGAAGCGCTGACCGCTCCAGCGAGGCCGAGACAGAGGGCCAGCAGGAGCCGGGCGGGGGATGCAGTCGATGATTTCTTCATGACGGGTTGGGTTGGTGTTGGTAGAGGATAACGCGCGCAGCCGACACGGCTGGCCTTTGCGCTGCCCGCAGGAAAGCCGATCCGGGATGGAATTGAACCCCCAAACAATGGTTCTCAAAAGGAACCACGAAAGAGCAGCACCCACCTACGCCGGACCCGCTGCCACCGTGCCACCCTGGATGAATTCCGGCAGGAGCTTCAGCTCGCGGAGAGAAGTCTGGCCCGTCTCCATGATCTCGAGGATCGGACGCAGCAGTGCCTTGGCCAGGTTGCCGGGCGGCACCACGTAGCGTGACGGTGACGGCACGAGGTAGGAGAGGAAGAGATCCTCATCCCGGGAAATGATGGAAATATCCTGCGGCACGCGAATGCCGGATTGGATCAGATGACTCCAGATCGTGAGGTAATGATAGGTATTCGCCACGACCAGCGCGGACGGCGGCTGCTGGCGCGCCAGCAGCCGCCGAAGCGCATGGCCGATGCCAGAGACCGTGCCGTCGTGCCAGCAGGGGATGATCTCCGCCCCGGTGTGGCGCGAGGATCGGATCGCCTCCTCCAGCCCGGCTTCACTTTCCAGATCGCCGGCCATCAGCGGACTCTGGGCCAGCAGGGCAATCCGGCGGTGCCCGATGCCTAGCAGCACGCCTGCGGCGTGGCGGCAAGCCGCCCGATGATCGATATCGCGATGGGCCAAGGGGAGGCCGGCATGCACCGTGCCGACCACTAGGCTCCGCGGATGGTGCTGGCTGAACCACTTCTGTGTGGCCGCATTGGAGCGCAGCAGGATCCAGCACGCATGCGGATGTTGCTGCACCAGCTTGCCCAACGCCACCTTGGGATCCCGGCTGAGATACTGCGGGCCATAATAGAGGTGAAGCAGGCACTGGTGCTCGGCCAGGAGCGCGCGCAATTCATCGATCCACAGGGTCTGGGCCGGCCGCAGGCGCTCCGGCGGATCCGGCATGAGCAGCGCGACATCCCGCTCCGGCGGCGTGCCCTTGGTGGAAACATCGACGAGGATCCGATGACCGCTGCCATGCTCCGCACGGATCTGACGATCCGCCTGCAACTGGGCCAGCGCCGCCCGCACCG
>JBDHQK010000014.1:0-30752 GCA_039807025.1 Lacunisphaera sp.
GTGTGGCCCGAGCCGGTGTAGCGGAGCGTGGCAGCGCTGGCGGCGGCACCGAGGGCGATGGTGCCGTTGGCGGCGGTGGTGGGCGCGCCGAGGGCGGAGGCCGTGCTGAGGTTGGCGAGGGAGTTGATGGAGACGGTGCCGCCCTGAATGGAGGTGACGCCGGTGAAGGTGTAGGCGCCGGACAGGGCGAGGGTGCCCGCGCCGGACTTGGTCAGCGTGCCGGAGGTGGTGCCGATGATGCCCGCGGCGGTGGTGTCGCCCGCGCCGTCAAAGGTGAGGCCGAAGGTGGCGCCGCTGATGTTGCCGGACAGGGTGAGCGAGCCGGCATCGCTCTGGATCTTGGTGGCGGAGGTGAGGGTGAGCGCGCCGCCCCAGGAGTTGGCGCCGGAGAGATTGCGGAGGGCGCCGGTGGCGGAGATGCCGGTGCCGGCGAGACTGAGGCTCTCGGCGCCGACGGCTATGCCTCCCTGAAGCTCGAGGGCGGCGCCGCTGGCGACGGTGACGCCGCCGGCGGTGGTGCCGGTGGCGGTGGAGTTTTGGAGGGAAAGCATGCCGGCGGAGACGGTGGTTGTCCCGGTGTAGGTGTTGGCGCCGGAAAGCAGGAGGACACCGGTGCCGGCCTTGGTCAGGCCGCCACCGGTGGAGGAGATGAGCGCAGAAATGGTGAGGTCGGTGGCGGCGGTGGTGGAATTGTTGACCGTGAAGGTGCGGGTGGCGGCACCGAGGGCGAGGTTGCCGGAAATGGTGGAGCCGAGGGGGTTGCCAGTGGCGGAGAAGGTGACGTTGCCGCCGAGGGTGAGAGTGCCGGCACCGGTGGCGACGTTAGCGACGCTGGTTGTGCTGGCGCCGGTGCCGCCACCGAGGGTGAGGGAGGAGACGGTGGCGTTGTAGCCGCCGAGGTCGAGGAGGGCGGTGCCGCCGGCGGCAGTGATGGCGACGGTGGTGGCGAGATTGGGCAGGGCACCCGAGGAGCCAGCGAGAAGGGTGCCGTTATTGATGATGGTGGTGCCGCCGTAGGTGTTGGTGCCGGTGAGGACCAGCGTGCCGCTGCCAGTCTTGGCGAGGGAGGAGGCGGTGGAAGTGCCGCCGTTGGCGATGGTGCCACCGATGGTGCCGGTGCCGCCGGTGGTATTGAAGGTGACGGTGCGACTGGTCGCAGAGTTGGAGAGGGCGACGCCAGCGAGCGAAGTTGCGGCGGTGTTGCTGATGGTGAGGGTGGCGTTGCCGGCGACGGCGTTGGTCAGGCCGCCGGTGAAGATGAGGTCGCTGCCGCCGCCGAGGATGGTGGTGGCGGTGAGACTGAGGGTGTTGCCGAGGGTGCGGAGGGAGCCGTCGCCCATGAGGGTGCCGCCGCCGAGCGTGAGCGTGCCGGTGCCGAAGGCGCTGTCGTGGCCGGCGATGAGCGTGCCGGCGGTGACGGACGTGGTGCCGGTGTAGGTGTTGGCGGCGGAGAGCAGGAGGGAGCCGGCGCCTGCCTTGGTGAGACCGGAAACGGAGGTCTCGGTGATGACGCCGGAGACGGTGAGGTCGGTGGCGGCGGTCGTGGAGTCGCCGACGGTGAAGGTGCGGGTGGCGGCACTGCCGAGGTTGAGGCCGGCGGAAATGGTGGAGCCGAGGGGGTTGCCGGTGGCGGTGTAGGTGACGCCGCCGCCGAGGGTGAGCACGCCGCCGCCCGTCGCGATGACGCCGGCTGAGCTGGTGGTATCGGCGCCGGTGCCGCCACCGAGGGTGAGGGAGGAGACGGTGGCGTTGTAGCCGCCGAGGTCGAGGAGGGCGGTGCCGCCGGCGGCAGTGATGGCGACGGTGGTGGCGAGATTGGGCAGGGCACCCGAGGAGCCAGCGAGAAGGGTGCCGTTATTGATGATGGTGGTGCCGCCGTAGGTGTTGGTGCCGGTGAGGACCAGCGTGCCGCTGCCAGTCTTGGCGAGGGAGGAGGCGGTGGAAGTGCCGCCGTTGGCGATGGTGCCACCGATGGTGACGGTGCCGCCGGTGGTGTTGACCGTGAGGGTGCGACTGGTCGCAGAGTTGGAGAGATTAATGGCGCCGAGGGTGGTGAGGGCGGTGTTGGTGATGTTGAGGGTGACGCTGGTGGAGTTGGTCTGGGTGCCGGTGAGGGTGAGGTTGGAGGAGCCACCGAGGGTGGAGGAGGTGCTCATCGTGCGGGCGTTGGCGAGGGTGAGAGGGGAGCCGTCGCCCTGCACGGTGCCGCCGCCCAGAGTGAGTGTGCCGGTGCCGAAGGCGACGTTGTGGCCGGCAACCAGCGTGCCGGCGGTAACCGTGGTGCCGCCGGTGAAAGTGTTGGCGCCGGAGAGTTTCCAGGTGCCGGTGCCTAACTTGGCGACGGCGGTGTTGGACGCGCCGTCGGCGATGACGCCCTGGAGCTCGTTGGCGGCGGTGCTGGTGCCGGTGAGGGTGAGGGTCTTCACGCCGTTACCGGTGACGGTGGGGCTGGCGGAGAGGACGAGGGCGCCGGAGCCGTCGTGCTGGAGGGTGGCGCCGCCGGTGGTGCCGGCGAGATCAAAGACACGGTTGGAGGTCTCGCCCGTGCCAGTGTAGATCAGGGTGCCGGCCGTGGTGGTGTTGCCGAGCTTGATCGTGCCGAGGGTGCCGACCGGGCCGCTGTCACCGCTGTTGCCGAGGCTGGCGACGGTGACGGATCCGGCCTGGACGTGAAGCTGGCCGGAAAAGGTGTTGGCTCCGGTGAGCGAGAGGGTGCCGGTGCCGGTCTTGTTGATACCGCCGGTGCCGGAGATGACGGCGGAGATGATGGCGTCGGTGGCGGCGGAGCCGTTGGCGACGGAGATGGTGCGGTTGGCGGCGCCGAGGGAGAAATCGGAGGTCCAGGTGACGGTGTCGTTGGCGAGCGAGGAGGCCAGCGTGAGGGAGCCGGCGGCGGGGAGGAAGTTGGTGGTGGTGCCCCAGATCTCTCCGCCGGCGAAGCCGACGGAGAGCGCGCCACCGTAGGCGGCGAAGCCTCCGCCGGTGCCGGTGAACTGGACTTGTGACGCACCGGTGCCGAGGGTGCGGGAGAAGGTGCCGCTCAGGCCGATCACGCCGCCACCGCTGAGGTTGAGGTTGGCGGCGGAGATGGCGCCAGAGCCGGAGAGGTGGAGGCCGCCGCCGGATATCGCGGTGGCCCCGGTGTAGGTATTGGCGCCGGTGAGCACCCAGTTGCCCGCGCCGGTCTTGGTGAGGCCGCCGGCGCCGCTGATGATGCCGCTGATCGTGCCGGCGCCGGTGCTGGTGGCGCCGAGGGTGAGGAGGAAGCCGGCGTTGTTGACGGCGCTGGCGATGGTGAGGGCGCCGGTGCTCGTGGTCTGGAAGCTGGCGGCGGCACCGAGGGCGAGAGAGAGGGAGGCGGCGATGGACTGGCCGGTGTTGTCCTGCTGGGAGATGCCGGAGGCGCCGAGCGTGAGCGTGGGGCTGCCGGTGCCGCTGAGGGTGAAGGCACCGGCGCCATTGCTGAAACGGATGCCGTTCACGCTGCGCGAGGCACCGAGGTCGGGCTGGAAGGTGGGGGTGGCGGTGGCGAAGTTGGCGATGTCGGTCGTGAGATCGTCGGCCGGGGCCACACCACCGGTCCAGTTGGTGCCGGTGGCCCAGTCGGTCGCGGTGTTGGACCAGGAGATGACGGCGGCCGGGAGTGCTTGGGCGGAGAGTCCGGCCGTGGCAAGCAGCAGGAGTCGCCGCATTGAACAGCTCAGGGCGGCACGTCTGGAAGGACGGAGGGCGGATTGGATCTGGGGCATCATTCAAACGAGGTCGTGGGTGCGACGGTTTGAATGGTCACGGTTGATAGGTATAATACCCTAATTTACAATCTCAAAGAGAAGGCAGATTGATGCCCGCTTTGTGGCCAACAGGTGATCTCTTGATTACTTGTTGAGCTAGCCTTCAATAGGAACGAGCTTCCGGTCAGTCCGCGAGCGGATGATTTGGGAGCCGAGATCAGCTCCGAGCTGAGTATTTCCTCAGGGCGACCACTGCTGGTCAGCGCACGCCGCCCATGAGGCGCTTCACCCACGGCACCAGCGCGAACAGCACCAGGGTGCAGGCGCCGACCGACAGGGCCTGTTGCCAGAAAAAGGTCGAAAGCCCGGCGGCGTCCTCGCTCTTGAACTCGCCCGCGAGCACGCCGGCGAGCTTGTTGCCGAGCGCGGCGGCGAGGAACCAGATGCCCATCACGAGGCCCAGCAGGCGTTGCGGCGCCAGCTTGGTCATCGTGCTCAGGCCGACGGGGCTGAGCAGCATTTCACCGACGGTCTGCAGGAAGAACAGCACGAGCAGCCACAGCGGGCTGACCAGGCCGTGCGCGGTCAGCTTGGCGGCGGGCACCATCAGCACGAAGGACAGCGCGACGAACAGGAGGCCAAGCGTAAACTTCACGGGGCTCGAGGGCTGCCGCGGGCCCAGTTGGATCCAGAGCCAGGCGAACAGGGGCGCGAGCAGGATCACCCAGATGGAGTTCACCGATTGCCACCACGAGGAGGGGAAGCCCTGGCCGAACATCCGGTTGTCGGTCAGGCGGTCGGCAAACAGCGAGATGCTCGAGCCGGTCTGCTCGAAGATGGCCCAGAAGATTTCCGCGGCGAAGAAGAACACGAGGATCGCGGCGAGGCGCTTGCTTTCTTGGCTCGGGCGGAAGGCGAAGAAAGCGATCAGCGCGATCTGCAGCGCGAACAGGAGATAGACGATCCACTTGTAGGTGTCGCTGAACCACATTGCGGTGATGAGCGCGAGCGAGCCCAGCAGCACCAGCCCGAGCTTGCCCCACGGGCGGGAACCGTCGGCCTCCGGCGCCGGCTTGTTGCCGACATGAGCCAGGCGGCCGCGCTGCAGCACATAGACGATGAGGCCGAGCGTCATGCCGACACCCGCCGCGGCGAAGCCCCAGTGCCAGCTGGTGCGCGGGTCGAGGCCCCAGCCGGCGAGCGTGGCCTTCCAGCCCGCGCTCTGGGCGAGGTAGCCGCAGACGAGCGGCGAGAGAAACGCGCCGATGTTGATGCCCATGTAGAAAATCGAGAAGCCGGCGTCCCGGCGCTCGTCGCTCGGGCGGTAGAGGCTGCCCACCATCGTGGAGATGTTGGGTTTCAGCAGGCCGGTGCCGGCGGCCACCAGCGCGAGGCCGATGAAGAAGGTGATCTCCGAATTCAGGGCCATGGTGAAGTGGCCGAGGGCGATGATCACGCCGCCGATGAGCACGGACCGGCGCGCGCCGATGAAATTATCCGCGATGAACCCGCCCAGGATGCAGAGCAGGTAGCCGCTCATGGTGTAGGTGCCGTAGATGCCGGCCGCCTTCCTCGTGTCGTAACCCAACCCGCCCTCCGTCACCGCCAGCACCATGAACAGCATCAGGATGGCGCGCATGCCATAGAACGAAAACCGCTCCCACATCTCGGCCAGGAAGAGGGTGGTGAGGCCGCGGGGGTGGCCACCAAGGCCGCCGGTGTGCAGGTCGGTCGGGACGGCGGGGGTGATCGCCGGGGAATCAGGGGATGTCATTGGAGTCATACGGCCAACGAACTCTTCCGAGGGCAAGAGCGGAGCCCACCTTCGTTCGTTTGGGCTACGGCATGGACATTCGCGGCGCGGCACCCCAAACCAGCGGGATGTCCTTGCACCTGCCTTCCCCGTCGAACCGCGCATGAACCGTCTCCGGAATTGGTGGCGCCGCCGCGTGGCGGATAAGACATGGACGGAGCGAAGCGAGCCTTTCGCCGCGCGCGGGATCCAACCGCGTGCGATCACGGTTTACCTGCCCCCGGGCTACGACGTGACGCGGGCGCAACCTTATCCGCTACTGCTGGCGCTCGACGGGCAGACGATGCCGCAATGGCGGCTCGCGGAAACGCTGGACGAACTCGTGGCGGCCGGTGTCATCGAGCCGGTCGTCGTCGCCGCCGTGCCGGCCTCGGCGGATCGCATGGATGAGTATGGCACCGCCGGCACCCTGGACCACGCTGGGCGCGGCCGGCGGGCGGAGACGTTCCAGCAACTGTTGGTGGACGAGGTGCTGCCTTGGGTGCGCGGGAGTCACCACGTGGCGGCGGACGCGGCGCACACGGGGATCTTTGGCGCGTCGCTCGGCGGTTTGTGTGCCCTCGATTCGGCGTGGCGGCACCCGCAGGTGTTCGGCCTCGCCGGGGTTTTCTCGGGGTCGCTGTGGTGGCGGACCGACGATTCGAGCGTCGCCGCGAAGCAGGCGAGCCGCATCGCGCACCGCCTCGTGCGGGAGACGGCGGTGAAACCGTCGCTGCGCCTGTGGTTCGAGGCGGGCACGAGGGACGAGACGGAGGATCGCGACGGCAACGGGGTCATCGACGCCATCCAAGATACCACCGAGCTGATCGACGAGCTCGCGGCGACGGGATTCGTCCGCGGCCGCGACGTCGTCTATCACGAGATCGAGGGCGGCGAGCACCACGAGGCCACGTGGGCCCGGGCCTTGCCGGAGTTCCTGCGCTGGGCCTTTCCGCGCCGCGGAAATTTGTAACGCATTGTATTACGAATTTCCGAGCCGCCGGCGGACGCGACCAGCACATGCGCCACGATCTTCCGGACGTGATTGCGGTAGAGGATGGTCTGGCCACGCTCGAGCGGCTCGAAGGGAAATTTCTGGATGAAGAGGATGGTGCCCGGTGCTTAGAGCGGCGGCATCGAGCGCCCGGAGCCGACGAGCACGAAGGCATCCGGCGTGCGTTCCGCCATGTGGCTGGCGCGCTGCTAGAATCCTTACCTTAGGGCAACAGGTTCCACGGCGGTTGCGGTGCTTTTCCTAGCGAAGAACCGGCGCCACGAGAGGGCGAAGCCGGTGTAAACGAGGAAGCAGCCGCCCAGACACGCGAGGCCGGCGACGAGCTGGCCCCACCAACCGAGCGCCTGGCCGGTGTGGAGAAAACGCGTCCAGGAACGGATCTGGCGGGCGGTGGAGAGATCCGCGTAGCCGGAGCGGCTGAGAGTCTCGCCGGTGAAGGGATTGAGGGTCAACGTGGTCGTGGCGGTGCGGGGCCAGGAGCCGTCTTCGCGGAGGGTGATCGTGACTGGCGACGGGGCGCCGCGACCTTCGCCGCCGCGCTGGCCTCCGCCGGAGCGCAGGCTGATCTGCGTCCACTTGGGGAATTCCTTCTGCACGCTTGCGACGATGGCGTCGTAGCTCAGCGGGCGGGCGTCGGGCGACGGACGCTTGAGCTCGACAGCCGGCGTGGCGGGCGCGACGCCGGGACCAGTCTGAGCGGGCACTTCCTCGCCGACGAGCTGATAGATCAGGTTGCCGCCCCAGCGGAACGAGATCGGCACGGCGGTGAGGGTCAGCACGATGAGGATGGGCGCGGACCACAGGCCGATGACATTGTGCCAGTTGAAGTCGCGCGCCTTGCCGGTGGCGCGGAGGTTGAGCGTGGCGATGGCCTTGACGCCGCGCCAGGACCAGGTGCGTGGCATCCAGATATAAAGGCCGCTGAGGGCGAGGAAGCAGAAGGCGAGGTTGCAGACGCCGTTGATGAGCTTGCCGGTGGGACGGCTGTCTCCGGCCCGCGCGAGGTAGCGGTGCCAGTCGGTCATCACATGCATGAAGTCATGCACCTGGGTCGAGGCGGGCTTGCGCGCCTCGCCGGTGAAGGGGTCCACGAAGAAGCTGTCGTCGCGGCCGGCGGTGAAGGTGATGGCGGCGGCGGGATCCTTGAGCAGGGTCACGCTGGCGACGCGGAATTTCGGCTGGGTCTCGCGCAGCTTGCGCTGCAGATCGGCGAGAGGCAGGCGATGTGCATCCGGCGCGGGGGGCGTGATCTGGCGGGCATCGCGCTCGGCCCACGCGACGATCTCCTGCTCGAAGGCGAGCACGGTGCCGGTGAAGCACATGATGCCGATCGAGGCGCCGGCGACGAGGCCGGCGGCGAGGTGCGCCCAGAAGAGGAGGGAGCGGAAGGTCATGGCTGGCGGGGGGGGAGCCGGCGGCGCGGGCGTCAGAAGCTCGTGGTCACACTCATCCGGAGTGCGCGCGGCGAGCCCGGGGTGATGTTGTTGTTGCTGTGGGCCGAGGCGTAATAGGCGCGGTCAAACAGGTTCTCGACATTGAGCTGGGCGCGGAGGCGGTCGTTGATCCGGCAGAAGAGCGCGGCATCGAACCGGACAAAGCCGGGCAGCTTCACCGTGTTGTCGATCGAGGCGTAGATCGCGTCGCGGTAGATCGCGCCGACGCCGACGCCGAAACGGCCGTTGAGATCATAGCGATTCCAAAGGGAGAGGGTGTGGCGGGGCAGCTGAGCGAGGCGGGCGCCGGCGATGATGGTGGCCGACTGGGTCGTGAGGATGCGGCCGTCCTGGTAGGCATAGCCGCCGGCGAGGCTCCAGTGTTGGGTGATGCGCCCGGTCGCACCGAGCTCGACGCCGGTGGCGCGCTGGCCGTCAACCAGCAGCGATTTGGTCGGGTCGGCGGGATCAGGGATCACGACATTGCTGCGGTTGAGGCGGTAGGTCGCGGCGGTGAAGGAAAGGTCGGGGCGGGCGTCCCACTTGACGCCGACCTCGTAGTTCTTGAATTCCTCGGGATCGAGCGAGCGGTTGGTGAGGCTCAGCGAGGCGAGCTGCTCGCCGGCGCGCGGCACGTAGGACATCGTGTGGCTGGCGTAGAAGGAGAGGGCGGCGGCGGGCTTGAACACCAGGCCGAAACGGGGCGAGACGAGGGTGTCGGCGCTGTCCACGGTCGCGGCCGTGCGGTTGTTGCGGAAGTCCACGGTAAACTCCTCCACGCGCAGGCCGAGGACGGCCTGCAGCTGCGGCAGGAGGCGGATCTGATCCTGCACGTAGGCGGCTACGGTGCGGGCGACGCCGTGGTTGTTGGCGTCGGTGGCGCTCGGCTGGAAGGTGATGGGCGAGGTGGGGCGGGGGTTCGAGATCGGCACCGTGATGGAAGTCGTCGTGGGGCTGATGGCGGTGTAATACCCGGTGAGGCGCAGGTTGTCGGTCACCTGGCGGCCGAGTTCCAAGCCGGCCAGCAGGTGGTGTTGCACGGAGCCGGTATCGACGGTGAATTCGACGTCGGTCTGGTTGAAGAAATTGTCGCGGTCGGTGGCCTGGCTGTAGGCGGCGAGCGACACGCTCGTGCCGGCGGCGTTCACGGTGCCGGGGAAGACATTCTGGTAGAATTTCCCGTAGGCGCTGAAACGCGTGTGGTTGCGCAGGCTGACGCCGTTGGCGAACCTGTGTTCCAGCATGGCGAAAAAGGTGTTCACGTTGGCCCAGGTGGAGCTTTGCTCCGGGTCGCCGAAGAAGGCGGAGGGGGCGGTCGGCAGTGGTCGGCCTTGGAAGGAGGGCACGCCGCGGTCGGCGACGCGCTCGTCGTGAAAATACTCGTAGCCGAAACGCAGGGTGGTATTGGGCGCCAGCACGTAGGCGAAGGTGGGATTCAGACCGTGGCGCTGGAGCGTCACGCCGTCGCGGTAGCTGCCGCTGTCCTCATAGACGCCGGTGAGGCGGAACGCGAGGGCACCGGAGACCGCCTGGCCGACATCGAGGGTCGCGCGGTATTGGTCCCAGGAACCGGCCTGCAGCGTGAGTTCGCGCAAGGTCTGCCCGCGGGCCTGCTTGGTGACGCGGTTGATGAGGCCGCCGGAGCCGCCGCGGCCGAAGATCATGGCATTGGGTCCCTTCAGCACCTCGACGCGGTCCACGTTGTAGAGATCGCGGAAATACTGGACGTCGTCACGCACGCCATCGACGAAGAAGTCGGCGGTGGTGCTGTTGCCGCGGAGCACCGGCGTGTCGCGGTTGCCTTCGCCTTGGGCGATGCCGACGCCGGGCACGTAGCGGGTCACGTCGCCGATGCTGCGCATCGCTTGGTCGTCGATCAGCTCGCGGGTGACGACGGTGACGGCCTGCGGGATGTCAACGAGGGCGGTGTCGGTCTTGGTGGCCGTGATGCTGCGCTGGACGGAGTAGCTATCCTTGCCGTTGTGGCCGTTGACCTGGAGTTTTTCGAGCTGCAGGACCTCATTGGTCGGCGGCAGGTAACTGGGAGCCATTTCCGCCCGGGCGACACCGGCTGCGGCAAAAGTGCAGCAGGCCAGAGCCAGCGGGATAGCGCGGCGCGTTAACGGGCGAGACTTGGTCTCAATAATGGAGCGAGGTTGATTCATTGATGAAAGGAACTGCCAACCTGCCGCCGGCCTGGACCGGTGATTTTGGAACCGCACACACATTGCTGGTTTGGCCCAGGGAACGTGACGGCGGCAGGTTGGAAATTAGGCGAAGTGCAGGATCAGGACGAAGGCCACGACCACGGACAGGGCGAGCACGGCGCCGCCGACAAACCGGGCGTCAGTGGATTGAGTGATAATCAGGTGTTTGGGAGCTTCGTTCACAGGCGAGCATCTGAGTATGAGACGCAATCTCACGTCAAATGTTTATTTGAGATTTCATCTCAAAAAGTGTCATAGAACGAGCATTGACCTTCGCAAGTAGCTGGCTTTTAACGAGTCAATGACGAACGTGCTCAGAGTCGAACTTGGCCCAAGAAGTTATCCGATTCACTTTTCGAAAGGGGCCGTCTCTGCCATCCAGCAGGCCATCGCCGAAGCGGGCAAGCAGGGTCGGAAGTCCGTGCTTCTGACCGATGAAGGCGTGGCTGCGGAGCAGGCGGAATTTTTGAGGCAAAGCTTTGGCTCGGTGCCCCGCATGACGGTGCGTGCCGGGGAAAAATCGAAGTCGCTGGAGAGCTATGGCCGCGTGCAGGATTTCATGGCGGCGAACGGGGTTACGCGCCAAGGACTGCTGTGGGTGGTCGGTGGCGGCGTCATGGGCGATCTCGGCGGCTTCGCTGCGGCCAGCTACCTGCGGGGCATCGACTACATCCAGGTGCCGACGACGCTGCTCGCAATGGTGGACAGTTCTGTCGGCGGCAAGACGGGCATCAATCTCGCCGCCGGGAAGAATCTCGTGGGCGCGTTCCACCATCCGCGCGCCGTGCATATCGCCACGGATTTTCTCGCGACGCTGCCGTCGCGCGAATTTGCCGCCGGCATGGCGGAGGTGATCAAGTATGGTCTCCTCGGCGACGCGGCGCTCTTTGCCCAGCTCGAGGGGACGGTGCTCGCGCCCGCGCACGCCGACCTGCCAGCGGTCATCCGCCGCTGCTGCGAAATGAAGGCCGGGATCGTCCGCGCGGACGAATTTGAAACCGCCGCCGAGGGCGGTCGCGCTCTGCTGAATCTGGGTCACACCTTCGGCCATGCCATCGAGCAGGTGACGGGTTACAGCACCTATCTGCACGGTGAAGCGGTGGCCATCGGCCTGGCCGGGGCGGCGCGGCTCTCGCAGAAGCTCGGCCTGATTGCCGCTGCCGACGTTGCGCGGATCGAGCGCACGGTCGCGGCCCACCAACTGCCGGTGAAGCTTCGCGCCCCGCTCACGATTGCCGATCTGCAGGCCGCCACGATGCGCGACAAGAAGAACCGCGCCGACGGCGTGCGCTTCGTCGTGCTCAACGCCCTGGGCGCGGCGGCCACCCGCTCCGGCATCCCGCCAGCGACGGTCGAGGAAGTCTGGCGCGAGTTGGGTGCGGTCTAATTTGAAGGTGCTATCCGGGTCCAAATAGGTAGATTGCCCCTCCATGTCCGCCATCGACGAAGGCATTGTCCGCGAGTATTTCGAGCAGGCCGGCTTTTTTGTCCGCCAAGCCCGCAAATACGCCCTGAGCGCCAAGCGCGGCGCCGGCGAGGAAGTCATCGACCTGCTGGTGTTCAACCCGGCCTGGCAGCGCGGCTCGCGCAAGCCGGAGTTCTTCCTCTTCCCGACCGAGCTGCCCTTCGTCCAGCGCGCCGTCGTCAGCATCAAGGGCTGGCACGCCGCCGGGCGTTTCACGCCCAGCACGCTGCGCAACCAGCCGGAGATTTTCCGCTTCCTCGAGCAGAACGTGATCAAGGAGGCGTCGCGGTTCTTCCCCGACAGTCCCGACGACCCGAAAGAGACACTGACCAAGATACTCGTGCTGCCCGGCCTGCCCACGGCGGAGCCGTTCCGCTCCCAGGCCGTCGCCATGCTCAAGGAGGAGGGCGTCGATGCCGTGATTTCCTTCCGCGCCATGCTGCTCGACCTGATCGAGCGCGTGGAACTCAACCGCAACTACGGCAAGAGCGACACGCTGCAGCTCATCCGCATCCTGAAAAACTACGATCTGCTGGTGGACCCGCAGATGGATCTGCTCCCGGCGAAACGCCCGCGCGGCAACGACTGATGAGCATCCACCCGACGGCGATCATCGAGGACGGCGTGCAACTCGGCGCGGGCTGCGTCGTGCAGGCCCATGCCATCATCCGCAAGCACTCCGTCCTGGGCGACGGGGTGGTCGTGCATCCCTTCGCCGTCGTGGGCGGCGACCCGCAATATCTGAAGTTTGATCCCGCGACCGCCTCGGGCGTGCGCATCGGGGCGGGAACCGTGATCCGGGAGCACGTGACGATCAACCGCTCCATCCACGCCGGGAAGGAGACGTTCGTGGGTGCGCGCTGCTTTCTCATGGCGAACTCGCATGTCGGCCACGACAGCGTCGTGGCGGACGACGTGGTGCTGGCCAACAACGTCATGCTCGCGGGTCACGTCACGGTCGGCCGCCACACCTTTCTCGGCGGCGGCGCGGGTTTCCACCAGTTCTGCCGTATCGGCGAGGGCGTGATCGTCAGCGGGCTGGCCCGCATCGCGCAGGACATCCCGCCGTTTGCGATGGCGGCGGAGCGCAACGAGATCATCGGGCTCAACCTCATCGGCCTCAAGCGCCGCAGTTTCGACCGCGCGGCCATCGGCGAGATCAAGGACGCCTTCCGCACCGTTTTTTTCACGCCCGGCAACATCCGGGAGGTGGCGGCGGCGGCGCTGGCCGCCGGCACGTTCAAGACGGCGGCGGCGCGGGATTTCCTGGTGTTTTTCACCGAGGGGAAGCGGGGTTTCGCCCGCGCCCGGCGCGGGGCGATGGAGGGCGGCGGCGATGCCGGCTAAACTCGCCATTACCTGCGGCGACCCGGCGGGCGTGGGCCCCGAGATCATCGCCAGCTGGCTTGCCGCTCATCCCGCTGAAGCGGCGGATGTCGCCCTCATCGGCCCGGCGAAGTGGCTGGCCACGCTGCCGCCCGCGGGCGCGAAGATTGCCGTGGGTCTGGAGGAATATGCCGCGAAGCCCGGCCAGCCGGATGGCGAGGGCGCGCTGGTCGCCTGGGCGGCGATGGAGCGCGCGGCCGCCGGCTGCCAATCCGGCGAATTTTGCGGCGTCGTGACCGGGCCCGTCAGCAAGGCGGCGATGGCGAGGATCGGCTACCCCTTTCCCGGTCAGACGGAATTTTTCGCGGAGAAGTGGGGCGGGGAGCCGGTGATGGCCTTTTGTGGCGGCAGGCTGCGCGTCGTCCTCGCGACCTGGCACGTGCCATTGCACGAGGTGGCACGGCAGCTCGGGCCGCACCTGCTGCATCGCACGGTGGCTGCGGCCGACACGCTCGCTCGCGCCGAGGGCATCAAGTCGCCGCGCATCGGCGTCTGCGGGCTCAACCCGCACGCCGGCGAGGACGGCCTGCTCGGCTACGAGGAGAAGGATTTCCTGAACCCGGCGCTCGCGCACCTGCGCGCGGAATTCCCGGGGCTTTCGGCCTGCCAGCCGGGCGACACGCTGTTCGCGCGCGCGCTGCGCGGCGAGTTTGATGTGGTCGTGGCGTTGTATCACGATCAGGGTCTCGCGCCGCTGAAGGCGGTGGATTTCGACGAGGCGGTGAATGTCACGCTCGGCCTGCCGTTTGTGCGCACCAGCCCGGACCACGGCACGGCCTTCGGCCTCGCGGGGCAGGGGAAGGCCAGCGCGCGCAGCTTCGCCAACGCCGTGAGTGTGGCGCGGCGCTTGATAAAATCCCGTTCCGGCGCATGAGTGGGCCTGTGCCAACCGCCCCCACCGCCCTACCGCCGCTGCCCGAGGGCGTGCGCGAGGGGAACGAAAACCTCGTGCGCCTCACCCCTGACGCGGGCCTCAAGGTCGCGGCGCTGGTCGCGCGCGAGCAGGTGGGGGCCTACCTCCGCATCGCGATTGCCGGCGGCGGCTGCAACGGCCTCAGCTACAAGCTGCGCTTCACGCCCGAGTTGCGCCGGGGCGACATCCTCGTGCGCTCGGCCGGGGTGCCGGTCGCCGTGGACCCCAAGACCGCGCTCTACCTCAAGGGCACGGTGCTGGATTACTCGTCCAAAATGGTCGCGGGCGGCTTCAAATTCTCCAATCCGAACGCCAAGGCCTCCTGCTCGTGCGGCGAGAGCTTCAGCGTCTGAAAACCACCGTTTTCCCTCTGAAATAATAGGTGTTGTCATCCCCGGGCATCCGGGCAAAAACACCCGCGACCTACCTGACCAGCAATCCCACCTCCTGAATGGCACTATCCTCTCCTTCGCCCGGCGGCCGCCCTCCCTTTAACCGCGACAACCGTCGCAACAACGACCCCTTCGCCGCCATCCGCCGGAACATGCGGATCAAGTCGCCCCAGGTCCGCGTCATCAGCCCAGAAGGCCGTCAGCTCGGCATCCTCGACACGCAGAAGGCCATCGCGCTCGCGATGCAGTTCAACCTCGACCTCGTGGAGGTCGCCGCCACCGCCACGCCGCCGGTGTGCCGCATCATGGATTTCGGCAAATACGTCTACGAGGAACAAAAGAAGCACGCGCACAGCAAGCCCGCCGGCGCCAAGCTCAAGGAGATCGAGTTCACCGTCCGCATCGAGAAGGGTGACTTCAATACCAAGGTCCGCCACGCCGAGGAATTCCTCGACCACGGCAACAAGGTGAAGCTCCGCCTCAAGTTCCGCGGCCGCGAGATGGCGCACACCGAGATGGGCTTCGACGTCATGAAGCGCGCGCTCGCCGACCTCGAGACCATGGGCACGCCCGATTCCCCCCCGAAGCTGAACGGCAAGCAGATCAACGTCATGCTCTCGCCGCTGCCGGTGAACAAGCGCAAGCCCAAGTTCCACGTCCGCGAGCCACAGGCCCCGGCCAGCCCGCCGCCCGCCGCGCCGTAGGCCCGGCGGCGCCGATTGCCATGGCGCGGTTACCCGCACGCGGCCTGTCGCTGCTCCTGGTGTTGCTGACCGCGTGCGCGGCCCCGGCCCAGCCGAAGCCGGCGGCCCCCGCCAAACCGGCCCCGGCCGAGCCGGCCAAAACCGAACCGATCCCCACCAGCGTTTTGCCGGGCGGCCGGCCCGGACAAACACCGGCCGGCCAGCAGGCCGGAACGGTGCCGCGCCCGGCCCAGGTCTGGCCCTTCACACGATTCCGCGGCGTGGACTACGTCGCCGTGCGCGACATTGCCAAGCGTTACGGCCTCAAGGCGACCTGGAGCAAGCGCGGCGAGGTCATGACGCTGAGCGACGCCCGCGGCGTGCGCCTCACTTTCGAACGCGACCAGCGGGACTTTCACCTCGACGGCGCGCGCGTGTTTCTTGGCGAGCTGGCCTACCTGAACGGCGACGACCTGTGGGTGGCCAAGCTCGATGTCATCAAGACCCTCGCGCCGCTCCTCGCCCCGGCCGACCACCTGCAGTTCCTGCCCGCCCCGCCCCGTCTGATCGTCATTGATCCGGGCCACGGCGGCACCGATCCCGGCAAGCAGAACATCCGCCTCAAGCTCGACGAGAAGGACATGACGCTCGATGTCGCCCTGCGTCTGAAAAAGCTCCTCGAGGTGCGCGGTTACCGGGTGCTGTTGACGCGCGCCACGGACACACGCTTTTCCAACAGCCCGGTGGTGGACCTGCCCATGCGCGCCGCCGTCGCCAACAAGGCCGGTGCGGACCTCTTCCTCAGCCTGCACTTCAACGCCGTGGATCGCGACCCCGAGCGCGTGTCCGGCGTCGAGACCTACGTGCTGACACCGCAGTTCCAAGTCTCCACCCAGCCCGAACAGGACCGGGAGATGGTGCAGACCTATTATCCCGGCAACCGGCAGGACACCGCCAACGCCCTGCTTGGCTACAGCCTGCACCGCCAGCTGGTCACGGACCTGAAGGCCTCCGATCGCGGCTACAAGCGCTACCGCCTCGCCGTGCTCCGCCCGCTCGCCTGCCCCGGCGTGCTGGTGGAGGCCGCCTACCTCTCCAACGACGCCGAGGCCCGGCGGGTCGCCACGCCCGAGTTCCGCCAGCAAATCGCCGAGTCACTGGCCGAGGGCATCGCCCACTACACCGCGACGCTCGCGGCCTTGCGTCCCGCGCCGCCACCGTCCACACCCTAGACTACCACCATGAAAACCACGCCGTCCCGCCCCCTCGTTTTGCTTGCCGCCCTGTTTGCCGCCGTGACGGCCTCCGCCTGGGATGCCGAAGGCCACCGCATCGTCGCCAGCCTCGGCTTGGCCGCGCTGCCGACGGATTACCCGGCCTTTGCCCGCGATGCGGCCGCTGCGGCGCGCATCGATTTCCTCACGAATGTCCCGGACCGCTGGCGCAACGTTGACCCGTGGCTGAAGCAGTCGGGTGCCAGCTGGACCGACCACTTCTTTGACATCGAGCAGGTGCCGGATGCCGGCCTCGATCTCCAGATCATCTCCTCTTTCCGCCTGGATTTCGCCACGGCCTTTGCCGCGGGCCGCGCGGCGCACCCCGACAAATTCAAGCCGGTCGATCACGCCAAGGATCCGGACCACACGCGCGAGTGGCCCGGCTCGGCGCCATGGGCGATCGCCGACTGGTTCAACAAGCTGCGCTCGGCCTTCGGCTACCTGAAGGCCTATGAGGAACTCGGCGGCACGCCGGAAGAAATCGCCAACGCGAAGCAGGACGTCATTTACGCGATGGGCATCCTCGCGCACTACGTCGGCGACTGCGCCCAACCCCTGCATACCACGGTTCACCACAACGGCTGGGTGGGGGAGAACCCGCACGGCTACACCACCTGGGCGGGCTTCCACAGCTGGATTGACGGCGCCATCGTGGCCCGGACGGGGATCAATGCCGCCGACCTCGCGCCGCGGGTGAAGCCGGGCCAAGTTCTCGCGCTCAACGCGCGTCCCGACGGCCGCGATCCGTTCTTCGTCGTCGCGCTCGGTTACATCATCGAGCAGAGCAAGCTGGTCGAACCGCTCTACCAGCTGGAAAAGGCGGGCAAGCTGGGCAACGAGAAGCCCGGTCGGGACGGGAAGCAGCCGTATCCACCCAAGCCCGTGGCGCCGGAGGGCAAGGCTTTCATTGAAGAGCGCCTGCTGACCGGCGGCAACATGCTCGCGACTTTCTGGGCCAGCGCGTGGAAGGGGGCGCCGGCCGACACCTACCTGCGGAGCCAGCTGGCCAAGCGGGCGGTTTCCGCCACAGCTCCGTCGGCGAAGTGAACACGCTGCCGGCCCTCGTCTGGATCGCTCTCGGCGGCGCGGCCGGCTCGGTCGCCCGCGCGCTGGTGGCTCTGTCGCTGCCGGCGCGTTTTCCCTGGGCCACGCTGCTCGTCAATGGGCTCGGCTCGCTGCTGATTGGCTGGCTGATGGCGCGGCTCGGTCCGGGCGAGGGCGGCACGACGGCCGCGTTGCGCCACCTGCTCGTCGCCGGTTTCTGCGGCGGCTTCACGACGTTCTCCACCTTCAGCTGGCAGACCCTGGAGCAGATGCAGAAGGGCCAGTGGGGTGCGGCGGCGGCGAATGTGCTGCTCTCTGTCGCGCTCTGCCTGCTGGCGGTGTGGCTGGGTTGGAAACTAGGGCAGCAGTGAACGGGAGAGGGAATAAAATCACCGCGTGCGCGCATTGGCTGCGGCACTGGCTTTTCACGCTCACCTTCACTTTCCCGTTCACGCTCCAGGCTGAGGGCTTGGAGGACCGCGTGGTCATCCTCGCCAACTCGCGGCAGCCCGAGTCGGTGAGGCTCGCGGAGTTTTATGCCGGGCAGCGCGCGGTGCCGCCGGCCAACATCCTCGCGCTGCCGCTGCCCGAGGTGGAGAGCATCACCTGGCGCGAGTTCATCGACCAGGTCTGGCGGCCGGTGCAGGACGAGCTGCTCAGACGCGGCTGGATCGAGGGCACCAGCAGTCACCTGCTCGATCGCCTGGGCCGCCGCCGCTATGCCGGGACGGGCAATCGGATCTCCTACCTTGTCGTCTGCCGCGGTGTCCCGCTGCGCATCTACAACGACCCCACGCTGCTGGAAGCCAAGCCGGGCCGGAAAATTGCGCCGGAGCTCAACAAGAACGAGTCGGCGGTGGATGCCGAGCTGAGCCTGCTTGCCCAGGGCGGCTACGAGATCACGGCCATGGTGCCCAATCCTCTCTTCGCCAACGACCGGCCGCCGTCGCTCGATGCCGACCTGGTGGTCAAGGTCGCGCGGCTCGACGGGCCGACTTGGGAGAGCGCCCGCCATCTGGTCACCTCGGCGCTGGCCGCCGAGCGCACCGGGCTGGTCGGCCGCTATTATGTGGACTTGAAGGGTCCCCATCCGGACGGCGACCAGTGGCTGCAATCCACGCTGAAGCAGTTGCAAGAACTCGGCTTTGACGGTGACACGGAATCCACGGACGCGACCTTCGACCCGGCCGCGCGCTTCGATGCGCCCGCGCTCTATTTCGGCTGGTATGCGGGCAACCTCAACGGGCCGTTCGCGCGCGAGGGGTTCACCTTTCCGCCCGGCGCGGTGGCGCTGCACATCCACAGCTTTTCGGCGCAGACCCTGCACTCCGATGCCTCCGCCTGGTGCGGGCCGCTGGTGGCGCGCGGCGTGGCGGCCACGGTGGGCAATGTCTTCGAGCCGTATCTGGGCTTCACCCACCGGCCCAACCTGCTGCTGCGCGCCCTGAGCCAAGGGAAGAATTTCGGGGATGCGGCGTATTACGCGCTGCCGGCGCTGAGCTGGCAGGCCGTGGTCATTGGCGATCCGCTTTACCGGCCCTTCAAGGTTCCGCTCGCAGAGCAAGGCGGGTCGCCGTATGCCGTCATCCGCCGGGCCAATTTGCTGGCCCGGGCGGAGAAGGCGGCCGAGGCGCTGGCCCTGCTCAAGACCGAGCAGCGGACCCACCCCAGTTTGCCCATCGGTCTGGCTTGGGCGAAGCTGGCGGTGACCGCAGGTAAAACAGAGGAGGTGGCCGCCGCCCTGGGCTTTGCCGCGCAATTGAAGAATATCCGCCCGGCCGACTGGCCGCTGCTGCGCGAGATGGCTGGCCTGCTGGCGGCGAACAACGCCCGCGCAATCGCACTGCAGGTCTATGCGAACCTGGCCCAGGCCAAGTCGCCGACGCCGGATGCATTGAAGGCATTGCTGACCGAGGCTCGTTCGGCCGCGGACGCGTCCGGCGACCTGAAGCTGTCGTTGGATTTCGCGCGGCGGCTGCGTGAACTGGAGTCGGCGCCATCGCCGGCCAAATAAAAAGCCCGCCGGGTGGCGGGCTGGAGTCTACGGGATCCTCGGTGTGGCATCCACCAGTGGGGCGGAGTCGAGGAAAGAGAGAGTATAATGGTAGGCAAAATGTTGTCCCGGTTTCAGCGTCAATGGCGGAGTAATCAGTTCAAACGAGAGATAACCTCGGGTGGGGCTCCATCGGGCAAACGACCGGCTGAAAATGCCGGGAGTATAGACCAGGGTAAGGCCGGCGCGATGGATGCGATCGTAAAAGGCTAGAGCCCGGGAATCAGAGGAAAAGAATAGAGGGAAGCTCATGTCGTTGGCTCGAACGAAGGACCAGTCCCGGTTGACTTGATGCCAAGAGGCATCTTGGAGCCAAATCGTGGTGTCGGCCGGACTTTCCGCTTGGACAACGGCAAATTCCGCCGGGCGGTGCTGCAGGGCCCAGGCGGTGATGGCTTGGGTGGCGGTATAGTTCACTTGCACTTGGATGCTTCCATCCGGCGAGAGTGAGATCGTCCGCTGCCAAGTGCTGCGGTCGGGCAGGGTGGTGGTGATAAGGGCCTGGGTGTCACTATGAGTCCAGGTGCGCGTGGCGGCATCGGTGGAAGGATGGCTTGTGCGTAGGGCTGGCGGCCAGAGATCCCAGCGGGCCCAACGCAGGTAGCGCGATGACGGGGCTGCGATGAGTTGCCGGCCCGTCGGTTTGTGGATCAGCTCGGCGATGCGGCCATCCTCTTCGGGGAGGACGTTCATGCGCCAGATGTCGTTCTCCAAGGTGAGCGCAGGCAACCCTCGGCGCAGTTTGTCCATATCAGCAAGGTAGCTGGCGGTGGTGACGCTTTCTCCCACCCGGGTTTGGTGGAATCTCGCGGTCAGGGCGGCATAGCGACTCAGGGCCTCGGCACCGCTCGGGGTCGCATCCAAGCGGTAGAGCCCGTCGCGGCAGGCATACGGGATCGTGGTGATGATGGCTTTCAGGGCGGGAATCATCACCTGATCCACGCGCTCCCGGAAGGTGTCGTCGGAGGCAAGTTCCCGCGCCGCTTGCAGGTGAGCGTAGAAGCGATGCGCGACGCGGGCGTCGATGCCCAGTTCTGCGGGGACATGGCTGAAGCAGCGCGGATGCAGTCCCAAGGCCTCGGCGTTGTCGTGCAGGTCGTCCAGGGCGGCGAGGATCGGCGGTGCGGCCGAGCCGTAGTGGAGGCGGCAGAATTCCTCCACGAGGGACCGGTTGTCGGCCAGCGGTCGCCACAGGCCGCGCGCGATGACGTAATTGTGCAGCTCACTGAAGGCGCCGGCCAGCGTGTTGTAGCTGGCCTGCATGTAGACGCCATTCACCCGGCCGTTGCGGAACAGGTCCAAGTCGGGGCCGATGGTCGCCAGGTTGGGGAAGGGCAGATCGTAGTTGATGAAATTGGTGTTGTAGTTCCACAGCCAGATGCGGCGGCAAATTTGCTGCCAGTGAACAAAATCCTCCATAAAGGCCCGGTTGCGCTCGCAGTCGGGCGCGGTGAGTGGGTGCAAGATGCAGCGTTCGATGCTGCAGAGCTGGATTTCGACATTGGGCTCGAGGCGCATCGAGCGGGGCGGGCGGCGGGTATACCAATAGATGAGGGTGCCGACGCGCACGCCAGGATGGGTCTGGGCGACCCGGGCCGCCACCCGGTTCACCAGATGCAGCAGCGGTGCGGCGGGAGTGCCTTCCTGTTCGATGAGTGCGGAACAGGTGGGGCACTGGCAGCAGTCGTCATTGTCCATCTGGCTCACGCTGACGTTCACCCAATTGGGATGAGCCTCGAGCTCCCGCTCGACGGCGGTGGTAACAATCCGAATCACATCGGGGTTGGTGGTGCAGACCTGGGGGCCGCCGCCTCCGCCGGCGAGCTGGCGCACGCCGTTGACCAGGGCATAGTATTCCGGATGGACGCCCCCATAAACAGAGACCGGCAGATAGCGATCGATGGAGTGGCTGATCAGTTGCTGTTTGGCTTGCCCACCGAAGCGCGGATCCTCGGTGACGGTGTTCAGTCGGTGGCGAGTGGCGAAATCGGGGCGGTCGCGATTTTCCAAAAAATCCGAGGCCCGAAAGGAGAAGGGCGGGGTGTAATCGTAATCCTCTGCGGGGAGGACGGCGGTGGCGGCTTCGGCTGGGATGTGGGTGTGGTCTGCCGTCAGAAAGCGAACGCCGGCGTAGCGCTCGAAGAATTCGTAGACACCATACAAGGTGCCGCGCGGGCGGCCGCCGGAGATGACAAGCGTGTCGGGCCGGAGACGTAGGCACAGGCTTTCCTCGCCCATCTCTGCGGAGGTGGGACAGAGCCGGCGGACACGCAGGGCCGGACTGTCGCCGATGAAGATGGCGTTGTGGCCGGAGGCGGGCGCATCCGCACAGCGCAGCTCGGCGCCGGTGGCAGCCTTAAACAGGCGCTGAAACTCCGCCGCCGCATATTGCTCGCTCGGGATGGCATCGGCGGCGACCACCAGCGTCCAGCTGGCTAGGTCGCCCAGATGCAGGGTGGGGGCGGTGGAGACCTTGCCTGGAGCAGCGGCACCGCATCCGATCGCCAAGCTGGCGCAGAGGAGAATCAGGCCGCTCCATTTCATCGGTTAAGGCTGGGTGGTTAAGAGGAAGGTGCGTCGGAGGCGCCCTCTCATCCAACACGAGGGCCGGCGCGTTTCTGGAAAGATTTATCGCAGTCCTGCCCCGGGGGACGGCGCCGGTTTCGCCCCGGAAGATACGGCAGCGGCGCGGGCGGCTTCCTGCCTGATGTCCTGCAGGGCCGCTTGCAACGCGGGGATTTTCAGGAATTCCTGCGCCAGCCGATCGCCCAGCATCCGGCCGGCCGTGATGTCGCTCGGATAATGCACTCCTCCGATCACCCGGGTCCAGGCAATCAACTCCGCCCGTTCGCGTAGGGCATCGCGCTTTTCGGGGAACATCTCGGCCAGGAGATCAGCCCAGACATAGGCCATGGTGGCGTGACCGCTGGGATAGGAATCGCTGTGCGGCAGATGGATGCAGGCGTGGATGCGTGGATCAAGCAGTGGTGGGCGCGGGCGTTGCCAGATCTTCTTGCCCTTGCTGCTGATGGCATAGCGATCCTCGGCGATTTGCGCGAAGATGGCGGCACTGACCGGCAGGTTCTCGGGGGTGAACCATTCTCCGATGACCGTATCAAACTGGAAAGCCGAGTAGTGATCGGCGATAAAAGCGGCAAAGGCGATCGCTTCCGGCGTCCGACGCTTTTGCACCTCCAGCAGGGTGGTGACATCCGCCGCGGTGGTCAGCGAATTGTCGGCGGGCGCGGGCGGAATCAAAGAGGAGACATCAAACGCCTCGCTCCGCAGGTATTTGCCCGCTGCCGGCGCGGCCGCCAGCCATGGCGCCGTCAGTCCCAGCAGGATCAAACTGAAGCCAAGGCGGAGGGTTTTCATGATGTTTTCTTCACAGGAATTTTGGACTGCCATGGAAGCCTTCTTGGGTTGGGGCGGGTGACGGTGGCAAGGAATGTCCTGCAGGGGGTAGGTAAGCTTACGGCCACGGAAGCGCGGGTCGGACATGGGGAAGACCCTCATGGCACGATCCCCGGGAAAACATAGGCTTGCAGCAGCACGAGCAGGCCGGCGAGGGCGGCCAGCACGATGCTGTGCCAGAAGACCGAGCGGAGGATCTGTCCTTCCTGGCCGTGCTGGCCCGTGGCCACGCCGGCCACAACGATGCTCTGCGCATCGATCATCTTGCCCATGACGCCGCCGGTGCTGTTGGCCGCAGCGGCGAGGACGGGAGAGATGTTCAGCTGGCGTGCCGTGACCTGCTGCAGGTTGCCGAAGAGCACGTTTGAGGCGGTATCGCTGCCGGTGAGAGCCACGCCGAGCCACCCCAGCAGGGGAGAGAAGAATGGGAACAGCACCCCGGTGCTGGCGAAGGCTAGGCCGAGGGTGGAATCAAGGCCCGCGTAGCGCGATGCGAAGGCGAGCGCGAGCATGCCCGAGATGGTCAGCAGCGACAACCGGGCGCGCCGCAACGTGTGGCCGTAGATGCGCAGCAGCCGCCGGGGCCCCAGCCCGAGCAGCACACCGGCGGCGATCGCCGCGAGCAGGGGAGCCGTGCCAGTGGCGGAGAGCAGGTTGAGGGTGTAGATGGCAGGTTCGGCCTTCAGTTCATGCGCCAGGGGAGGGGCCTTGCTCACGGCACCGTCGAGATACGGGATGGCAAAGGTGGGTTGCCATAACGCGTTGAGGGTGGCTTTCGTGCCCGGCAGCGCCCAGATGACGACTGCCACCGTGAGAAAGAACCACGGCAACCACGCGCGCAGGACGGCGCGGCGGGAGAGCGGGCTGGCGGCTGGCGCGACGGCCGCCGCTGCGGCCGGTTCATCGGCGAAACGCCAGACGGCGGCCGGTTGCCAGAAGCGCAGGAGGAGCAGCAAGGCGCCTAGCGAGGCGAGGGCGCTGGCGGGCACCGCCAGCCAGGGGCCGTGCAGGTTGCTCACCAGACACTGCACCGTGGCGAAGCTGACCGACACGGTTGCGCAGGCGGGCCAGACCGCCAGCATGCCACGCCAGCCGGCCAGCACGGCTACCAGCCAGAAAGGGATGAGCAGGCTCAGCACCGGCAGCTGCCGCCCCACGGCGCTGGTCAATTCGAGCAGTGGCAAGCCGGTGACCTGCGCCAGCGAGATGATCGGGATGCCGAGAGAACCGAAGGCCACCGGGGCGGTATTGCCGATCAGAGAGAGGGTGGCGGCCGACAGGGGGCGGAAGCCGATGCCAATCAACATCGCGGCGGAGATGGCCACGGGCGCACCGAAGCCCGCCGCGCCCTCGATGAAGGCGCCGAAACAAAACGCGATCAGGAGAATCTGGATGCGCCGATCGGCGGAGATGCGCATGATCGATTGCTTCATGATCTCGAACTGCCCCGTCTCCACCGTAATGTCATAGAGGAAAAGGGCGTTGAGCACGATCCAGCCGATGGGCAGCAGGCCATAGAGCGCGCCGTAGGTGGCAGCGGCCAGCGCCAGCCGCAGGGGCATGCCGTAGATGAAGGCGGCGATGAGCAGCACGGAGGCCAGCCCGGCCAGCGCCGCACGGTGGGCACGCACATGGAAGAACGCGAGCAGCCCCAAGAGCACCACCACCGGGAGCACGGCGACAAGGGCGGAGGCGAAGAGATGTCCGTGGATCGGGACGTAGTTCTGGGTCCAGGTCATGGGGTGGAGGAGTGAGATTTCGGAGCCTGGCGCACCAGCACCAGACCCAGCAGGCCACCGCCGATGAGGGCCAGGCCCACCAGCAGCAGTCCGGAACTGTAGCTGCCAGTCTGGTCCCGCAGGAAGCCCATGATGGGCGGCAGGCCGACGCCGGCGAGGTTGGCAATGGCATTGATCAGGGCGATGGCACCGGCGGCCGCCGCGCCACCGGACAGATATTCGGTGGCCACCGCCCAGAAGACGGGCGTGACAGCCCAGTTCAGGCCCACCACCGCCACGAGCAGCAGGTAGTTGGCTGTTAGTGTCTGGGTGCCGAGGCTCGAAACGAGCAGCACGCCCGACGCCAGCAAGGGCAGGCTGAGGTGCAGCCGCCGCTCCTGCGTGCGATCCGAATGGCGGCTGTTCCAGTGCATGAGCACGCAGGCGAGAAGAAAGGGCAGGGCGGACAGCAGGCTTACCGTGAAGTTCGAGGCCCCCGACAGTCCCTTCAGGATCTGGGGCAGGAAAAGGGTGATGCCGATCGTGCCGAAAGCCTGCAGTAGCCAGAACAGGCTGAGCAGCCAGACTTTCCCGTCGGCAAAGGCGCGGTGCCACCCTGCGGCATGGTGCGCCTGCGCTCGCGTGGATTCCGCCGCGAGGGTTCGTGTCAGCCAGCTGGCCTGGTCAGGCGACAGCCACTTGGCGTCTGTTGCGTGATCCGGCAGGTAGCGCAGGACGACGAGACCGAGCAGGATGGCCGGCAAGCCTTCGAGGAAGTAGAGCCAGCGCCAGCCCGCCAAGTCCAGCAGGCCGTGCAGGTTCAGCAGGGCGCCGGACAGCGGCAGCCCGATCACCGAGGCGAGGGCGGCAGCGATGTAGAAGAAGGCCATGGCACCGGCGCGATGCTGCGAGGGGAACCATCGGCTGAGGTAAAAGATGATGCCAGGCGTGAAGCCCGCCTCCGCCGCGCCCAGCAACAGCCGCATGATGTAGAGTTGTTTGGCCGTGTGGATGAAGGCCATGCCGCAGGCGATCAGACCCCAGGTCACCATGATGCGGGCGATCCAGCGGCGCGCACCCACCCGGGCGAGGATGACGTTGCTCGGCACCTCGAATAGGATGTAAGTGACGTAGAACAGCCCTGCGCCGAGTCCATACATGCGCTGCGTCAGTCCGAGATCGGCATTCATCTGCAAAGCCGCCACGGAGATGTTCGAGCGATCGAGGTAGGCGATCAGGTAAAGCAGCATCAGGAACGGCAGCAGCCGCCGCGTGAGCAGGCGGATGGTGGCCGTTTCAAGGTTAGGGGTGGGGGTCATGGTGGGCAAAGCACGGCAAGTTGCAGTCCTGGGATCCGTTGCACCCGGGCGGATCGAGTCGCGGGGATCATGCTCCGGTGGCGCGCACGGCGGCCAAGCCGGCGGTGCACGCGGTGGTGAGCATCGTGATGTCGAGACTGTAGGCGATCAGGCGGTAGCCCTCCGCGATCCGCAGGCGAGCTTCCTCGGGCGCGGGCTGCACCACGTGGATGCCTGGGACGATGCCATGCTTCCGGCAGGCCGCGAGAATGGCAGCGCGGGCGGCGAGGTAGTCGGGGTGCGCGAATTGGGCGGCGATGCCCATCGAGGCGGTCAAGTCGTAGGGGCCGATGAAGACGGCATCGATCCCCGGCACGCCGAGGATGGCGTCGATATTGCGCACCGCGTCGATGTGCTCGATTTGCACGGCGACCAGAATCTCGTCGTTGGCGCGGGCGAAATGCTCGCCCACGCGGAGCCCGTAGGCGTTGGCCCGGCAGAAACCCACGCCACGCAGACCCTGCGGAGGGTATTTCGTCGCCTGCACCAGTTGTTCGGCCTCGATCCGGGTGCGCACGAGCGGCGCGATCACGCCTTGGGCGCCGGCGTCGAGATAGCGTTTCACGAAGGAGTAGTCTACGCCGTGCAGCCGCACCAAGGCGGCGCAATCCGGCCGGCCGGAGCGGATGGCCTGGAACAGCGGCTGGGTCTGGGGCAGATCCACGGCCGAGTGCTCGACATCCACGCAGAGAAAATCGAAGCCGCAGGCCGCCATCAACTCGGCGACGATGGGGCTGCCGCTGTTGATCCAGCTGCCGAGGACGGTCTCGCCGGCGCGCAGCCGTTGACGAAGAGAGGAGGGGAGGGGCTTCGAATCACTCATGGCATCGGGAGTATCGGCACAGGGGCGATCCCCAAGGCATCGAGGGTCGTGGGTTGACGCAAGCTCGCGCAAGGGCGCGCGACTTGTCCTAGAAAGGAACCTCCTCAAGGAGCGGCCGGCGCAAAGCGTTCGGCAATGGTCTGGCCTTTGCACCAGTGCGCTAATCTTGCCCGTGAGATGGGTGCAGGCAGGCTGGCCCGGAACCTGCGTTCCTGCACCATGAAATTCCTGCCCCCCGGCCTGGTGGCCGCGCCCTTCACCCCTTTTCAATCCGACGGGAGCCTCCACTTGGCGGCGATTCCGCGCCTAGCCGCTTCCTTGGTGCGCAACGGAGTGGTGGGTGCCTTCGTCTGCGGCACGACAGGTGAGGGGGTCTCCCTCACCAGCTCCGAACGTCGTCAAGTCGCCGAGGCGTGGAAGGCGACGCTGCCGGCGGGCCTGAAGCTCATCGTGCATGTCGGCCACCTCAGCCTCGGCGAAAGCTGTGATCTGGCCCGCCACGCCCAGGAGATCGGGGCGGACGCCATTGCCACGATTGCACCCAGTTTCTTCAAGCCTGCCGGGCTGGAGGAACTCGTGCTCTGGACCAAGCAGGTGGCGGCCGCCGCGCCGCGCCTGCCGTTCTACTATTACCACATGCCGTCGATGACCGGCGTCCGTCTCACGGCGACACAATACTTGACGCGGGCCAGTGAGAGCATCCCCAACCTCGCCGGAGTGAAATTCACCGACGAGGATATCCCGGACTTCACGGCGGCGCACACCTTCGCAGCAGATCGCTATGACGTGCTGTTCGGGCGGGACGAGTTGCTGCTCACCGGTCTCGATTGTGGGGCGACCGGGGCGGTCGGCAGCACCTACAATTACGCGGCGCCGCTTTACCGGCGGCTCATCCAGGCTCGGCAGGGCGAAGATCGGGCGACGGCGGAAAGGAGCCAGGCCGAGGCACGGGCCTTCATCGATGTCATGCTGCGCCATGGTGGTCTGCCCGCCGGCAAGGCGATGATGAAGTTGATCGGGCTGGATTGCGGACCAGTGCGCCTGCCCTTGCGCAACCTCACGCGCGGCGCAGAAGCGGCTTTGCGCGCCGACTTGGAGCGTCTGGGATTCTTCGGCTACGCCAGCGCGGCTTGAATCCGAAGGTGGTGGGACAGCGCGACGGCTTCGGGCCGCGTCACTTCCCGGTCGGACCGGGAGCGATGTCGTAGGAATAGAGCTTGGCGTGGGATAGCGTGAACTGGAGACGCAGCTGCCCGCGCAGGGGCTGGGCCTCCTTGCCCGTCCAGACGACCGGGCGGGCGGTGAATGAGCCGCTCAACGGCTCCGAGCGGGCGATCGCTCGTCCTTGGGCGTCGAGCAGGGTCACCTGCACGCTGCCGGTGGCGGCCGTGTCGGCCGTCAGCAGCAAGCGTTCGCCCTCTTGAAACACTCGGGGGGTGCTGACGATCACGCCAGCCTTGTCAGGGTCAGCCGGGGTGGCGGCGGCAAAACCGTCCGGGCGCAATGTCGCCAGCGCGAAGTAGCCCTTTCGCTCCCCGGTGTGCGGGCCGTCACTGCCGGCGTAGAAGAGCTTGATACCGTCAGGACTGAACAGGGGATAGGCGGCGGGATAAACGCAACCCCAGTCGTAGGAGCCCGGTGTGCCGTTCTCGATCAGGGGGGTGCCGGGCTCGATCCGGTGCCAGTTCACGGTGTCCTTGCTCCAGGCTAGTTCGGGATGCGTGCGATCCTCCTTCAGATCGAAGATGACCGGTAGGCCGAGGTAGACGCCGCCGTGGTAGAACACTAACATCTGGTAGACTTGCTGGTCGAAGGAGAGGCCGCGGATGACCTCCTGCGGTTCGCTCCAGTGCTCGAAATCCTCGCTCTCCATGCGGGAGACCACGCGCGCCGCCGGGATTCTGTCTTTGCGGTCGCGCTTCCACTGGCGCGGATCCCAGTCGCGGGTGAAGGCGACGTAGCGGTTGAGTGTCGGCGCCCACAGGGCGTTGTTGTGCGTGTCGCCCATGACTTTCGCGTTTTCGATGACCGTCTGGGGGCCCCAGTGGAGGCCATCGGGAGAGAATGCCACCGCGAGGGTGGTGCGCACGCCGCGCGCCTGGTTGACGAAGAACATCTTGTAGCGTCGCTCGGGGTTGGCCTCATGCAGGTCGCGGAACACGCCCACGCCGTGGACATCGCGCACGAGGATGTTGCTAGGCTGGCCGCGGAAGGGGAGGAGATCGAGGGCGGGCTTGCGCCAGTGGATGCCGTCGGCTGACTCCGCGTAGCACAGGCCCGAGTCGCGGAGCCAGAGCCACTTCTTGCGCTGCGGGGTCGAGCCGATCCAGTCCTCCATCTCGACGAGAAAGGGATTATACCAGCATTTGAACAGTTGCGCCTGCTCATCCCAGATGACGTTGGGGTAGAGGTTGTCGAAGCGCGGCTCCCAAGGGCGATCCTCGCCGAAGAGCGGATTGTAGCCCGACTTCTCGGCCTGCCCGACGGCGAGGCGGATGTTGTCGCTGTGCTCGATCAGCGTGGCATCCAAGAGCAGCACCTTTTGTGCTTCCGCCGCACAGGCGGCAGCGGCGGTGGCGAGCAAGGCAAGGCAAGACAGGAGGAGGTTGGATGCTTTCATGGGAAGAAGAGTGTGCCTGGTCGTGGTGCGCCCGGAACGTTGGCGTGCCTGCACCACGCGGCCATCGCAAAATGGCGGTCTGGACGTTGAACCACTGGGCGCAGGGACGCAGTCGGCTCAGCGCGCCTGGGGCTTGAGGGTGAAGCAGAGGACTGACGTGAGCAAGATCGCCCCCGCGCAGATCAGGAACGCGATGGAGAGGCTGATCCCGGCGTCACGCAGGCTGCCGCCCAGATAGGTCATCCCCCCGCCGGCCAGGCAGCTGATGAGATTGAGGACGCCGTAGGCCGTGGCGCTGTAGCGCTCGTTCACCAATTGGCGGATGATCGGCATGCGATTGGCATCGAACAGGCCGCGGGCGAGGCCGTAGAGCACGAGCCCGCCCAAGGCCGGAAGCAGCGCGGGGTGCCACGCCAGCAGCAGCAGGCCGGGGACGGCGAAGATGTAGCCACTCCCAGGCACCAGCATGCGGGCGCGGGTGTTGGTGCGGCTCCAGCGATCAGACCACAGTCCGCCCACCAAGATACCGACGAATGAGGTCACCTGCAAAACTCCCGTGGCGGTCAGGCCGGCGGGCCCGGGGGCTAGCGCGAAGCGCTCGTGCAGGTAGACCGGCAGCCAGCCGTAGATGGTCCAGTCCACCACGCCCACCAGCGCATTGATGCCGAGCAGGAGCCAGAAGGAAGTCGAGCGGGACAGTTCGCACGCGATCAGGCCCGCCCGCACGGGCTCGGGCGGACGTCCGCCCCCTTCTTCTGCGGCGGCGGGAGCATCCTTCAGAAAGAGCACCAGCACGAGGGCATAGGCCACGCCGAGGGCCCCGAGGAGAAAGAAGCCGCCCCGCCAGCCGATGGATTGCGCCAAGTAGCCACCGATGCCGCCCAGTGCGGCCCCGAGATAGATGCCGGTGCCGTGGAGCGCCATGGCAAACGAGCGGGTCGGGCCGCGATGGTAGTCGGCAATCAACGCCAGCGCGGTCGGCAAATAACAGGCCTCGCTAATCCCCATCAGCGCGCGGGCCCAGAGCAGCTGTGAGAAGTTCTGTGCATGGCCGGTGAGCAGCGTGACGGAGGACCAGATCACCAGGCTGGCGAGCAGCACCCATTTGCGGCTGATGCGGTCGCCGAGAAAACCACAGGCCGGGCTGAAGATGCCGTAAACCCAGAGAAAGATCGAGGTGAGCAGCCCGAACTGCGCCTCGGTCATCGGCACCGACGCCACGATCGGATCGTGCATCGTGGTGATGATGAGGCGATCGAGGTAATTGAGCAGGCCGACTACCCAAAGGAGCGCGACGGTGATCCACGCGAGGCGGGGGAGGCGGGGTGGGGAGGGAGGTAGCATGACGGGGGGTTTGCTGTCTGTCGAGCAGGACGGGAAGAAGCAGAGGGAGAAAGCACGAGGAGACCACAGCAGAAAACTGGTTCC
>JBDHQK010000157.1:0-5310 GCA_039807025.1 Lacunisphaera sp.
GACCGCCGATCCGAAGAAGGCGGGCGAGCTGGCCGGGCCGTTCTACGGCAAGCCGCTCATGGCCGAGCGCGCGCGCCGGGCTGGACCAGTTGCTGGCCACCAGGCTGGTGGACACCGGCCGGGTGGCGGCCATCGGCTATTGTTTTGGCGGGGCGGCGGCCCAGGTGCTGGCTTACAGCGGGGCGCCGCTCGCCGGTATCGTGAGTTTCCACGGCTCGCTTGTGCCGGCCTCGGCGGAGGCGGCGGCGAAGAACCACGCCAAGATACTCGTGTGCCACGGCGCGGTTGACCCGTTCATCAGCGCGGCGGAGATCGCCGCCTTCAAGCAGGGCATGGATGACGGCAAGTTCGACTACCAGTTCATCAGCTACGCCGGCGCCGTGCACGCCTTCAGCAATCCCGGCGCGGACCAGATCGCCAAGGCCACGGGCCTGCCCATCGCCTACAGCAAGACGGCCGACAAACGCTCGTGGGCCCACATGAAGACCTTCTTCAACGAGATTTTTGCGGTGAAGAAATGAGCCGGGTCACTGCCTACCTCCATCCCACCTGCACCACTTGCGAACAGGCGCGGGCGTGGTTGCACCGGCACAAGGTGACCTTCGTGGAAAAGGACATCCGCTCCAACCCGCCGCGCGTGGCGGAATTGCGCGCGATGATGGCCGCCCAGGGCGGTGAACGGAAGAAGTTGCTCAACACCTCGGGCATCGAATACCGCAAGCAGGGCTTCGCCGCCAAGCTGCCGAAGCTGGATGATGCGGCATTTCTCGCCTTGGTCAGCACCAACGGCATGTTTGTGAAGCGTCCTTTTGTGCTCGGCGACGGCGGGGTCGGGCTGGTGGGCTTCGACGAAGCAAAGTGGACGGCGGCGCTTTTGCGGCCATGAGACGCGGGCAACCCAACCAGATCGAGGTGCGGCTGCGCGAGCTCGCGCAGCTGTTCAACATGATGGATCCCTCTCCCTTCATCGACCGCGACCTGGATGCGGCGGCCGAGGAATTCATCGTCAGCTGGGCGCGGGAGCTGCCACACAAGGGGGAGCTGGAGCTGGTCATCCATCTGGCCACCGCGCCCGATCCTGTCCGCGCGGCCGGCACCCCGCAGGCGGTGCGGCACTACTTTGCCAGCCGGGCGGAATTCAAGCGGCGGGAGCTCCGCCTGCTCCTGCGCCGCGGGCGCGCCAGTGGGATCATTGCCCTGCTGTTTCTTGCCGGGTGCTTCGGGCTGGGCGAAATGGTCCGCCAAGCCTCGCAGCAAACCTGGACGGGATTTGTGGAGGTGGGCCTGCAGATCGCGGGCTGGGTGGCGATGTGGCGTCCGCTGGAGATTTTCCTCTACGACTGGTGGCCGATCCGCAGCGATCAAGCCCTGCTGGAGCGGCTTGCCCGGATGCAGGTGCGCCTGGAGTTGCCGACAGCCTGAGCCGGGTGAGTTTGCCTGTAACTTTTCCCCGTGGGGTGTGTTATTAGGGACACACGACCCATGAAAACTCTCGCCACCCTCCTCGCTGCGGGCGCCTTGCTGGCCGCCCCGGTTGTTCTCCCGGCCAAGACCCGCGTCACGCGCACGGTCGAAAAGACCTTCACCGTCCAGCCCGGCGGCACCTTCAAGGCCGCCACCCAGGGAGGCGACATCACCATCCGCTCCGGCGACGTGGCGGAGGTCCGCATCACCGCCAAGAAGGTGTTCCGCACCTCGGACGAGCGGGAGGCCGATGAGGTCGAGACCAAGCTCACGCTGGCGATGGAGCAGGCCGGCAACGATGTGACGGCCGAGGCCAAATACGAAAAGCGCCCGGGCGGCTCCTGGTTCGGCAGCTGGCCACCGGTGAGCGTGTCCTTCGAGGTCACCGTGCCGAAGAATTTCAACCTGAACCTCAATACCTCCGGCGGCGACATCACGGCCGCCAGCATCACGGGCAACGTCCGCGCCCGCACCAGCGGTGGCGACATGGTGTTCGCCCGGGTGGATGGCGAGATCGACGCCCACACCTCGGGGGGAGGCATCGTGCTCAAGGAAGGCACGGCCCGTGCCAAGCTCGGCACCTCCGGCGGCAACATCGAGGTGGACCGCGCCGGCGGCCCGACGCAGGCCTCCACGTCGGGCGGCGACATCATCATCAACTCTGCCACGCAGCTGCTGAGCGCCACCACCTCGGGCGGCAACGTCCGGGCCACGCTCACCGAGCCGCTCCAGCAGGACGCCATCCTCAGCACTTCCGGCGGCGATGTCCGCGTCCGCGTGGCCAAGGGCGCGGGCTTCGAGCTCGATGCCAGCACCTCGGGCGGTAGAGTGCGCGCCGATGGCGTGACGATCACCATCGCCAAGGGCGGCGTGGGCAAGAGCCGCCTCGCCGGCTCCGTCAACGGCGGTGGCCCGCGTCTCAAGCTCCGCTCGAGCGGCGGCGACATCACGGTCCAGACCGACGGCTAATTTCACCAGGCAAACGCCGGTGTGTGTGTGCAAAGGAAGCCAGCGCGAAAGCGCTGGCTTCTGACTTTTGGCGGGCTTCAATCACGGCGTGCCCTTGATCGACACGCATACGCACCTGGAATCCTTCGCCCGGCGCGGCGAGCTGCCCGCGATCCTGCAGCGGGCGCGGGCCGCCGGCCTGGAGGTGTTGGTCGCCATCGGCACCGATACCGACGATTGGTCTCTCTACCGGGACTTGGCGCGGGAACACGCGGGTTTCGTGCATTATACGGCCGGCCTGCATCCGTGCAGCGTGGGCGAGGACTGGGCGGCGCGTGTGGCGCAGCTGGAGGGTTTCTGGGGTGGGGCGCGATCTCTGGACGCGCTTGAGAGTTTGCAAACGCGTCCAGAGGCCGTGTTCCACCCAGTGGCTCTCGGGGAATGCGGCCTCGACCGGTTCCACCTGCCAAAGGAGGATGCGGAAGCGGCAAGGGTCTTTGGCTGGCAGCAGGCGGCTTTCGCAGCGCAGCTTCAGCTGGCGAAGAAGCTCGGCTGCCCGGTCGTGGTGCATTCGCGCGGGGCCTTTGCCGAGTGTGTGGCCATGGTGGATGCATCCGGCGTCGAGTGGGGCAAGGTGGTCTTCCACTGTTTCACGGAAGGGGCGGCTGAGATGGCGGAACTCATGCAGCGTGGCGGCTATGGCTCGTTCACGGGTATCATCAGCTACAAGAGCGCCGAGGCCGTGCGTGCCGCGGCGCTGGCGCAGGGGCTGGATCGGTTGATGATCGAGACCGACGCGCCCTACCTGACGCCCATGCCGCACCGCGGGAAACCCAACGAACCCGCCTACCTGCGGCACACGGCGGAGTTCTGCGCCGGGTTGTTCGGGGTCACCCAGGAACGCCTAGCGGAGGCAACCACGGCGAATGCCCGGCGCTTCTTTTCGATCTAATCGCGTTTTTGCGATCAGCCTTGGCTCAGGCCTCGTCGAACTTCTTGGCAAACAGGGCCTCGAGCTCGATCAGCAACTGGGCGGCATCCTCGCCCGTGGCGATAAATTTGACCTTCGAGCCCATGGCGGCGGCCAGCATCATCAAACCCATGATGCTCTTGCCGTTGACCTGCTCCTCGTCCTTCTCGACCAGCACCTCGGATTTGAACTTGTTGGTGACCCGCACGATCATGGCCGCCGGACGGGCATGGATGCCCATCTTGTTCTGCACGAAGAGTTCCTTCGTGTGGGTGGCGCCCGGAGTGGTGTTCTTTTCCATTGCGATGAGGCTGCTGGGTCGGATTAAAGGGTAAGGCAAAAGCCGGTCGCGCCCCGGCTGGCAATCCCAAAGACCCCCACATGCCGTCCTTCGCCATCATCGTGCCGTGCCGCTTGGAGTCCACGCGCTTTCCGCGCAAGCTGTTGCATCCGATTAAGGGCAAGCCGCTTGTGCTGTGGGTGGCCGAGCGCATCAAGGCGCAGGCGCCGGATTTTCCGCTGTGGTTTGCGGTGGATCATGATTTGCTGGTCCAATGCCTTGAACGGGCTGGGTTTAGATCAATTTTGACCGCCGCCAGCCACCCGAGCGGCACCGATCGCATCGCCGAGGCCAACCGCAAGGTCCGAGCCGACTGCGTGCTCAATGTCCAGGCCGACGAACCGCTCGTCACCGGCGGCCAGATCCACGCCTTGGCGCGGCTCATCCGGGGTGACTGTCCGATGGCGACGCTGTGCACGCCGTTCCGGCACTCGGTGGATTTCGACAATCCCAACCAGGTCAAGGTGGTCAAAAGCACGACGGGCCGGGCGCTGTATTTCTCGCGTTCCCGGGTGCCCTATGCCCGGGACCTCGGGTCGGCGGTTGACGATGCGTGGCTGGCGCAGAACCCCTGTTACAAGCACCTCGGGCTCTACGCCTACCAGGCTGATTTTCTTGAGAAATTCGTGGCCATGCCGCCGGGCAAGCTGGAGCAGATCGAGAAACTCGAGCAACTCCGCGTGCTGGAGGCGGGTTATCCGATCGCCATCGACGTCACCGCGGATCCGACCATCGGCGTGGACACGCCGGAGGACGCGAGGAAGTTCGAGGCGCACCTCGGGTAAGCGCACAGTGGGCTCAGCCGGAGGTGCTCGCCGGCTCCTTGAGGACGCCCTTTGTGGCATCGCGCAGGGTTTCGGCGGCGGCTTCGTCGCCGGATTCGATGCGCCGCACTGTCCGCGTGCTGAGCTTGGCCCGCTCCGCCAGCTGCTCCTGGGTCCAGGAGCGCTTCTGGCGCTCGAGCCTGATGCGGGAGGAGAAATCCATGATGATGGCTTCTGGGTTCATAGTGCCACGATGCTATCAGGCAATGCCTGAGACGACCACGTCACCAGTCCGCCAAGACGGTGACAAACACCCGCCAAGGGCGCAAAAAAGGCGAAAACTCCCCGTGGTTGCCGGACTAGATGCGCCGGTGGCTCAGCTTGGTGATCCACATCACCTCGCAGGCGCCGCCGGCGGAGTCGGCGCGCGTGAGGGACGAGCGCCAGCGGAAGCCGTTGTCGCCGTGCACTTCCACCAGGTAGCCTTCCATCGTGACCAGTTCGTGGCGTTTCACCTCGAGCAACTGGCGGCGCACCTCTTCGTCCGCCGGCAGGCAGTGCGTGTTGGCGGAATGGATGATGATGTCGTTCAACTCCAGCGGTGCCTCCTTGCGCCAGGAGTATTCATACCAGCGCCCCGACTGGCTGATCGAAAGGTCGTTGAGGACGGCTGCGGCGGACATCGGTCCCCAGCCGAGGGCCAGGTCCACGGGGGAGAGCTGGGCGCTCGCGTCATTGCGGTAGCGCTCGCGGCTGAGCACGACGGCGGTGATCTTGTAGGTGGCGAGCGGCGTGACCGTGTATTTGCCGTGCTTGAACGGCGC
>JBDHQK010000158.1:0-5307 GCA_039807025.1 Lacunisphaera sp.
CGCGACGCATGGCGAGCACGCGGTGTGACGGGGCCTTGGCGAGCGGTTCGGTCCAGTCGAAGTAGTCCTTGAACTTCGCCGCCTCGCCCTCCTTGCCGAACATGACCCGGGAGGAAATCACCGCTTCCTTTTGGAAGATGAGCCGCAGGCGGGCACGGGCATCCTTGTCGTCGCTGATGCGCTCGGCGAGGATGTCGCGCGCGCCGGCCAGGGCCTCGTCGGCGTCCTTGATCTGCTGCGGGGTGTTCTTGCCGTCGTCCGGCGTGTAGGAGCGACCGGCGTAAGCTGAGGCGGCGGCCACCGGGTCGGTGGCGGCGTCCTGCGCCCAGAGCAGCTCCGCGAGCGGCTCGAGGCCCTTTTCCCGGGCGATCGTGGCGCGGGTGCGCTTCTTGGGCTTGTAGGGGGCGTAGAGGTCCTCGAGCGCGGTGAGCGTGGTGGCGGCGTTGATGGATTTCTCCAGCCCGGGCGTGAGCAGGTTGCGCTCCTTGAGCGAGGCGACGATGGCAGCGCGGCGCTCGTCCATGGCCTTCATCTGCTCGAGGCGGTCGCGGATGGCCGTCACCTGCACCTCGTCGAGCGAGCCGGTAGCCTCCTTGCGGTAGCGCGAGATGAACGGGACGGTGGCACCCTCGGCGATGAGCTGGGCCGTGGCGGCGACCTGGTGGACCTTGAGGTTGAGCTCCTGCGCGAGGCGGAGCACGTGGTCGGGATTGGGCAGATCCATGAAGGGAAATTTCCGATGCCAGTGGTTCGGCCGCGCCGGGCAACCGTGAAAACGCCGCGGGCTGAATTAATTTTGTTGCCGCTTCTGCCGTCGCGGCAAAAGGCCAATGTCACTTAATAGGTGACATTGGCGCGGTGAACCAACGATGCGCGGTCAGAAACGGTAGCTCACCGTCCCGCCGAGCTGGCGTGGGTCGGCACGGTTCTCGTAGCGGGTTTCGATGTAGTCGGGGTCCGCGTTGCCGAAGAAATACACACGCTTGTCGTAGGTCGCATCGAGGAGGTTTTTCGCCCAGAGCGTGAGCGTCCACCGCGGCCAGGCGTAACCGAGCGTGGCGTTGACGACGCGGAACGCGCGGCGCGCCTCGTGCTGGTTGTTCGAGTCGAACTGCTGCGCGCGACCCACGAGCTCGGCGCCGCCGAAAAAGCCGTGCTCCGCACCGTAGCGCGTGCCAAGCGTGTAGCCGTAGTGCGGCGTGTTCGCGAGGTCGCGGCCCCCGCCGGTGTTGCCATTGGCCAGCGTGAAGCGCTCGAGTTCGGAGCGCAACAGCGCGAACGAGGCGCGCAGCGACCAGTTTTTCGTCAGTGCGTAGGTTCCGGCGGCCTCAAGGCCGTAAACGTGCGCCTTGTCCGCGTTGTCGGTGAAAAAGCGGTAGTTGCCGCCGAAGCCCGCCGAGTCGCGCACCTGCGTGTCCCGCCGCGCGAGGTAGAACGCCGTCAACTCGCCGGTGGCGCGGCCGTCGGGCGCGCGGCCGCGCAGGCCAGCCTCCCCGTTCCAGAGGGCCTCGGTTTCGTAGGTCAGCGGGTCGGCGGTGATGTCGATGCGCGCATCCACGTTGATGCCGCCGGCCTTGTAGCCGCGGGTGAGCGAGGCGAAGGCCACGGCGCCGTCCGCGAGATCATGTTCCAGCGTGAGCTTGCCGCCTAGGAGCGTGTCGGCGAAGGCCGGCGCGATGCGGACCGGCGCATCGAAGGTGCCGGGGCCCTTGCGAAGGCGCGTCTTCAGGCCGGTGCCTTCCATCTCGATGTGCTCGACGCGCAGCCCGGCGATGAGGCGCGTGCGCGGCGAGAAATCATGCCCGAGCTGGCCGAAGATCGCGGTGTTGGTCGAGTGGTAGGCGGTCTTGAGGCCGCGGATGTTGCCGGGGTCGGTGTTGGTATAGCGCGTGGTCTCGTCGATGCCGGAGTAAAATGCGCCCAGGGTCCAGCGGCTGGTCCAGCCGGCGCGCGCCTCGCTGTCGAGGCGCAGCTCCTCGGTCACCACCCAGCGGCGGCGGGTGTGGTCGCTGAAGCTCATGTAGGACGCCGCGGTCCAGTCGTCGTCGTAGGCATAGCGCGAGTCGGTGCGCGCCACGCTGCCGACCGTGGTGAGGCGCACGCCATCCCAGCCGCGCCAGGTGCCGCGCAGGCTGCCGGCGAAGGACTCCTGCGTGTCCACGCCCGGCTGGTCGCTGTAGGTATGGCGGCCGTTGTTATCGAGGGCGAACTCGTCGTAGCCATTGTCGAAATCCGCCGCGAGCACCGCCGCCTCCCAGCGCCAGAGCGCGTTCGGATTCCAGGTCAGGCGCAGCCGCGCGGTGAATTCGTCGCGCGCGTTGGTGGCGCGGTTGAGCGTGAGGTTGCGGCGGAAACCGTCGTTGCTCACCTGCTGCACGGCGAGGCGCATCATCAGCTGCTCCGGCTGGGCGGAGACGAGCGGACCGCCGACGGCAAAGCCACCCGCACGCAGCGCGTCGCCACCGATCGCGGCCTCGGCGCGGCCGGTCCAGAACGGCGCGGGGGCGGCGGTGACGAGGCGCACGACGCCACCCGCGGCGTTGGCGCCGAAGGCCCCGGCCTGCGGGCCGCGCAGCACCTCGACCTGTTGCACGTCAAACGCGCTGCCAATCGTGCCGAGCCCGGTGAAATCGAAATCGTCCACCAGGAAGCGCACGGCGGAGTCGAGCGTCTCGCCCTCGAACTGCGTGTTCTCGCCGATGCCGCGGATCTGCAGGTAACGCGGGCGCGAGGTTCCGCCGGTCCAGGTAAGATTCGGGATTTGGTCCACGAGGTCGCCGAAGTGGCGGACGGCGCCGCTGCGCAGCACGACCTCGTCGTAAACGGAGACACTGGCCGGGATGCGCGCGAGCGGGGACTCCCAGAGATCCGCGGTGACGCGAATGGGATCGAGCTTGATGGCCTCCGAGGTGGAACCCGGCCTCCGGACGGGTTGTTCAGAAAGCGTGTCCGGAGGCCGCGCTCCACCTTGCGTCTGTGCGTGCGCAGCCGAAGCCGCACACAAGGTGATAAGGAGAATGATTTGTTTCGGGATCTGCATGGGTTGGGGCCCGGACCCCGAACAGACTCCCAAAGAAGGGGCGCCACGCGCCCGATGGCGCTCTCGCGGCGCCTGCTGTTTCCTTCGTCGGCATGATCCGTCCAGGTTCGAAGGGTCGAGCGGCCGAGCGCACCGCAATCTCAGTCCTCCGCGGAGGACACCCCTACAGGCGCCGCCAGCGATAGGCCCGGTCACCGGGCCGACACAAGCAAAACTTTTCCCGCCAGTGTCTTGCACTCCAAAGGATATGACGCATTTTCGGAGCCGACCACATCCCCATGAAGACACGCATCCTGACCACCGTGCTGGTCGCCCTCGGCGTCCTCGGCGCCATTTTCGGCTACAAGTTCATGCAGCTCCGCGCGGCCAAGGCCGCCGCCGCCGCGCGCAAGCCGGTGCCCGCCGCCGTCACCACCGCCCCGGCTCTCCAGCAAGATTGGGCCCTGACCCTCTCCGCCGTCGGCACCCTCCAGAGTCATCAGGGCATCCTCGTCCGCTCCGAGATCGAGGGGCGGATCACCCGGGTGGCCTTCGAGTCCGGTGCCCGCGTCGCCGCCGGCGACCTGCTCGTCGAGTTGGACACCGCCGCCGAGACGGCCCAGCTCCGCAGCAACGAGGCCACCGCCCGCCTCGCCGAACTCAACCTCCAGCGCGCCCGCGAGCTCCGGCAGACCAGCGCCAACACCCAGGCCGATCTCGACGCGGCCGAGGCCACTTTCGCCCAGGCCACCGCCGCCATCGAGGCCACCAAGGCCATCCTCGCCAAGAAGCGCATCGTCGCCCCCTTTGCCGGCCGCATCGGCATCCGCCAAGTCAACCTCGGCCAGTTTCTCAACAAGGCCGACCCCCTCGCCACCCTCGAATCCGTCGATCCCATCTATGCCGACTTCGCCCTGCCGCAGCAGAACATCGCGCAGGTCGCTCCCGGCCTGCCGGTGAAGGTGACTGTGGACGCGTTCCCCGACCGCCAGTTCGACGGCCGGATCGAGGCCATCGACCCGCGCATCACCGACGCCACCCGCAACCTCCGCCTGCGCGCCACCCTCGCCAACCCGGACGAGGCGCTGCAGGCCGGCATGTTCGCCCGCGTCGAGATCGTGCTGCCGGGTCGGCAGACCGTCATGGTGGTCCCCGCCACGGCGGTGATTTACAGCCCCTATGGCGACTCCGTCTATGTTGTCGGCCGGAAGGATGGTGCCACCGTCGCCGAGCAACGCTGGGTCAAGGTCGGCCCGAAGCGCGGCGACCTCATCGCCCTCTCCGAAGGCCTGAAAGCCGGCGAGGAGGTCGTCACCATCGGCCAGTCCAAGCTCCGCCCCGGCTCGCTCCTCCAGGTGAGCAACACCGTCGTGCCCGCCAGCAGCCCCACCCCGAAGCCCGACGAGAGCTGAGCCGATGAACCTCACGGACATCTTCATCCGGCGGCCCGTCCTGGCGACCGTCCTCAACATCTTCCTCCTCCTCGCCGGCTGGCAGGCCATCCAGAAGCTGGTCGTCCGCCAATACCCCTTCACGAGCAACGCCGTCATCACGGTCTCCGTCGCCTACCCCGGCGCCAACGCCGACCTCGTGCGTGGCTTCGTCACCACGCCCCTCGAGCGCGAGATCGCCTCGGCCGACGGCATTGACTTCATCGACTCCGTCAGCCGCCAGGGCAGCTCCAGCATCTCGATCCGCCTGCGCCTCAACTACGACCCGAACGACGCCCTCACCCAGATCACCGCCAAGGTGAACCGCGTGCGCGGCGAGCTGCCCGCCGGGTCGGAGGACCCGGTCTTCGACGTCGCCGTCGGCGAGACCACGGCCTCGGCCTATGTCGGCTTCAACAGCGCGACGATGGAGTCCAACCAGATCACGGACTACCTGACGCGCGTCGTGCAGCCGAAGCTCTCCACCGTGCCCGGCGTGCAAAAGGCCGAGATCCTCGGCGGCCGCGTCTTCGCCATGCGCATCTGGCTCAAGCCCGAGCGCATGGCCGCCCTCGGCCTCAGCGCCGGCCAGGTCCGCGCCGCCCTCGCCGCCCAGAACTACCTCTCCGCCGTCGGCCAGACCAGGGGCACGATGCTCACCATCAACCTCACCGCCCAGACCGACCTGCGCGACGTCGAGGGCTTCCGCGACCTCGTCGTCCGCGAGAACGGCGCGCAGCTCGTGCGCCTGCGCGACATCGCCGACGTCGTGCTCGGCGCTGAGAACTACGACGCGATGGTGAACTTCTCCGGCGTCACCGGCGTGTTCATCGGCGTCTCCGTGCTGCCGTCGGCCAA
>JBDHQK010000015.1:0-30296 GCA_039807025.1 Lacunisphaera sp.
GCATCGGAGGTCTGCCGGGCCAGCGACAGGCGGTGCGCCAGCACCGGGCCCACCGTCTCCTGAATATCCCCGGGGATGACAAAATCGCGGCCTTGCACCAGCGCCCGCGCCTGGGCGGCAATGCGGAGCGAGAGCCCGCCGCGCACGCTGACACCGGCCTTGAACTCCACCTCCGTGCGCGTGGCGGTGATGATCTTCAGGATGTAGTCGAGCACGCTGTCCTCGACGAAGACCTTGCCGGCCAGCGCCTGCATCTTGAGCACGTCCGAGCGCGTGACTACGGGGTTCAGCGCGATGGCATCGTAGCCGAGCCGGGGCGCGCGCAGGATGTCCAGCTCATCGCCGGGCTGCGGGTAACCCATCTGCAGGCGCATGAGGAAGCGATCCATCTGGCTTTCGGGCAGCGGGAACGTGCCCTCGTAGTCCACCGGGTTCTGCGTGGCCACGACCATGAAGGGCGAGCCCACCGCGTGCGCCTCGCCGTCCACCGTGACCTTGCCGCGATCCATAACCTCGAGCAACGCCGACTGGGTCTTGGGCGTGGCGCGGTTGATCTCATCCGCCAGCACGACGTTGGCGAAGACCGGGCCGGACTTGAAGATGAACTCCTTGACGGTCTCGTCGTAGATCGAGACGCCAGTGACGTCGGTCGGCAGCAGGTCGCTGGTGAACTGGATGCGGGAGAACGTGCAGTCCATCGAACGGGCCAGCGAGTAGGCCAGGGTCGTCTTGCCGACGCCCGGCAGGTCCTCGATCAGCAGGTGGCCCCCAGCCAACAGGCAGACCAGCGATTGCTCGATGACATCGTCTTTGCCCTTGATGGTGAGGCGCATGTTGGCCTTGAGGCGAACCAGGGCGTCGAGGGTGGAGGCAACTTCGGTAGCAGGAGCATGATCACTCATGGCGGCAGGCTAGCGCTGAACCCCGGCGGCGCAAACGGTTTCCCACCCCGGCAGCTGATATCCGGATTGCCCCGCGGCGGTCGTCGTCTTTGTTAGACCGCATGCACAAAGGCCGACTTGAGGCGTTCAGCGACGGAGTGATTGCCATCATCATCACCATCATGGTCCTGGAGATGAAGGTGCCGCACGGCACCGATTTTGCCGACCTACGGCCGCTGCTCCCGGTCTTTTTAAGCTATGTGCTGAGCTTTCTCTACGTGGGCATCTACTGGAACAACCACCACCATCTCTTCCAGGCCGTCCAACACGTGAAGGGTGGCGTCCTGTGGGCCAACCTCCACCTGCTGTTCTGGCTTTCCCTGCTTCCGTTCGTGACGGGCTGGATGGGCGAAAACCACTTCGCACCGCTACCCGTCGCGCTTTACGGTGGCATCCTGATCATGGCAGCGGTCGCCTACTATATCCTCGTGCGCTGCCTGCTCGCCTGCCACAGCGAGGACTCCGCCTTGCGCAAGGCCATCGGCACGGACTTCAAGGGGCGTATCTCGGTTGTCATCTACGCATTGGGCATTCCCCTCGCCTGCTGGCTCCCCTGGGTTTCCGTCACGCTTTATATCTGCGTGGCCATCCTCTGGCTCGTGCCGGACCGCCGCATCGAGAATACCCTCCTTTCCTGAGGCCCGCTGTGCGTGCACTCATTTTCATGCCGGCCGTCGTGGCCATGCTGGCCGCCGCCGGCTGCGCGACGAGCGGGCAGAACCACGTCTATCTCACGGCCGACGCCAGCCCGGCGGTGCAGGATTTTGGCCCGGCGGGCACGCCCATTCGCGACGTGCTCAAGCCCGGCGAGCAGGCCGTGGGCCTGGCTTACGACTTCAACACTGATCATCTCTTCGTCCGCGTCGTCCCCGCGCAAGTCATCCGCGTCATCGAGCGGCCTTCCGGAAAAATCCTCCGCGAGATGCCGCTGCCGGCCGACCTGCCCACCGCCGCACCCGCCGACCTCGCCATCCGTTCCAGCGATCGGCACTTGTTCGCCGTGCATCCCGACGGTCGATCGGTGGTCGAGCTGACTCTCTACGGCGAGTTTGTGCGCAGGATAGAGGTGCAAGATCTCGTCGGCCCGATTGGCGGCCTGGCCTACGACCAGCGCGGCAACCGTTTGCTCGTGCTTTGCGGCGCCGCCGGTCGGGCCCAGGTGGGAGCCCTCGCCCCAGAGGGAAATGTAACGCATTGCATTACACTTGGCGCGGCGGTCGCCCCGGTCTCGCTCGGCTACGATTCCGACGCGCGGCGCTATTTCGTGCCGCTGGTGGACGGCCACGCTCTGGGCGAGTTCGACGCCACAGGACAGCTGGTAGCCACTCACCCGGCCGCCGGCGTCATCACGGCCGTCGAGGCCGGACCCCGCTCGTTCTTGCGCGTCTTTTGAAAGTCTGACTCCCTCCTTCCATGCCGTTGATCGACAAGCCGCTCGCCGAACTGAAAACCTACCCGGGCCTGAATCCCCGCCCCGCTGACTTCGACGCCTACTGGGATGCCGCCCTGCGCGAACTCGACGCCACCGACCCGCAGCCGGAGTTGGTGCCATCCACGGAGCTCACGCCGCGGCATAGCGAGGTCTTCGACCTGTGGTTCACCGGCGTCGGCGGCGCGCGGGTTTACGCCAAATACATCCGCCCGAAAAAATCCTCCGGCAAGAATCCCGCCGTCCTGCAATTTCACGGCTACAGCGGCCACAGCGGCGATTTCTCCCCGCGGCTGGCGTGGTCGGGCGAGGGCTTCTGCGTGGCGGCCCTCGATTGCCGCGGCCAGGGCGGCCGCTCGGAGGACTCGGGCCGGGTGCTGGGCACGACGTATCGCGGCCACATCATCCGCGGCCTCGATGATCCCGATCCCCGCAAGCTCGCCTTCCGCCAGATTTTTCTCGATACCGCGCAGCTGGCGCGCGTCGTGATGGGTTTCCCCGAGGTGGACGCCGCGCGCGTCGGCGCCATGGGCCTGTCCCAAGGCGGGGCGCTCACCCTGGCCTGCGCCGCGCTGGAACCGCGCATCAAACGCGCGGCCCCGGTCTTCCCCTTCCTCTGCGATTACCAGCGGGTGTGGGAGATGGACCTGGCCAAGGATGCCTATGAGGAACTGCGCACCTGGTTCCGCCAGTCCGATCCGTTGCACCGGCGGGAGAAGGAAGTCTTCACCAAGCTCGGCTACATTGATTGCCAGCACCTCGCCCCGCGCATCCGGGCCGAGGTGCTCATGTTCACCTGCCTGATGGATCCGATCTGCCCGCCCTCCACGCAATTCGCCGCCTACAACAAGATCACCGCGCCGAAGGAGATGGTGCTCTACCCGGACTACGCCCACGAAGCCTACCTGCCCGGCGAGAGCGACCGCACCTTCAATTTCTTCCGGGACCTCTGAGCCCGGCGGCGGTCAGCCCGCCCCGGCCAGCGCCTGGATCCTGGCGGCCAGCGCCACATCCTTCGCCGTGACCTTGCCGCCGGCGTCATGTGTGTTCAGGCGGATGGCGACGCGGTTGTAGATGTTCGTCCAGTCCGGGTGATGGTCCATCGCCTCGGCCTCGAAACCCACGCGCACCATGAAGGCCAGCGCCTCCTTGAAACTGCCGAATTTGAACTCCTTCGCGAGGGCGTCGCGGTCATGTTTCCAGCCCGGCAGGGACGGCAGCGCCGCATGGATTTCCGCCGGGGTGAGGGGTTGGGTTGCCATGCGGTGAATCTGCCCGCCCCGGCGGGCAAGGCAAGCCGTGCCGCGCGAAGGCGGGCTTGTCAAACGCATCGGCCGTGCCCTCAATCTCCCGCCACGCATGTCGCCCCCCGGCCCCGCCAGAATCCCGCAACACGTCGCCATCATCATGGATGGCAACGGCCGCTGGGCCCGACAGCGCGGCCTGCCCCGGCTGGAGGGCCACCGGCGCGGGGTCGAGGCGGTGCGCACCGCCATGAACGCCGCCCGCGAGATCGGCATCCGCTACATCACGCTCTATGCCTTCTCCGTGGAGAACTGGAAGCGGCCGGCCGACGAGGTCGGCGGGCTGATGGGCCTGCTAGAGTATTACCTGCGGCAGGAGCTGGCGACCTTCGTGCGCGATGGCGTGCGCTTCCGCACCATCGGCCGCACCGACCACATGCCGGCGGGCGTGCGCCAGCTCCTCCGCGAAACCGAGGCGGCGACCCGGCATTTCACCGCCTGGCATTTTGTCCTGGCGCTCAACTATGGCGCGCGCTCCGAGGTCGCTGACGCGGCCCGCGCCTACGCCGCGGCCGTGGCGGCCGGCACGGAGCAGCTCGCGGACTCGTCCTGGGAGCAATTCAGCCGCTACCTCTACACCGCCGACCTGCCTGATCCGGACCTCATCATCCGCACCTCCGGCGAAACGCGCCTGAGCAACTTCCTCCTCCTGCAAGGAGCCTACGCCGAGTTCGTCTTCACCCCCGTCCTCTGGCCGGACTTCGGAAAGGCCGATCTCCAGGCTGCGGTCGACGAATACGGCCGCCGCGAACGGCGCTATGGGCTGACCGCCGAGCAAATTAAGACTGGCGCCCAATAATCGCGCCGCGCCTACTCCTGCCGTGCTTGCCCGCATCCTCAGCACCCTCGTCTTGTGGACCGTCATCCTCGGCGGCCTTTATTTTTTTGGCGCGCACGCCGCCGTGGCGCTGGCGACACTCCTCGCTGTGCTCACGCTGCACGAATTCTACGGGCTGACCGCGAAGATGGGTGCCAAGGCCTTCCACGGCATGGGCCTCGGCTTCGCCGCCCTGATGCTCGCCGGGCCGTATTATCTCGCCTGGTTCACGGAGGAGGCCGAGGCGCCTGGCAGCGTGGCCGGCGGCCTGTTGGTGCTGGCCTTGGTGGTGGCCTGCATCCGCAGCCTCCGCGAGCGCGACACCGCCAGCCGGGTCGAGACCATCGCCGCCACCATCGGCGGACTGCTCTACATCCCCTACCTGCTGCACTTCCTCGTCCGCATCCTCATGCGCGACGCCGACAGCGGTGAAAATCTGACCCTCTGCCTGTGGGTCGTGGCCGTGGCCAAGTTCTGCGACGTCGGGGCCCTGCTCACCGGCTTGCTCCTCGGCCGGCACAAGCTGGCCCCCGAGATCAGCCCGAAAAAAACCTGGGAAGGAGCCGTCGGCGGCGTGATCATCTCCGCGGGGATCGGCGCAGGCATCGCCTTCTTCGCCTCCGATCGGCTACCCGAAAGACTGACCCCGGCCGTCGCGGCGGCCGTCGCCGTGCCGCTGGCCATCATCGCCATCATTTCCGATCTGATGGAGTCCGCCATCAAGCGCCGGGCCGATACCAAGGATACCGGGCAGCTCATTCCGGGCATCGGCGGCGCCTTCGACCTGACCGACAGCCTGCTCCTGACCGCGCCGGTGGCGTATTTTATTTTTCTGTTCCTAGCGTGATGCTCCGAAGGGAGCGAGGGTGTGAGGAAATAAGGAACCGGCCCAATTTCCCCACCCTTTCCACTCACTCCTTCACTCCTTTTCCCGTGCCTTCACTCTCTCGCAAACGCGTCGTGCTCCTCGGAGCCACCGGCTCCATCGGCGAAAGCACGCTCCGGGTCATCGCTGCGCACCCCGACCGACTGGAACTCGTCGGCATCGCCGCCCACGGCAAGCACCAGCGCCTCGCGGAGATCGCCCGGCAGTTTGGTGTCCGCCAGATCGGCCTCCACGACCCGGCCGCCCTCGCCGAGGCGCGCAAGGGCGGCGCCTTCCCGACCGGCACCACCTTCCACGGCGGCCCGGAGGGATTGAGCGAACTCGCGGCACTGCCCGAGGCCGACATCGTGCTCGTGGCCATCGTCGGCACCACCGCGCTGGCCCCCACCCTCGCCGCCATCGCCGCGAAAAAGACCATCGCCCTCGCCTCGAAGGAAATTCTCGTTCTGGCCGGCAAGTTCGTGATGGCGGCGGCCAAGGCTAGCGGCAGCCGGTTGTTGCCGGTGGACAGCGAGCACAACGCCGTCTTCCAATGCCTCCAGGGGCACCGCTCAGCTGATGTTCGTCGGCTCGTGCTCACGGCCTCCGGTGGCGCCTTCCGCGACTGGCCGTTGGAAAAACTGGCCCAGGTCACCCCCGCCGACGCCCTTAAACACCCCAACTGGGCCATGGGGCCAAAGATCACCGTGGACTCTGCCACACTGGCGAACAAGGGCCTCGAGCTCATCGAGGCGCAGTGGCTCTTCGGCCTGCGTGCCGACCAATGCCAGGCCGTGCTGCATGCCCAGAGCATCATGCACTGCCTCGTCGAGTTCACCGACGGCTCGCTGCTCGCGCAGCTCTGCCCGCCGGCGATGACCTTCCCCATCCAGCACTGCCTCCTCTATCCGGAACGGGCCCGGGCGGGCACCGACGCCGCCCTGTCGCTCGACCGGGTCTTTGCCCTCGATTTCCGGCCCATTGACGAGGCCCGCTACCCTTGCCTGCGGCTGGCACGCGAGTCCATGGCCGCCAGCGGCACCGCCCCGGCGGTGTTTAACGCAGCCAACGAGGTGGCCGTCGCCGCTTTCCTAAAAAAGCAGGTCCCCTACCTTGCGATTCCCCGGATTATCGAAAAGACTCTGGGTGCGATGAAATTGATCGAACCTTCCACCCTCGATCAGGTCCTCGCCGTTGACGCCGCAGCCCGGGTCAAGGCCGCCGAATTTTTCAATCAGCCCAACTAACTTGTCATTCTGAACGAAGTGAAGAATCCCTCTGCACCCTCGTATCCTGATGCATCCTTCGCGTTGCCGGGATGACACGCTAACATCATGGAATCCCTTACGGGTATATTCAGCAATCTCTGGTCACTCACTCTGATCGTCCTCTTCTTTGGCGGGTCGATCTTCGTGCATGAACTCGGTCACTTTCTCGCGGCCCGGCGGCGCGGCGTGAAGGTCACCCGGTTCTCCATCGGTTTTGGGCCGGCCATCTGGAAGCGCACCGGCCGCGATGGCGTGGAATACCGCCTCTCCTGGATTCCGCTGGGCGGCTATGTCGCCCTGCCCCAACTGGCGGACATGGCCGCGATCGAAGGCGAGTCCGACATCGAAGCCGAGAAGCTCCCCCCGATCACCTACAACACGAAGGTGACGGTCTTTGCCGCCGGCGCGTTTTTCAACGTCATCTTTGCCTTCGCCCTGGCCACCATCCTCTGGTTCATCGGCCGGCCCGCTCCCGAATACCTGGCCACCACCCGGATCGGCTATGTTATCCCCACCTTGAAACTGGCCGACGGCACCGAGGCGCCCAGCCCGGCGGCCGCAGCGGGCCTGAAGGCGAACGACATCATCCGCCAGGTGGACGGCCGTCCGGTGCAGGACTGGAACCAGTTCAAGTCCGCGCTCGTGCTCGGCACCGGCACTCAGCAGGACGGCCAGCGCTTGGTGCGGCTGGGCATCGAGCGGAATGGACAGCTCCTCGAGATCACCGCGAGCCCGCAGCGGTCCGGCGACGAGCGCTTCCGCACCATTGGCGTCTCGCCCGCCTTTGCGACCATCATTGACCAGGTGGCCCCCGGTTCGCCCAGTGCCGCCCTGGGCTTCCAGGCGAACGATGAGATCACTGCCGTCGCCGCCCGGGCCGTCACGGCGCCGGAAGTCCTCTTCGACTACCTGCGCACTCATCCGAATCAACCCGTGCAACTCACCGTGCGCCGCCAGGGGCAGAGCGTCGTGCTCACCGTGCCGGCCACCGTCACGGGCCAGCCTCACCCACTCACCGGCCTGACCCAGCGGACCAATTTCAGCCTGCTCAGGGAATCGCCCTGGACCCAGATTTCCGAAATCGTGGACACCACCTTCCGCACGCTCTGGAGCTTGGTGAGTCCCAAGGGCGACCTGTCCTTTTCCAACCTGAGCGGGCCCATCGGCATCGGGCGCGGCTTCTGGAACGCCGGCCAGTCCGACTTCCCCCTGCGCTACGCCCTCTGGTTCGCCATCCTGATCAACGTCAACCTGGCCATCTTCAACCTGCTGCCCATCCCCGTCCTCGACGGCGGACACATCCTGCTCGCCACCATCGCCCGGCTCCGCGGCCGCCCCCTGCCCGCCAACTTCATCCTGACCACGCAAAGCGCCTTCATGGTGCTGCTGCTCATGATGGTGCTGTATGTCACGGTATTCGGCGACATTCGGCGACTGGTCAACGATTTCAAGGCCGACACCCCGGCCAAGGAAGGCACCAAGCCGGCCCCCGCCGGAAAGTGAAAGAGTTCTGCTGGCCGGGCTCGGGTGGATTCGCTCCGGCGCTTGCCGCTTGTCCCGGGTTCCCCGTTTCGTAACTTTCGCCGCATGTCCTATTGCGCCTCCCGTTATCACCCGATCCGCCGCCGCACCACCGAGGTGATGGTCGGGGGCGTCGGCGTCGGCGGCACGCACCCCGTCCGCATCCAGTCGATGACGACGAGCGACACCCAGGACATCGCCGCCACGGTGCGGCAGTCCATCGCGCTGGCCGAGGTCGGCTGCGAGATCGTCCGCATCACCGCGCCCAATGTCGCCGCTGCGAAATGCCTGAAGGACATCCGCGCGCAGTTCACGGCGGCGGGCTTTGGCCACATCCCGCTGGTAGCCGACATCCATTTCCTGCCCGCTGCGGCGATGGAGGCCGTCGAGCATGTCGAAAAGATCCGGGTGAATCCCGGCAACTACGCCGACAAGAAGAAGTTCGCCGTCAAGGAATACACCGACGCCGACTACGACCGCGAGTTGGCCCGGTTGCACGAGTCCTTTTCCCCGCTGGTGAAGCGCAGCAAGGAACTCGGCCGTGCCATGCGCATCGGCACCAACCACGGCTCCCTCTCCGACCGCATCATGAACCGCTACGGCGACACGCCGCTCGGCATGGTGGAGAGCGCCCTGGAATTCCTCCGCATCGCCCGGAGCCACGACTACCACGCCATCATGCTCTCGATGAAGTCGAGCAACCCGAAAGTCATGATCCAGGCCTACCGGCTGCTCGTGGAGCGCATGAACCGGGAGGACATGCACTACCCGCTCCACCTCGGCGTCACCGAGGCGGGCGGCGGCGAAGATGGGCGCATCAAATCCGCCATCGGCATCGGCAGCCTGTTGCTCGACGGCCTCGGCGACACCATCCGCGTGTCCCTGACCGAGGACTCCGTTTACGAGATCCCCGTAGCCCGCGCCATCGCCGACAAGGCCATGAGTCTCTGGAGGGACTCCAACGCCCAACGTTCCGAGTTGCTGCCGAGCGACCCGGTGGATCCCTACCATTTCGCCCGCCGCGAGACTTCCGTCCTGAAATTCTCGGACAAGTGCATCGTCGGCCCGGAGCAGCCCCCGCGCGTCATCGTGCGCACCCCGCTCGCCGGTCTGCCCGACGCCGCCAAGGCACTCGCCGTTCCGAAGCTGAAGGACACGCCCACCGAGGGCCTGCTGGTGCCAGTAAACTCTCCGGCCGATCTGGCCGCCGCCGTTGCCAGCCCGCTGCCCGTCGATTTTCTGGCGCTCGAACTCGACCCGTCACTCACACCGGCGGATATCGAATCGGAAACCGAAGGTCCAAAATCGAAAATCCTCCTCGTCCGCCGCTTCGACCCCGGGGAGGAGGCGTTACTCCAGGCATTCGCGTCCCTCGCCCGCCGACAGGGGCATTTTCTGGCGGCAGAGATAGCGCCGGATGATTTCGCTTCCTTTGAGCCGATTCTGCGGGCCTTGGGTGATGAACCGCTCATCTTCACCCTCTCAGCCACCCGCGGAGCAGCCCACAGCATCGGCGCCTACCGGCGCCTGGCGGCCCTGTTGCACGCCATCGGATCGCCGGCCCCGATCTGGATTCGCAACACGGCCGCGACGGCCGTGCGGGGCGACAACAGCTTCCTCTCCAAGCTCCTCGAAGCCAGTTTCCTCACCGGCAGCCTGCTCTGTGACGGTTTGGGCGACCTGGTCAGCATCGAGACTGAGGCAGACCCCGCCCGCGCGACCAAACTCGCCTACAACGTCCTGCAAGGCGCCGGCGCGCGCATCTCGAAGACGGAGTTTGTCGCCTGCCCGAGCTGTGGCCGCACCTTGTTTGACCTCCAAACCACCACGCAGCGCATCCGCGCCCAGACCGGCCACCTCAAGGGCGTGAAAATCGCCATCATGGGCTGCATCGTCAACGGGCCCGGCGAGATGGCCGACGCCGATTTCGGCTACGTGGGCGGCGCACCGGGCAAAATCAACCTCTACGTGGGGAAAACCTGCGTCCAATACAACCTGCCCCAGGCTGAGGCCGACTCCCGCCTGATCGCCCTCATCCGCGAGCACGGCAAATGGACGGATCCCGAGCCCCATCATCTGGCCAATTCCTGAAAAGCGGTCGCTCAGAGGGAAAATCGCAGCCGAGGGCAGGACGTTTTTTCGCAACATCAAAATGGCAAAAGTTATCCGCCGGCTTGGTGTGAACAAGATGTCGGAAATATGCCCTTGAAAGGCATTTTTTGTTTCCCGTTACTCGCAAAGTAATTTTTAACTGACCGCCTTAGCGATCGTTCTTTGCCAACTCCGCAGCGCACCTCGTGCACGCACTCGTCCAGGGCCCCCTGAATCCCGGCCGCCAATCACTTTGTCCCGCAGTTCGTCTGTGGCGGCCAAAGGATGGCCGACCTCCCCTTTTCCCTTCCGAGTAGCTGGCGCACGACAGGCACACGGGAGTTTCGGCGAATCCAATTGCTGAGGTGTTACCAAACCTGTCCCTTTACCGCCCTGTCATGCCCCACTCCGTGCTCCAGACCAGTCTCTGGGAATCCGTCAAATGCGACCTCAAGGGGCTGTTCCCCGAGGACGTGTTCGCGATGTGGTTCGAGCCCATCAGCTGCACGGAGACCACGGAAGACTCCGTCACCCTCGGCGTGCCGAATGATTTCGCCGCCATCTGGATCCACGACAATTACCTCGATCTGATCTCGCAGCGCCTGCGGCTGGCTGCCGGTCGCATGGTGCATGTCAGCCTCAAGAAGACGGGCCACGGCAATGGTGCCGCGCCCGCCCGGGTGCCTGTCCCCGAAGCCAAGGGCCGCACCGCCGCCAAGCGTCCGCTGCGCTACGACGAGCGCATGGCCGCCAGCGCACTCAACCCGCGCAACACCTTCGAGAATTTCGTGGTCGGCCAGAACAACCAGCTCGCCCACGCCGCCGCCCTGGCCGTCGCGCAGGCGCCCGCGCAGGCCTATAACCCCCTCTTCCTCCACGGTGCCACCGGTTTGGGCAAGACCCACCTGATGCACGCCATCGGGCATAGCATCCTCCAGCGCAACCCCGAGGCCAAGGTCGCCTACCTCTCCACCGAGAAGTTCACCAACGAGTATATCCACGCCATCCAGGAGAACGCCCTGACAAAGTTCCGCCAGCGCTACCGCAGCGTGGACGTCCTGCTGGTGGATGATGTGCAGTTCCTCGCCGGCAAGGAGCGCATCCAGGAGGAGTTCTTCCACACCTTCAACGACCTCTTCGAATCCCAGAAGCAGATCATCATTTCCAGCGACCGCCCCGTCGCCGAAATCGCCACACTGGAAGCCCGCCTGGTCTCCCGCTTCCAGTGGGGTCTGTCCGCCGACATTTCTTCGCCTGACTTAGAGACCCGCGTCGCCATCCTCAGGACCAAGGCCGCCTCGCTCAAGATTGAGCTGCCCATGCCCGTGATCGAGTTCATGGCGCAGCACATCTCGAAGAACATCCGCCGCCTCGAAGGTGCCCTGATCAAGATCTCCAGCTACGCCGCCCTCACCGGCAAGACACTCGACCTCCCCACCGCCGAGCACCTGCTCAAGGACGTGCTGATGGAGGAGGCCCAGAACCGCCTGAACATCGAGGGCATCCAGAAGCGCGTCGCCGACCACTACCAGATCCGTCACTCGGACATGACGAGCAAGCGCCGCCCCAACGCCATCGCCTTTCCCCGCCAGATCGCGATGTATCTCAGCCGCCAGCTCACCCGCCACTCCCTTCAGGAGATTGGCGAGGCCTTTGGCGGCCGCGATCACGGCACCGTCATCCACGCCGTCAAGACCGTCGAGAACATGATGGAGCAAGACGACTCCGTGCGCGGCAGCGTGGACTTCCTGAAGACGCAGTTGGCCAAGTAATGGGGCTGTGCCCCGTCACGGTTGAAGGTTGCAAGGGATAAGTTGAAAGTGGCGGCATTGCCGTTAACGGTCTAGGCTCTTTCCACAGTCAACTTTCACCTTCCAACCCTGCCATGCAGCTCACTCCCGAACAAAAGCAGACGGTCGCCGCCTGGGTCGCCGCCGGGGACAACCTCTCCTCCGTCCAGCAAAAGCTCACCGAGCAGTTCAAGATTTCGATGACCTATCGTGACGTCCGCTTCCTCGTGGACGATCTGAACCTCGAGCTCAAGGATCCGGCCCCCAAGGTCGATGCCTCCGACGTCAGCAAGGCTCCGCCCGCCCGCCCTGCCCCGGCAGGCGAAAAGAATGGCCTGATAGACAAGTTGAAAGAGAAGGTCGGCCCTGCCCCGGAAGACATGGACGAGGACGACTTGCCACCGGATGAGCTACCCCAGGAATCCGGGGAGATGCCCGGTGCTCCCGGCACCGGCCGCTTCTCCCTCGACCTGGATCGCCTGGTCCGCCCCGGCTTCATGGCCAGTGGCAATGTCACCTTCAGCGATGGTGTCACCGGCAAGTGGGCGCTGGACCAGATGGGACGCCTCGCCCTTGAGACTGCGCAAAAGGGCTACCAGCCCAGCCCCGCCGACGTGCAGGCCTTCCAGCGCGAGCTGCAAGCCCAGCTCCAGCGGCAAGGTTATTGAGAGATTGCCCGTTTGAGATCCCTACCCTGACGAAGGCTGGCGCCGCGCCGGGGTGTGCGGAGTTTCCAGGTTTTCTGCATCGACCCGAGCACCGGGTTGCGTATCCTGCAGCCAACCGGCGGACATCACGCCTGCCGACTTTACCCAAGGAATACCCCATGGAAAAGCTGCGTCAGTTTATCGACTGGGCGGAAGCCCATCCCAAGGTTTGGCTCGATTGCGTCCGTATCTACCTCGGTCTGGGCCTGTTCATTCGCGGCGTGTTCATCATCACCAACACCCGGGCCGAGTTCATCCTCGACCTGCTCAAGCGGATGGATTTTCCCTGGCTCATCACGGTCGGCGTGCTCCACTACATCGCTCTGGCTCACCTCGTGGGCGGGCTGATGCTCACCATCGGCCTGCTGACGCGCATCGCCGCATGGGTGCAGCTTCCCATCCTGGCCGGAGCCCTGTTCATCCACCGCAGCGAAGGGCTCATGAGCGGTGGCCAATCCTTGGAATTCTCTGCACTGGTATTCTACCTGCTCGCCATCTTCGCGGTGAGCGGGAGCGGGGCGCTGTCCGTGGACAACGGCATGCCCAAGCCCAAGCCGCCGCTGACGCCCTGAGAAGCCCTACCCACCCGCCATCCGCAAAAACTCCGTCTCATCGATCACGGGCACGCCGAGTTCCCTCGCCTTCTCCAGCTTGGAACCGGCCTCCGCGCCCGCCAACACATAGCTGGTCTTCTTGCTGACGCTCCCGCCGACCTTGCCGCCAGAGGAGAGAATTTTCTGCTCCGCCTCCTCGCGCTTCAAAGTCGGCAACGTGCCGGTCAGGACGAAGGTCTTGCCCGTAAAGGCACCCGCTGCCTGCACCGTGCCCTGCGGATCGATGCCCAGCTCGGCCAGCTTGGCCAAGAGACGCTTTCCGGGCGGGCTCGCAAAAAACTCCAACGTGCTGGCCGCGACCGCCGGCCCGATGTCCGAGGGCACGCCGAGCAGGATGCCACCCTCCAGCGCCTTGAGTTCGCCGTCAATCGCGACGCGACGCGTCTTGCGCCGTTCCCTTTCCGCGTCGCCCTTGGGCGGATTTTTCTTTGAGGCCGGGCCGTCGCGCTCGCGCTCCTCCTCGAGCGCTGCCTTCTCCAGCACGGCCTTGAGCAGCGCCGAGTCCGCGAGTTCGGCGAAAGTCCGGTGCCGGCGCCCGAGCTCCCGGGCCGTGCTCTCGCCGACATCCGGCACGCTCAGCGCATAAAGCCACTTTTCGAGCGGAAGCGCCCGGGCCGCCTCGCGCGCCGCGACCAGCTTGGTCGCGTTCTTTTCGCCGAACACGCGCGGCTCCTCCGCCGTGCCGAGGTTGAGCGTCGCGAGGGTTTCCAACGTCACATCGTAGAGGTCGGGCGGATCCTTCACCAACTCCAGTTCGACGAGTTTGGCGGCCACCGTCTCCCCGAGACCGTCGATGGCAAGGGCGCGACGGCTGCAGAAGAAGCCGAGCCGGCCGGCGCGCTGCGCCCGACAGTCGTAGTTCTGGCATTTCCAGGCGGCGCCGATGCCGCTGCCGGTATCGACCTCGACCCTGGCAATCTTGCCGGCGCAGACCGGGCACTTGCCGCCGACCGCGGCGAAGAGGTCGAACTCTCTCGCCCCGGCTGGGCGCTCCTCGGGAAAGGAACGCAACACGGCGGGAATCACCTCGCCGGCGCGCTCGATCTCGACGAGGTCGCCGATGCGAATGTCCTTCCGGCGGATCTCCTCCTCGTTGTGCAGCGTGGCGCGAGCGATGGTGCTGAGCGAGAGGTGCACCGGCTCCAATTCAGCCACCGGGCTGAGGATGCCGGTCTTGCCGACCTGGATGGTGATGGCCTTGAGGCGCGTGCGTGCGGTGTCGGGCTTGTATTTGTAGGCGATGGCCCAGCGGGGTGACTTGTCGGTCGCGCCGGCGGCGCGCTGCTGCTCGACGTCGTTGAGCTTCACGACGGCACCGTCGGTGCCGTAGGCGAAGGTCCGGCGCAGCTGGTCGAGCTCCCCAATCGCGCCCCAAGCCTCGTCAATGCCGCGCACGGCCCAGTATTTCTCCACGGCCGGCAGGCCCCAAGCGCGAATCTGCTCCTGCAGCTCCGTCTGGGAACGCACAAGCGCCGGCTCGCAGTAGCCGAGACCGTAGAGGACGATGGACAGCTTGCGCTTGGCGACCTCCGTGGGATCGATCTGCTTGATGGTGCCGGCGGCCGTGTTGCGCGGGTTGGCGTAGAGTTCCTCGCCGGCGGCGGCGCGCTCGGCGTTGAGGCGCTCGAACTCCGCCTGCGTCATGTAGATTTCCCCCCGAATCTCCACGATGCGCGGCGCCGCCCCACGAAGCTTGTGCGGCAGCATGCTGATGGTGGCCACATTGGCTGTCACGTCGTCGCCCTTGTCGCCCTTGCCCCGGGTGACGGCACGGACGAATTGGCCATTCTCGTAGGTGAGACTGACGGCGAGGCCGTCAATTTTCGGCTCGACCGTGTAGCGCAGGTCGTCGGCCTCGAGGAGCTTGGTGAGCCGGGTGTGGAAGGCGCGCAGTTCCTCCTCGTTGTAGGTGTTGTCGAGGCTGAGCATCTTCTGCCGGTGCGCGACCTCCTTGAAGCCCTGCACCCGATCGTCGCCCACCTTGCGAGTCTGCGAATCGGCATCGGCGAACTGCGGGAACTGTTGCTCCAGGTCCGCCAGTTCCCGCTCGAGCTGGTCGTATTCGCGGTCAGAGATCTCGGGCCTGGCCTGGCGGTAATACAGCTCGGCATGATGGGCCACCTGCTGGCGCAGGTCGGCGATCCTTTTCTTGGCCTCGGCAAGGGTCATGGTCAGCCCCAAGCATGGGTTAGCCCGCTGGTCTCGTCGCGGTTAAAATGCTCTCCGGCAGGCAATTTCCGCGGGCGAAATAATGACTTGCTTAGGCTCCGCGCATAGGGCTTCTTCGCCCTTCCGTCGAATCATCGGGCTGTAGCGTAGTCTGGTAGCGCGCTTGCATGGGGTGCAAGAGGTCGTGAGTTCGAATCTCACCAGCCCGACCATTTTCCCCGAAACGCCTGGGTCGGCGTCCGGTTTACGAGGTAAATCCGGTGGCCTCACCACCCCGATCGACGAGATCCGCGAACTCATGATGCCGCGCGATGAACCGGGCGACGTAGGAGCATTGCGGCACCACCTGGCGGCCCGCCGCACGCGCGTCCGCCAGCGCCGCCCGCACGAGAGCTTCCGCAATGCCCCGCCCGCGCAGCTCCGGGGGCACGACGGTGTGGGTGAAAATCATGCGCCCCTCGGCCAGCTCGTATTCGCAAACCGACAGGTGCCCGTCCACCACCACCTCATAGCGGTGGGCGCCGGAGTTGTGCGTCACTGGCACGGGTGCCTCCATCATGCGCCGTCTTGCCGGTGGCGGAACCGCGCCCACAGCGCGCCCAGTTCCTCTCGTCCCTCGATTTTCAGCACCCACAGCAGGGCGCCATACACGACGCACGCCACCGGAATCAGTCCCGCCACGACCATGACATCCTGCGCCTTGCCGGCCAGCGGCAGTTGGGCGGCCAGCTTGCTCCCACCCCACACCGCCGCACCCATCAGCGCGCTGGCTGTCGCAATCTTGCCCAGGTGGGGCAGCAAAGGAGCAAAGCCGAGCCCGGCCATCCGGCGGGTCAGGCGCGTCTGCAGGAACCACGCCTGTGCCAGCACGGCAAGGTTGCTGGCCAGGGCGAGGCCGACCGTGGACAACCGCTCCATCAGGACAAGGCTCAGCCCCAGATTCACCGCGAAGCTCAGGGCCGCCGCCCGCACCGGCGTGGCCGTGTCCTTCAGCGCGTAGAAGCCGCGCAACGCCACCGTGGTGAACGACAGGAAAGGCAGGCCGAGCGCATACACGGCGAGGATGGGCGTCATCAGCGTTGTGTCCGCCGCCGTGAAGGCCCCGCGCTGGAACAGGAGGCGCGTGACCGGTTCGCTCAGCAGGGCGAGCCCGACCGCCGCCGGCACATTGATGATCAGCACGAGCCGCAGCCCCTTGTGATAGTCAAGCGCCAGCGCCGGCCAGTCCCGCTTGGCCGCGTGGCGGGCGATGAGCGGGAAAACCACCGTGGCCACCGCCGCCGCAAACACGCCGATCGGCAGCTCCATGACGCGGGTGGCCAGGTTCAACACCTGCGCCGCGCTGTCATTGAGCGACAGCCCGATGAAGCGGGAGACGGAAATATTGATGAGGTAGATGGCGGAACCGATGATGGTCGGCGCCATCAGGCCCATGATTTCGCGCACCCGCTCGTCGGCCCGCAGGTCGAAGCGCGGCCGCCAGCCCTCGCTCCAGAGCACGCCCGCCGGCACGGCCATCTGCAGGAAGCCTCCTAGCAGCACGCCGCCGCACAGCAGGTGCATCCGCGCTTGGTCGCCCCAGGCCCACCAGGCGCCCAGCCCGAGCGCGCCGATGCTGGCGAGATTCAGCCAGACCGGCGACAGGGCCGGCTCGGTGAAGCGCCCGAGCACCTGGCACGCCGCGCTGAACGCCGCCGCGAGGCAGACAAATATCATGTAGGGAAACAGGATGACAGCGAGATTCGCACCCAGCACCAGGCGCCCGGTGGTGTCGGCCTCCATCCCCAGCCCGCCGGTCGCCCGCAGCAGCAGCTCCGCGTTGGCCATCACGCCGATCGCCAGTGCGACGAGCCCCACCGTGACAACCAGCAGCCAGCTCGCCACCTTGCTCACCAGCGCGAATGCTGCGGCGCGCTGCCGGTGTTCCAGCTCGTGCGCGAGAGTCGGCACGAAGGCTGCCGTGAGCGCCCCCTCGCCCAGCAGCCGGCGGAAGAGATTTGGCAGCGTGAAAGCCGACACAAAGGCCGAGCTCAGCGCACTGGTGCCGAACACCGCCGCGATCAGGATTTCCCGCACCAGCCCCAACACGCGCGACAACACGGTCGCGATGGCGACCACGCTGATGTTTTTCAGGTTCTGCGACATGACGGGATGACCGAACCGGAAGAAACCTCCCACGGATGACGCGGATAAGCGCTGATGTCCCAAACCAATTTATCCGCGTCGATCTGCGTCATCCGCGGAGAATCGTTTCCGGGCTTAGCGCCACCTTACTGCGCGACAAGCTTCAGCGCCCCGCCCTCGATGGTCACGCTGTCGAGCTTGGCCCAGGCGGCACGCACCTCGTCCGGAACTTTCACGCGATCAATCAGGTGGTTCACCAGCGGGCCGGCGAGCGCGGGCAGCAAGTGCACCGGGCAGGAACCGAGATAGACCTTGTCCGCCGAGTAGCTGACCGTGTCCCCGGTCTTGGTGAAGGTGCCGGTGGCCAGATAGGAGGCCTCGTAGGTCAGGCCATACCAGTTGAGCAGGCATTTGCCCCCGATCTGCAACTGATCCCCCACGATGCGGAAGTTGGGCTTGCCGGGATTGAAGATGCCATCGTTCGCGGGCTTGGCGGACTCGTTCGGCTTGGCTCCGGTCTTGGGGGCTGCGGGCGGGGCCGCGAGGGTGTTGGCCCAGGCGTTGAGCTCATCCTCGACTAGGGAGAGGCTGAGCGCCTTGCCCGCGAGGATCTGCTTTTGCTTGGCCTGCCAGCCCCGGCTCTTGGCGTTGCTCTCGGTGCCGGGGATGTAGTAAACCATGCTTTTCTGCACTTTGTCTGCGGCCGGCATCTCCCTCACCTGCGCCACCGGCTTGAATACCAGGTAAACTGCGGCGGCCAGCACCCCGGCCAAGAGGCCCAACACGGCGCCGAGGGCAACTTCCGTCATGCTCGGACCATAAAGCGCTTTTTCGATTTTTTTGTCAGCCATGGGAGGTGTGGATTATTTGGCGGCCGGAGCGGTCGAAGCGGTCGGGGACTTGGAAGCGGGGGACTTGGCGTCGGGCGTGCCGGACTTTTTCTTGTAGTCGGTGATATAGAAGCCCGAGCCTTTGAAAATCAATCCCGCGCCGCCACCGACCTGGCGCTTGAGTCCCGGTTTTTTACAGATCGGGCATTTCTTCAAGGCCTCATCCTTCATCGACTGGAAGGCCTCCAACTCATGGCCACATTTGGTGCAGACGTATTCGTAGGTGGGCATCTGAAAAAGTGCCCCAGTAATGATTCGGCCCCCCCAGCTTGGCGAGACTGTTCTTGGCCCGGCACGCGGCAAATTCCTGGTGGAGCTGCTTGACCCCAAGCCACCGAGCGCGTTGAGGTCAGCTGGCACCCACATGGATTTTACCGCCCAGTTACAGGCCTATCGCGAGCGAATTGAACACGGCCTCGACACCTTGGTGCCGGCCGCCTCCACCCGGCCCGCTCGGCTCCATGCCGCCATGCGTTACAGTCTCGAGGCCGGCGGCAAACGACTCCGGCCGGTGTTGGTTTTGGCGGCGGCAGATCTGTTCGGCACCAAAGCGGACGCCCTGCCCGCCGCCGTCGCCCTGGAGTGCCTGCACACCTACTCGCTGATCCACGACGACCTGCCGTGCATGGACAATGACGACCTCCGCCGCGGCCGGCCCACGGCACACAAGCAGTTCGACGAGGCCACCGCGTTGCTCGCCGGAGACGCCTTGCTCACCCTCGCCTTCCAACTCATCGGCCGGCACTATGGAGGCTCCCCTGCCCTCTGCGCCGCCCTCATTCGCGAGATCGCCGACGCCGCCGGCAGCGGGCAGCTCATCGGCGGCCAGATGGAGGACCTGCTCGCCGAGCGGAAGGCCGACGCCACCACCGCCGAGCTCGAGTTCATTCACCGCAACAAGACTGGTGCCATGCTGACCGTCGCGCTCGTGGCGGGCGGGCTCTGCGGTGCCCATTCGGCGGGCCCAAGGCAAGACGCCGGCGAGGCCCATGTCGCCGCGCTGCGCGAGGCCGGCCAGCACCTCGGCCTGGCCTTCCAGATCATCGACGACATCCTCGACGCCACCGCCGACACAGCGACCCTCGGCAAGACCGCCGGCAAGGATGCCCGGGCCGGCAAGACCACCTACGTGAAGCTCCACGGCCTCGACGCCTCGCGGCGGCACGCCCGGGAGCAAAGCGACGCCGCCAAGGCCGCCCTCGCCCGTCTGCCCGGCGGCGCGCCGTTCCTCACGACGCTGGTGGAAAACATGGCCGCACGGACCAAGTGAGCGTCCTGGTGCAGGGACGATCAAACACCCCTCACTTCCCCTGGACGACGAGCCCGTCGAGCAGTTCCATGATGTCACTGCTCATGCTGTCATAGTCCCCATCCCGCGCCCAGCTGCGGAGCTGCACCGCCCCCTCGGGGCCGTTGTAGAAATAGCCGTGGTTCACATAGGTGATGTTCGCGACGCGGGCGGTGAATTCCAGCTCGGTCAACTCGGCCGTGCCGTGCAGCTTCTGCCCGCGCCTCCGGACGGTGACGCTTTCCGCCTCCTCCCGCGCCGTGTTGATCACCGCCGCCTCGAGACTGCCCTCGATCGGCTGAGGCTCAGCGATGAGCTGGGCCTCGGCCTTCTGGTCAACCCGCAGAAAATTAAAAATCCCTGGCTCAGTGTCGGTTGGATCGCGATACCAGCGGGCAGCATCGTAGCGCAGCCGGAAATTGCCCGCCACCAACTCGCGAAAGCGCTCCCGCTCCCGCACGAGCGGCAGGTCGGCATAGCCGGGCTTCAGCTGGATGCTGCGAAGGAACTGTTCGGCCCGCGCTGCGCCCGGGCCCGCCTCCGGCCACTCCGCGCTGAACAGATAGAGCGTGGAGCCGATGACGATGAGCCGCACCTCGCGGAGGGTGCGGTCGCGGCGTTGCGCGATGACGAGCCGCTCGCCCTCGTAGGGCCCGAGCGCAAACCTGCCACGCACCTTCACTTCGCCCGGCCGCGAATTGAGTATGTCGGTGAAGTTCTTCGCATACAGCTGGGCCTCCCCCCGGGGTAGAATCGCCAGCGGATACTGGAACCTCACCAGGAAGGTGCGCTCGCCGCCCTGCTCGGTGAAGAAACGCTGCGCCTTGACGTCGCCCTGCGGCGAAGGTGTCAGGATGCGGTCCGTGCCCGGCGCGGCGGGCAATCGGGCCTCCACCGCCCAATCGGGAGGGCCAAACGGGTAGTCCGCCGCCCAGGCCGAACCAGCCCAAGGCAAGAGGAGAAACACCAGGCCGAAAAGGCGCCACATGCAGGCTAACAAAGCCGGGAAGCTCCCCCAGCGGCAAGCCCTCAAGCGCGGGAGCCCCATTCGGGACTACTTCACCGCATCCGCCGCCCGGACGAGTTCGATGAACGACTTGGCCTCTAGCGAGGCGCCGCCGATCAGGCCACCGTCAATGTCCTTTTGGGCGAGCAATTCGGGGGCATTGGCGGGCTTCATCGAGCCGCCGTAGAGGATGCGGACCTTCTGCGCCAGCGGCGCGCCATAAAGCTTCGTCAGCAGGTCGCGGATGTAGGCGTGGACTTCCTGCGCCTGCTCGGTCGTGGCGACCTTGCCCGTGCCGATGGCCCAGACCGGCTCGTAGGCGATGATCACCGTCGTGATCTGCTCGGGTTTCACACCCGCCAGTCCGCCCTCGACGTGGCGTTGCACGACCGCGAGGGTCGAGCCCGCCTCGCGCTCGGCGAGGGTCTCGCCGACGCACACGATGGGTTTCAGCTCGTTGGCCAGGGCCGCGAGCACCTTTTGGTTGATGAAGGCGTCCGTCTCGCCGAAATACGTGCGGCGCTCGCTGTGGCCGAGGATGACATGCGTGGCGTAGAGCGTGCGCAGCATTTCGGCCGAAATCTCGCCGGTGTAAGCGCCGTGCTTGGCGGGATGCATGTTCTGGCCCCCCAGCTTGACGGCCTGGCCCTCAAGCACGTGGGCCACGGCCGACAGCGCCGTGAAGGGCGGGCAGAGCACGATATCGACCGAAGTTTCCCGGCCGATCTCGTCAATGATGTCCTTGGCGAGGGTGACGGCCTCACCGGCCGTCTTGTTCATCTTCCAGTTACCGGCGATGACTTTCTTGCGAAACATGATGGAAGTAGTGGGTAGCAAGTAGCGGGTAGCGAGTAGAAAATCAGGCGCGAGCGGGATGCTCGCTACCCGCTACCACTACTCGCCACTGGAGGCCGTCAGGCTTCCAAAAACGCCACGCCGGGGAGCACCTTGCCTTCGAGGAGTTCGAGGCTGGCACCACCGCCGGTGGAGCAGTGCGTGACCTTGTCGACAATCTTGTTCTTCTTGGCGGCCGTGGCGGTGTCGCCACCGCCGACTACGGTGACCGCGCCCCTGGCCGTGGCGGCGGCGAATGCGGCTGCCATGGCCTTGGTGCCCTCAGCGAACTGCTCCACCTCGAACACGCCCGGGGGCCCGTTCCAGATGATGGTCTTGGCGCGGCCGATGACCTGCGCGAACAGTTCGCGCGACTTCGGGCCTGCATCGAGGCCCATCCAGCCGGCCGGGATGCCGGCCTTGTCGTCGGCCAGGCCGGTCTGCACGGCCGCGATGTCGGCGGGCGAGCCCGGGAAACGGTCGGCGATGACGAAGTCAGTCGGGAGGTGAATCTTCACGCCCCTGGCCTTCGCCTTGGCAAACAGCTCGGCGGCAATCTTGGCGCCTTCGGGATCGAAGAGTGAGTTGCCGATGGCCATGCCCTCGAGGACCTTCTTGAACGTGAAGGACATGCCGCCGCCAATGATGATCTCGTCGGACTTCTCGAGCAGGTTGTTGATGAGGGGAATCTTGTCGGCGATCTTGGCGCCACCGAGGATGGCGAGCAGCGGGCGAGCCGGGGTCTCGATGACCTTGGCGAAGGCCTTGAGTTCGGCCTCCATCAGGAAGCCCGCCGCCTTCAGCGGCAGGGTCACGCCGACCATCGAGCTGTGGGCGCGGTGGGCGGTGCCGAAAGCGTCATTGACGTAGACGTCGGCCAGCTTCGAGAGCGAGGCGCGAAAGGCCGCGACGGCCTGCGGGTCGGCCTTGATCGACTTCTCGGAGCCGTCGGCCTGCTTCTCCTTCACCTTGCCCTCCTCCTCGATGTGGAAGCGCAGGTTCTCGAGCAGCACCACCGTGCCGGGGGCGAGCTTCGCGCAGGCGGCCTCGACGGCCGGGCCGACACAGTCGTCGAGGAAGATCACGGGCTTGCCGAGGAGTTTCTCCAACTCGGCCGCGACCGGCCGGAGAGAGAACTTGGCGTTCTTCTTGCCGTCGGGGCGCCCGAGGTGGCTGGCGAGCACGACGGCGGCACCCTGCTCCAGGGCATACTTGATCGTCGGCAGCGCGGCGGCGATGCGCGCGTTGTTGGTGATCGCGCCGGTGGTCTTGTCCTGCGGCACGTTGAAGTCCACGCGGATGAACACGCGCTTACCGGAGAGACTGAGATCGCGGATGGATTTGAATTTGGGCATGGGAGGCAGAAGTAGCGGGTAGTGAGTAGTGGGTAGCGGGTAGTCTGAAAAAGAAAGCGAGTAGGAGCCAGGATGCTCGCTACTCGCTACTCGATGCCCGCTACTGGACGGCGTTGCGCCGCTTACAGCTTCGCGGCGATCTGCTTGGTCAGATCTACGACGCGGTTGGAATAGCCCCACTCGTTGTCATACCAAGACACGAGCTTGAAGAACCGCGGGTTGAGCTCGATGGACGCGCCGGCGTCGTAGATGGACGAGCGCGGGTCGTGGATGAAGTCGGTGGAGACGACCTCGTCGGTCGTGTAGCCGAGGATACCCTTGAGATAGGTCTGGGAGGCCTTCTCGAGCGCGGCGTTGATCTCCTTGAGGGAGGTGTCGCGCTTGGTCTTGAAGGTCAGGTCCACGACCGAGACGGTCGGGGTCGGCACGCGGAAGGACATGCCCGTGAGCTTGCCCTTGGTCTCGGGCAACACGAGGGCGATGGCCTTGGCGGCGCCGGTCGAGGCCGGGATGATGTTCTGCGCGGCGGTGCGGCCACCCTTCCAATCTTTCTTGGACGGGCCGTCCACGGTCTTCTGCGTGGCGGTGTAGGAGTGGATGGTCGTCATGAGGCCTTCCTCGACGCCGAAGCCCTCCTTGAGGAGCACGTGCACGACCGGCGCGAGGCAGTTCGTGGTGCAGGAGGCGTTGGAGATGATGGTGTGCTTGCTGAGGTCCAGCTTGTCGTCATTCACGCCCATCACGAGGGTGATGTCCTCGCCCTTGGCCGGGGCGGAGATGATGACCTTCTTGGCGCCGGCGGTGATGTGGCCCCGGGCCTTCTCGGCCTCGGTGAACAGGCCGGTGGACTCGATGACGAGATCCACGCCAAACTTCGCCCACGGCAGCTCGGCCGGGGTCTTGGCGCTGACCACATGAATCTCCCGGCCGTTGACCACGAGCACATCGTCCTCGGCCTTGTCGGCGGCAGACTTCTTCGACGTGACGGTGCCTTGGAACTTGCCCTGGGTGGAGTCGTATTTGAGCAGGTAGGCCAAGTTATCGGCCGGGACGATGTCGCCGACGGCGACGACATCGAGTTCCTTGCCGAGGAGGCCCTGTTCGCACAGGGCGCGGAAAACGAGGCGGCCGATGCGGCCGAAACCATTGATTGCTACTTTGACTGCCATGGTGGGTGTGGGTTGGTTGACGTTAAGAGGTGCCAATGAAAAGCTCGCTCCCGGCTTTGGCAAGAGTGATGCTCGCTTTGCCCCCAAAACCGCCGCGCAGAGGCCCAATTCTGCGTAATAAACAGTTGGTCGGGCTGCGCCCTACCCTTCCGCCACCCACAGGCTACAGCCCAGCGCCGGCACGAACAGATCGGCGGTGGCCGCGTAGCCGGGAGGCTGCCGGCCGGGCGTATAAAAGCACTCCTGATCGGCGACCAAGACCCACGCCCGGTCCGCCTGCGCGCCGATTTGCACCCGCGTATTCTCCAGGGTCGGATTCACGGCGAACATCAGCCGCGACCGGCCTTGGCTGCCGTCGGCGTTGTAAATGAGCACCAGGGAAGCCAGCCCGGGACCGGCAAAGGCCTGGAAAAAGCCCTCCGACGGACGCGACCACTGCCGCAGCAGCCGCCCGCGCTCCGAGCGCCGGAATGCGATCCATGCGGCGAAATACGCGTGCGTCGCCGGAAAGCGGGCGATGCGGTGGTAATCGAGTGCGTTGAGGTCGCCGCGCAAGTAGGTGTTGTTGACGCCGTGCTTGGAGCGCAGGAAATCCTGGCCCGACGCCAGCAGCGGGATGCCGACCGACGCCAGCAGGATGGCCGCCATCAGGTGCGTGCGCTGCCGGTCGTTCTGGGTCGGCTGGAAGCCGTTGTGCCCGCCGTTCTCGGTGATCTCGTCGAGCCACGTGCGGTCATCGTGCGATTCGGTGTAGTTGACTGTCTGCGCCGGCCAGAAGGCGAAATGCCACGGCGAACCCTTCATGAAATATTCCAGCCGTTCCGCCGCACCCCGGCCGTGCACGTAGTCGCGCAGAAAATTGCGGTAGCCGTCGTTCCACGACGCATAGCCCGTCGGCCGCAGCGCGGCGGCGATATGCCCGCGGAAGCTCCAGGGCTCGGCGATCAGGATCACGTCGGGCTTCACCTTTTTCACCGCCGCCTCGATCTCGCGCAGCACATCCACGCCGATGAGCTCCGCCAGGTCGAAGCGGAAGCCGTCCACGCCATAGACCTCGATGAGATGCACCAGGCTGTCGATGATGAGCCGCTTTGCCATGGCCGAGCGGCAGCGCAGGTCGTTGCCGACTCCGCTCCAGTTCTCGAGGCCGCCCACGTCGTCGAGCTCGAAGTAGTAGAGCTTGTCCACCAGCATCAGGTGCGCCGGTTCGCCGGCGTGGTTGTAGACCACGTCGAGCAGCCCCGCCATGCCCTGCCGATGGAACGCGGCGACGAGGGCCTGCAACTCCTTCACCTGCGAGCCATGCGCGCCGTCGAGGGCGAAGCCGCTGGCCGGGGCAAACCAGTTGGCCGACATGTAGCCCCACTGGTATTCCTCGCGGGTCTGGTTGTCGAACTCCTGCACCGGCTGCAGCTCGACACAGTTCACGCCGAGTTTTTTCAGGTAAAAATCCGGGTGCTCCACCCACTTGGCCAGGCCGGCGAAGCCCAGCCGCTCCTCCGCGCTCAAGTCGATGGGCGCGTGCGCCGCCAAGTCGCGCACGTGCGCTTCGGCGATCACCAGGTCCTGCCAGGCCGGGGTCGCGAACCGCCGGTCCGCCCGTCCCACCCAGGCGGGATCCAGCACGAGGCCCGGACCCGCGCGCCCCACCGCCGCCTGCGCGTAGGGATCCAGCACGCGCTGGCTTGGCTGGAAGTTTCCAAACACATCGTGCGGACCGCTCAGGGTATACCAGTAATACCACCCGTGCAGGTTGCGGTCGAGGTGTGCTTCCCACACCCCGTGCCAGCCGCCGCCGGGCTCCGCGCGCCGGTCCAGTTCATAGCCGAAAGCCGCGTCCATCGCCTCCAGCTTCTCGCAGAGAAACAGCCGCACATGCTTCGCGCGCGGGGCGAACAGCCGGAAGGTCGTCTCCCCGCGGCGCACGATCGCCCCGAGCGCGAGATCGCTGTGCAGCTCGTGGAAGAATTTTCCCAGCCGCACGCGCGTCTTCGGCGCCTCCTGGCCGTCGCGGACGTGGATGACCGTGTAGGTCTGGTTCAGCAGCACTGGCTCGGTGGTGATGAATTCGAACAGGTTGCGTCCCGTCCGGTGCCGCAGGAGCGCGCGGTTGAAATGGCCCTTCCCATCCGACACGAGGTTGGTCGCCTCGCGCGGCAGATCGAGCCACCGGCGGTCGCCGGTGATGAACTTGAACTGGTGCGGCGGCTCCCGCAGCAGGGGCGCGGACGGGCGGCGCAACAGCCAGACTGCGCGGTCGTTGACCTCGCCCGGCTCCAGCGCCCAATCCGCCTGGCCGACCGCCTCCTCCCAACCGTTGAAATCACCGGCCACATACACCGGCATTTTTCCGAATTCCACCCAGCTGTGCTCCGCCGGATCCAGCACGAAGACCACCTGCCCCGCCTCGTCCACGTAGTAGGCCGCCTCGTCGGCATAAAGCGAGGGCGGCGCCGGTCGGAGGTCGGCAAAGGCAAAGGCCTTGTCCCCCGGGGCCAGCAGCGGCAGCGACGCCCCCGCCCAGTCGCTATCCAGCTCGATGATGCCCGACGAGGTCGAGCTCAGCCAGGCGCGGGCGATGCGCTGGGCCTGGTCGAGGTTGAAGGGAGCACGGGTGTTCACGGCAGTGGCGGACTTTTGCCAGCAATTGCCGCATCACGGCAAGCGCGGGATGGCCTGCGTTGACAAACCACCCCGGGCCGAACTCCTTGGGCCGATGGAACGCATTCTCGTCGCCATGTCCGGCGGAGTTGACAGCTCCGTCGCCGCCTTGCGCCTCAAGCAGCAGGGGCACGACATCGTCGGCGCCTACATGAAGAACTGGATCAACGAGGACAACGTCATCGGCCATTGCCCGTGGATGCAGGATATCGAGGACGCCCGCGCCGTCGCGGAGAAAATCGGCATCGAGTTCCGCGTCGTGAACCTGATGGCGGACTACCGCCGGCTCGTCGTGGACTACCTGCTCGACGGCTACCAGCGCGGCCTGACGCCGAACCCTGACGTGATGTGCAACCGCGAGATGAAATTCGGCGTGTTTGCCAAGTATGCGCAGGCCGAGGGATTTTCGGCGGTGGCGACCGGGCACTACGCTCGTCGGGAAAGGTGGTCGTCGATTTCCACATCGACGACTGGCGCCGGTGTGGAAACCGGCGCCCACCCTCAATTTGCCCTCCTCGAAGGCCGCGACAAGAACAAGGACCAGTCCTATTTCCTCGCGATGCTCTCGCCGGCCCAGCTCGCCGCCGCCCGCTTCCCCATCGGCGACCTGACCAAGCCTGAGCTGCGCGCGCTCGCCGCCGCCGCCCACCTCCCCACCGCCGCGAAGAAGGACAGCCAAGGCATCTGCTTCATCGGCGAGGTGAAGATGGCCGACTTCCTGAAAACCTACGTGCCGGATCACCCCGGCCCGATTGTCCGCGCCACCGACGGCAAGGTTCTCGGCGAACACCGCGGCCTGCATTACTACACCATCGGCCAGCGCCGCGGCATCCGCATCCCGTCCAACACCGACAACGAGGCCTACGTCGTCACCGGCAAGCGCGCCGCCGACCACGCCCTGCTCGTCGCCTTCGACGGCCCGGCCGCCCCGGGATTATGGACGGACGAGTGCCGTGTGCACAGCCTGAGCTTTATCGGCGAGCCGATCACGCAGCCCCGCCGCCTCGAATGCAAGGTCCGCTACCGCGACCCGCGCGTGTTCATCGGGTTCTCGCCCGGCCCTGACGGCACCGCCGCGATCAAGTTCGACGCTCCCCAGCGCGCGCTCGCACCCGGGCAGATCCTAGCGCTCTACGACGGCGAACAGCTCCTCGGCGGTGCCGTGTTCGCGTGAGTAGCCCAATCCGGCCGCGGAGCGCAGTCCCTGCCCGGGCCGTCGCGGCCAATATGCCGCGTTTCCGCCTGCACGGCCGCGCAAAATACGTGACGCGGCACGCCGGTTCGCAATGATGCCCGGGCCATGAACGCATTCATCGCCCGGTGGCGGGATTTCGTGGAGGAAAAGCGGCTCCAGCCCGACCTGAGCCGGGCGGCCCGCTGCACGGCGGGATTCATGGGTCCGGTCATCGCCGCCCTCTGGTGGGATCTGCCCGTCGAGGCCACCTACGCCGCCATGGCCGCGCAGGTGATCGCCCTCGTGGATGTCCGCGGTTCCTACCCGCTGCGCCTCAGCCTGCTGCTGGCCATGACCGCCGTGCTGGCCGGGGCCGCTTGGCTGGGCGGCGTGGCCGGTGTGGGGCTGGGCCCGGCGCTCGGCGCCACGCTGCTGCTGATGCTGGTCAGCGGCCTGGCACGGCATCTCAGTCCCGAATACGGCGTGGCGCTCGCCAATGGCTCCGGCCTGCTCTTCCTCATCGCGCTGGCGCATCCCGGCGGCCACCTGCTGGCGGATCGCCATTTTCTCGCGACGCTGGGCGGCGGGGCCTGGGGCCTGCTCATTCAGATCGGGCTCTGGCCCTTTCGCGCCCAGCATTCGCTGCGGCGCGCCGTGGCCGACAGCTGGCTGGCCCTCTCCGATCTCGTCGCGGCCATGACGCCCGAGGATCGCCCTGGGACGGGCGACCGTCACCTCAAGCTCGCCGAGCAGCAGGCCGCGCTTCGCGCGGCCCTCGACCACGCCACGGCGCAGCTCGCGGCCGCCACCGCCAGCCGGTCGCGCCCCTACCTCCGCCAGTTGGAGGAGCTGAATCTCGCCGCCGCACGGCTCGGCACCCGCCTCCTGGCCTTCAACGCCTCCCTGGAGACCGTGATGGAACGGTGCGACTTTGCCGCCCTCGCCCCGAGCTTCTCCCCCGTCTTCACCTCGCTGACGAACACCACGCGCACCATCGCGCTGACCGTCGTGTCGCGCCAGCCGTCCCACCTCGCCACCGGCGAGGTGCGCCTGCGGCGACTCGGTCACCTGCTCCAGGCGCTGCAGGATCGTTTGCAGGCCCAGCTCGGCCGCGCGCCGGACGGGGCCCAGCTGAATTTCCTTCTCGCCCAGATCAACGGCCTGTTGCCGGGAGTCCATCGGACACTCCGCGCCAGCGTGGACCGGGCGGACGAGCACACAGCCTTTTCCCTGGAGCTGTTCGACCTGCAGACCTGGACGCTGCGGCCGCTCGCCTCATCCCTCGATTTCCACTGGCGGCCCGATCCCGCGCTGTTGCGCTTCGTGGCCCGTTCTACCGTGGTCCAGCTGATCGGCGTGGCCCTGTTCATGTATTTCGGTGTCGAGCGCGGCTACTGGCTGCCGCTGACCACCTTGGTGGTGCTGCAACCGGAATACGGGGCCACGCGGCTGCGGGCCAGGCAGCGGGTCCTCGGCACGCTGGCGGGCAGCCTGCTGGCGAGCCTCGTGCTGTGGTTGGCCCCGCCGCCCCCGGTGCTGCTGGCGATCATGGCGCTCACCATGGCGGGCTTCGGCTTCTGGCTGAAACGCAATTACGCCATCGCGGTGTTCTTCATCACGCTGTTCGTGGTGGTGCTCACGGAAATGTCGGCCCCCGTCACAGTTGACTTCACCCTCCGCCGGATGGCGGCCACGGCCGCCGGCGGCCTCCTCGCGCTGCTGGCGGCGCAACTTTTCTGGCCAGTCTGGGAACGCTCGCGCTTCCCCGCCCTGCTCGCCGCCGCGTTGCGGGCCAACCGCGACCTGCTCCGCGTGCTGAGCGATCGCATCCACGCCGGCGGCGGCTATGACACCGGGGCCGTCGCCCGCAAGCGCGCCGCCGAGGTGGCCAACAGCACCGTCTTTGCCTCGCTCCAACGCATGATGGCCGAACCGAAGAACCAGCAAGCGGGTCTGGAGGAAGCCGCAGCCCTCGCCAACGGCAACCAGCGCCTGACGCGCGCGCTGACGCTCGTTGCCCTGCACCTGGCCACCGACGCATCGTTGCAGCGGCCGGAATATGGCCACTTTGTGCGCCTGGCCGGGGAGGCGCTGGAGGCGCTGGCCGCGGCGGTGGCGGGATCGCCGCAATCAGCCGAGGCCCTGGCCCGGCTGCGCACCGAGCTTGACGAGATCGCCTTCCCCCTGCCGTCGGCCGGGGCCAGTGCGCTGGAACACAGCGCCAGCACCCAGTTCGCCCGTTGCGCCACCGAGCTCAGCGCCATGCTGCTGGAGGCGCG
>JBDHQK010000016.1:0-30262 GCA_039807025.1 Lacunisphaera sp.
CATTTCAAAAACGGGTCCTGAGGCCGCGTTTCACCCATGACCCGCGACGTCGTCATCACCAACCGGCATCCCCGACTGCGCCTCGACCGCCGCGCCATCGCGCGCGCCATCATCCTGCTGGATGAGCGCTTCGAAATGCTGCCCGGCGATCTCGCCCACCTGAGTGTTCCCCGGCCCCGCCTCGCGGAACTCAAATCAAGAATCAAAAATCAAAAATCAAAAATCCCGGGTGCCTGCCCGCCCGGCGAACTCTCACTCGTCTTTCTTACCGACCCGGCGCTGGCGCGAATCCACGCCGACTTCATGGACGATCCGACCACCACCGACGTCATCACCTTCGAGGGCGATGCCGCCGTCGGCCTCGCCGGGGAAATCTGCGTCTCGGCCGACACGGCCGCGCGATATGTAGGGGCGGACCTTGCGTCCGCCCGCGGCCGCGCACAAGGCGCGCCCCTGCAAAAAAAATTCTCCGCCGAGCTCACCCTCTATCTCGTCCACGGCTGGCTGCATCTGGCCGGCTACGACGACCTGCAGCCGGCCAAAAAACGCCGGATGCGCGCCGCCGAGGCCCGGGCCATGGAGCTGTTGCGGACGGCTGGGTCCGTGCCGGAGTTCCGGTTGATTTAGGATGGAGCGTGCCCCCGGGCGCGCTTTCTGGATCAGCTCAGCCGGTAAAGCGAGTCCTCCATATGAGCCGCGGATCGTGGGGACGACCGCCCGGCCTGTCGCAGTGGATTTCCCTTTGCGTCTTCGCGACTTTGCATGAGTGTGCGTCCCTTCATGGCCAATTCCCGCTTCAAGTCCCTGCGCACCGCCTTCCTCACCGGGCTGGTGCTGGTCGCCCCGCTGGTGGTCACCATCTGGGCCTTGCGCTTGATCATTGGCTTCGTCGGCGGGTCCATCACCCCGCTGTTCGCGCCCTACCTGCCCGAGATGCTCAGCCATCTGCCGGCCATCGTCTGGGACGTGCTGATCACCTTCCTCGTGCTCGTGCTGGTCACGCTGCTGGGCTACCTGTCGCATCTGTTTCTCGGCCAGTTCGTCGGCGCCGTGGCCGAGCGCCTCATCCAGGGCATCCCCGGCATCGGCGGCTTCTACAACAGCGTGAAGCAGTTCATCGAGACCTTCGGCGCGAAGGATCGCGCGCAGTTCAGCAAGGTCGTGCTCGTCCAATTCCCCCGCGCCGGCGTTTACACCATCGGATTCGTCACCAACCAGAACCGGGGCGAGCCCCACGCCCACCTGCAAGCCGACCACTGGGCCGTCTTCGTCCCCACCTGCCCCAGCCCGGTCAACGGCTTCTTCATGTATGCGCCTGCCGCGGAACTCATCGAGCTGGAGATGTCCGTCGGCGACGGCATGAAGACCGTCATCTCCTGCGGCGCCGTCCTGCCGTCTTGGTCCGACCCCGCCGCCGCGAAGGCCGCGCTGAGCAGCAAGGTTTAGCGCGATAAGCTTTAAGGTGTAGGCGTTTGGTCAGACTTAAACCTTACGCTCTTATCCCTTACACCTAGATGCCCCAGCCGCTCCAGACCACGGCCGTCATCCTCGCCCGGCAGCTCTCCGGCGCCGACAACTTCGAGCAACTGACCGCCTTCGCCACCGACCACGGCGTGCTGCATTGCCTGCGCCGCCAGGCCTCCGGCAAGTCGGCCACAGCCCCGCTCGACCTGTTCGACGAGGCCGAGCTCTGGCTCGAGTCGTCCAACCAGGGTCGCACCTGGTTCATCAGGGAGCATCGCTTCATCCGGCGCCATGACGGCATCGGCCGCTCCTACGATGCCCTGCGCGCCGCCGCGGCCCTCGGTGCGCTGCTCGCGCACAATCCCGTGCCCGACGAGTCGCGTGAGGCCGTGGCCAGCCTGCTGCGCACCAGCCTTGCCGCCCTCGCCGGCGGCGGCCGCCCGGACATTGTCTGGCTCAAATCCCTCTACTGCCTCCTTCGTGACGAGGGTTACCCTGTGAAACAACAATGGTGGCCGCAGCTGGGCGACGCCGACCGCGCCACCGCCGCCCACCTGCTCAACCAGCCCCTCGCCACCCAGACCGCCGACGCCGCCGCGGTCGCCCGCATCACCCGCCGCCTGGAAGACTGGGTGCGGGCCGAGACGGAAATCAAGCTGTAGGACGGACCTTCTGATTCTCTCTTCCCTTCCGAGTATTCCGTGTGTTCCGTGGTTTTCGTCGCATGCATTACAGCCTCGAAACCCGCACCGTCAGCCTGAGCGTCGGCGAGTTTGCGGGATTTTCGCTCGGCCCGGCAGACTCCGGCGGCGGCCCCCAGGGCATCTGGCGCACCCAACTGGGCCAGCACTGGCACCATGAGCTGCAAAAGCGCACTCTGGCCGAGGCCCCCGCCGCCCGGTTCGAGGTCGCAATCGACGGCCGCCTGACGCATCGCGGCTGGACCTTCGTCCTCAACGGCCGCATCGACCAGCTCATCGGTGACACCCTGCGCGAGGTGAAGAGCGTCATGCGTCCGCTGCCCGCCGAGGAGACCGAGCTGCGCACGGACTACCCGTCCTACTTCCTCCAGCTCGCCGCTTACCTCGTCCTGGCCCGGGCCTCGTCGCTCAACCCTCAACTCTTCCGCCCGGCGACGGCCGGGACGGACACCGGGCTGGCAGCAGCCAGCAACGGCGCAACTTCCAACCGGTCAGCGCTGCGCGCTGAACTTGTCTTCGTCGAAGCCGGCTCCGGCCTCGCGCAGACCATCGTCCTGACGCCGTTCGACGAGGCGCTCGTTCATCACCAGCTCGCTGCCCTGGTCGAGTTTCTCAACCTGCGCCTCCGTGCCACCGAGCGCCGCCGGTCGCTCCACTTCCACCCGGCCTTCCCCTCCCTCCGCCCCGGCCAGGAGACCATCCAGGCGGACCTCACGGCCGCCTTCGACCAATCGAAAAGCGAGGATCAAAAATCAAAAATTCTGCTCCTCGAAGCTCCCACCGGCTACGGCAAGACCGGCTGCGTCCTCGAGTTCGCCCTCGGCCAGCTCAAGGCCGGCCGCTTCGCCCGCCTCATCTGGCTCACCGGCAAATCCACCGGCCAGCTGCAGGTCGTGCACACGCTCCGGCAGATGACCGGCAGTTCCCCGACCGTTGGTAGTCTAATAGACTACCAAGGAACTTTGCCCTTCTGGCAGGTGCGCAACAAGTCCGAGCACTGCGTCAACCACACCTTCCACTGCGTGCGCGACGGCTGCGACTACCTGCGGGACTGTGCCGAGCGCTGGCCGGGCAGCGGTCTGGCCAAGTTCTACCTCGACGAAAAACAACCCCGTGACCTCGACTCGCTGCGCATCGCCGGTCGCGAGGCCCGCATCTGCCCCTACGAGATCACGCGCGCCGCGCTCGCCTTCAACGACGTGTGGATCGGCGACTTCAACTATGTCTTCGCCCCCGACAACCAGGGCCTTTTCTTCAACCAGCCGGGCTTCGACCCGGCCGAAACGCTGCTGGTCATCGACGAGGCCCACAACCTGCCTTCCCGTGTCGCCAGCGCGCACTCCCACCGCGCCACCGACACCGATTTCCGCCTGCTGCTGGCCGAACTCGACCACCTGCAGGCCCCGGCGACGCTTGTCATCGCCGTGGAGGAATGGACGCGCCTGCTCGCCACGCTCCGCCCCGCCGACTCGCTGGACCCCGCGATCGAGGGCGAGATTCACGACCTCCTTGATCGTCTGGCCACCTTGACCACGACCCTGCCGCTGGATTACGCAGCCTTGGGGCCCAAGCTCTCCGAAACACTGTGGCAGGTGGTCGCCCTGCGGGACTGGATGGATGGCGTCATCACCGGCGGAGCAGACAAATCGAAAATCGAGAATCCTAAATCAAAAATGACCCGACTGCTGTGGGTGGCCCGCGAGGGGGAGCTGGAGTTCACGTGTGTGGATGCGACTCCGGCCATCGGCGAGGCACTCAAGACCTTTGGCGGCGCCATCCTGATGTCGGCCACGCTGCAGCCTTATGCCGAGTTCGCGGAGAGCTGTGGGCTTGAGGTGGGGCACGTTGTCCCTAACGCGCCGATCGGCGGTGAAGGGACGCACCACCCTACCTTCCAAACCTTAACCGCCCCCCCCCCTTGGCGCGCCGGCGCCTACGACGTCGCCGTGGACCTGCGCGTGATCACCACCTACCGCGAACGCCCCAACCACTACGGCACCACCGCCGAAACCATCGAGGCGATGCACACCGCAGCCGCCGGCGCGGTCGCTGTCTTCTTTCCTTCCTACGCCTACGCCGAGGCGATCCAGCGCGCGCTGGAGAACTCCGGCTCCGTCCTCCGCGTGGCCCTGCAGCCGAAGCTGCCCGATCTCACGGCGCAGGCAGCCTGGATCGAGGAGAACCTAGCCCTGAGCGACGCTCTTTTCCTCGTCCTCGGCAGCAGCTTTGCCGAGGGCATCGACCTGCTCGGGGGGCGCGTGACACACGCCATGGTCGTCGGTCCCGCCCTGCCCGAGGTCAACGCCGTGCAGAAAAAGCGCATGGACGCCCTCGCCGGCCTCGGCCGCGACGCCGCCTTCCGGCGGGTCTACCAAATCCCCGGCCTGCAGAAGGTGAACCAGGCCCTCGGCCGCCTCGTGCGCGCCCCCGGCCAGCACGCCAAGGTGCTGCTGCACTGCCGGCGCTTCGCGGACGTCTCCTACGCCTCGCTGCTCGCCGCGGACTACCAGCAGTATCGCGAGATCGCAGACGAGGCCGGCCTGCGCGAGTGGCTGGGCCCTAGGTAGGGCGCACCGGCCCGGCCTGCCGGCCATAGCCTTGGCAGCGGCTGGTGCGCCACGGCGGAGCGGGCCGCTCCGCCCTGCCCGTTCATTTCTTAACGAATTCCAGCCGGTCGGCCTGCAACACGCGGTCGAAGCCGCCGTTCGGGCGATAGGTCACGGCCGCGAGCGTGTCCTTCTCCAACCATTCCGGCATGCCGACCCATTGGCCGTCGCGCCAGACCTGCGGGATGTTCAGCCGGAGCGGCGACTTGTTGACCCCCACCGGCAGGACGGCGGCCCGGAACGACGGGATCTGCGACGCCCCTTCCATGATCACGGTGCCATGGGCGCGATCCACGAGGAGGAATTGCAGGAATTTCATCCGGGTGGGCTGCGCGGTGATGACGGTCGCGGACACCTGGTTGGCGGGCTTGTCCGGGGACGCCGGCGGCACGGGCTCGACCTTGAGGATCTTCAGGCGCGCGCCGTGGCCTGTCTGAGCGGCGCCCTCCTTGAGCGGGACCTCCGCGAGCAATTCCGCCTGGCCGGTCTGCAGGCGCAGGGCCACGCGGACCGACGGCGCGATGGCGAACTTGTCGAACAGCTCGGCGGGCACGCCGAGGTGGGTGATCAGGCTCTCGCCCTCGGGCAGGGGCGGCTCGGGTTTCAGCCCCCGCTCGAGCATCCGCAGCCGGGAGGCCTCTTTCATTTCCGCGCGCTTCGCCTCCGTGGCGGGGTCGGGCTGGGCGGGCGGCAGGCCCAGGCGGAACCGGGCGGTGTAGTCGGGATTGATGGGCGCCACCCATCCTTGGAGTTGCAGGGTCGTGCCATCCGGCCAGCGGAAGTCGACCCGGACCGTGCCGGAGAGAAAGCTCACGTCCGCCGGGGCGTCGTTGGCCGTGAACATGAGCGTCACCCAATGGAGATCGCCTTTGGTCTGGCGGCTGGCCCCGCTGAGGGTCAGGGAGACATTCTCCGCGCCGGGCAGCTGGCTTTTGTCCTTCGGCCAGTATTCGGCCAGAGCGACCGGCCAGCAGAAGCCGATGAGCACGGCCAGTGCGGCACCGGCCGCGGCCGCAAGGATGGAATGGGCGAGGCGGCGACGGCGATATTGCAGCCAGATGATCGTCCCGCACGTCAAGAGCCCGACCGCATAGGCCAAGTCGATCCGGCTCGCGATCACGTCCCGGGACAAGTCCTTCGGCAGGTAGTAGGCGACCATGCCCGTGCCCGCCGGCAACGCCAGCAGCAGCGCCAGGGTCCAAAGCAGGAAACGGCTGCTCTGCCCGGCCAGCGCCGAGAGCGCGAGGGCCGGCAGCACCAGCACCGCCTGCAGCGCCATGACCTGCGCCGCGCCGGCGCCGACATCGCGGAGCGTGAACCCGCACCAGAGCCACCAGGGCACCGAGACCACCACCGGCCAGATGATGAAGAACAGCATCGCGCCGAGCAGCTTGGCGGCGAGCAGGCGTCCGCCGGAGATCGGCCGGGTGACCCAAAACAGCTGCGAACCGACGAGCGGGTCCTCCAGCGCCAGCGCCGCCGTCAGGATGCAGCAGACGACCACCGACACGAAGGTGAGCACGCTCAGGATGCCGATCTGGCGGCTGAACCATTCCGGCTCGAGGCTCCGGGGGGAGAAAATCATTTCGGTCGCGATGATGCAGCCGAGCAGCAGGCCGGTCCAGAGTGCCAGCGGCAAACGCAGGCGGAGGAAGTCCTTTTTGACAATGTGCCAGGTGAGGTTCATGCCGCGGCTCCGTTGGAGGTTTGCCGGCCCGCGCGGGCCAGGGTGATGAAGATCTCGCGGAGGGTCAGCGGCGTCACGCGCAGCGTCGCCTCCGGCCAGCGCTCGCGCCACGCCCGCTCGCTCGCCTCGCCGACGTAGTCGGTGGCGATGAATTTCGTGAGATTGCCCGCCCGGGCCCACTCCAGCGCGCCGGCGGGCTTGAGCCCCTCGTCGAAGGACGCCCCGGTCAGCTCGACCTGGCGGAAGCGGCCCAGCAGCGCCTCGGCCGGCTCGCTGAGCTTCAGCCGGCCGTTCTCCACCATCCCGATGTGGTCCGCCAGCCGCTCGACGTCCTCGATGTCATGCGACGACACCAGCACGGTCCAGTCGCCGAGGTGCGAGACCTCGAGCACGCCGCGCACGAACTCGTGGCGCATGAGCGGGTCGAGCCCGCTGAACGGCTCGTCGAGCACCAGCAGTTTCGGCCGGTAGGCCAGGGTCGAGAGCAGGGCCGCCTTCATCAGCATGCCGCGCGAGAGATGCTTCAACCGGCGGTCCTCGGGGAGCTCGAACTGCCGGAGCAGCGTCCGCTCCAGCTCCCGGTCCCAGCTCGGGTAGAACGGCCGGCAATAATCCAGCAGCTGGCGCACGGTCATCCACAGCGGCAGGACCTGGTTCTCGGAGACATAGCCGATCTGCGTGAACTCGCGCTCGCCCAGCCGCCGGGAATCCACGCCCAGCACGCGCGCCTCGCCCCGCGTGGGCCGCAGCAGGTTCATCAGCATCTTGATCGTGGTGGTCTTGCCGGCGCCGTTGGGCCCGAGCAGGGCGAACACGCTGCCCTCCGGCACGGCGAGCGTGAGGTCGTGCACGGCCTCGTTCCGCCACGAGCCGAGGGAGAACTCCGACCAGTAGCGGTGGGACAGTCCGGTGGTTTCGATGATGTTCATGCGTAGATTATTTGCGCCCGAGCTTTTTCCAGTGCGCGGCCAGGCCGGCGGAGACCTCGTCGAGGGTGAGCCCGAGCTTCTTGGCCTCGACGACGACACGCTCGAGGTCGGCGCCGAGCAGCGCGGACCGTTCCGCGCGGTCACCGGCCGCCTGCTCCGCGACGACGCTGCCGACGGCCGGGGTGGTGACGAGCACGCCCTCGGCGACGAGCGCCGCCACGATCTTATGCGCCGTGTTGGGGTTGATCTTCAGCTCCTGGCTGACGACCCGCACCGACGGGAACGGCTGGCCGGGCTTCAGCTGGCCCGCCACGACGGCCTTCTTCACGGCGAAAACCACCTGCTCCGCGATGGGCAGGCCGGGTTTCAATTCGACGGAGAACGGGAGCATGCTGTCCTAGTTGCACTAGAACAGATGGGACGGCAAGGAAATTCTGGCGGAAAATTGCGGACTGAGAGTTGTAGGGGCGCAGTCTTGCTGCACCCTGTGGAGGCGGCAGCACGTTCGAGGGCGCAGCAAGACTGCGCCCCTACCCAGCTTTCAACTGCAGCGCGCCAACGGCGCCGGCCTCACCCCGTCTCGACCTCGCCGAGGAGGTTGGCGAAGATCAGCTTGCCGCCGGCGCTGGGCATCACGCCGATGATCTCGGCCGTCACGCGCCGGCCGACGAAGGCCCGGCCGTTGTTCACGACCACCATCGAGCCGTCCGGAAGGTAGCCGAGCGCCTGGCCATCCTCCTTGCCGGGGCGCAGCAGCTCGACGGCGAGGCTCTCGCCGATGACCAGCTCGGGCCGGAGCGCGGCCTCCAGGGCGTGCAGGTTGAGCCACGAAACGCCCTGGAATTTCGCCATCGTCGCGAGGTTGGTGTCGGTGGTCAGCAGCTTGGCGCGCATGGACTGGGCGAGGAAGACCAGCTTGGCCTCCATGTCCTGCCGCCGGGCGACCTCGCTCGGGAGGATGCGGATATCGAGCTGCTTGATGGCGCGCAGGTCGTTCAGCACCTGCAGGCCGCGGCGGCCGCGGGCCTGTTTCACGGGCTCGGGCGAGTCGGCGATGGCCTGCAGCTCGTCGAGCACAAAGGTCGGGATGATGAGCGCCGCGCCCACGAACTGCGTCTGGCAGATCTTGGCGATGCGGCCGTCAATCAGTGCGCTGGCGTCCACCACGACGAGGGGCACATCCACCTCGTGCGGCACGAAGCGGACATAGGGGATGACAAGGTTGAAATCGTCCTTGCCGCGCAGGGCGATGACCGTGCCGAGGTAGGTGCAGATGAGGAACAGCGCCAGCTGCACCAGGTAGATGGTCTGCTGGTCGCCCTTGTTCAGCAGCGGCGAGCTGGAGATGAGCCAGGCAATCAGCGCGCCCACCCCGAGCCCGAAGGTGACGGCGGTCAGGCCGCGCAGCGAAAAGCCCTTGAGCATCATGTCCACCAGCACCACGAGGGAGCCGATGCTGAGGCCGATGAAGATCGCCAGCGTGCGGCGTTGATCCCACTCCTCCACCGTGTAGCAGACCAGCCAGCTCGCGACGGCGCACAGCGCAATGAACAGGATCCGGATGACGAGCAGCGTTTTGTTCATACGACAGGGGGCGGCGAAATCAGTTGAATACTCCCCGGGTTTTCAGCCACAGCAAGACAAAGGGCAGGACCCCGAGGAAGATCATGACCCCGTAAAGAATCATTTGTGCCCGGTGGGCTTTTTTGGCTAGTTCCGGATCCGGCTCGCTCATTTCCTGCATCCGACCAAGCACCCCACCCGATGACAACGCAATACTGGCTCGTGAAATCCGAACCCGACACCTACTCGTGGGCCGACTTGGTCCGGGACCGGCGCACCGACTGGACCGGCGTCCGCAACTACGCCGCCCGGATCAATCTCAAAGCCATGCGCGCCGACGACACGGTGCTCTTCTACCACAGCGGCGAATCGAAGAGCATCGTCGGCGTGGCCAAGGTGACCAAGACCGCCTTCCCGGACACGACCGCCGATGAACCCGGCTGGGTCGCCGTCGAGCTCGCCCCGGTCCAAGCCCTGTCCTCCCCTCTCACCCTCGCCCTCATCAAGGCCGACCCCACGCTCAAGTCCATGGAACTGGTGCGGCAAAGCCGGCTGTCCGTCTCGCCGGTCCGCCCGGCTGAGTTCGCCCGCATCCGGCAGCTCGGCCAGTAGGCGGGCGTTCGCACATCTCGCGCCGCAAGCGAAAAAACTCAGCGCGCGGTCGCCCCCAACAGATCCACGGCCACCACCACCCGGAAGGTCGCCCGCGCGGCCGCCGGGCCGTCGTTCACCACGCCATCCGCGCCCAGCATTGGCGTGCTGTCCCTCTCGCCGGTCGCATCCGCCGCCAGCCATTCCCCCATCCCACCGCTTCCGGCCGGAGGAGCCGGGGCGGGACGCGCGGATCGCATCTCCGCCACCGTCGGCAGACGCACCGCCGCGCCCAGCACCCACCCGAGCCGCCGGCAAAACTCCTGCGCCTCGGCCCGGCTCACCGAATCCACCGGCAGCGCCCGCCCGGGAGTGCGACTCGGGTTGGCATTCATCACGGCGGCATACAACCCCTGGGGCACGGCTTGTTTCAGCAGGGCGGAAGGCGGCTGCGTCGCCAGCGGCAACAGCAGATCGTAAACCTGATCCTGAATTGTCACCCACTCGCCCGCCCGCCGTCCGAGGTAAGCCACCCGCTCGGGCAACTCCCCGCCCAACCCCGGTGCCTTGGGCGACTGGGCGATGGCCACCTCCAATTCCGTGAGGGCGGAGGTGATCAGCTGCTGCGCCTGGAACAACTCGCGCCGCCGGAGATGCTCCGCCGCGCGCCCATCCCGCTCCTGCACCCGTGCCAACACCGGCCGGAGGCGCAGCGTCTGCCGCGCGACCTCGATCTCCTCCAGCCGCGCCATCGACACAAAGCGGCTTTTCGGAAACTCGGTGTTGATCACCCGCTGCCGGTCGGCCGCCAGCGCATAGAACCGGTCGCCGGCAGCCGGATCCGTCGCTGCAGCAGCCTGGGCCAGAAAGGACTGCAACTGCGTGTGCGCTTCCGTGGCTCCGAGCGAGGCCAGTTCCGCCTCCAACTGCTCCTCCGCGAGCAGGTCGGCGAACCGGGAGCGGGGAAAGTCGCGGTTGAGTTCCCGCCGGATCTCGCGCACCCGGCCGTAGTGCGCCACGGCATCCGCCCAGCTCCCACCCGCCGCCGCCGACCGGGCGGCGGCCAGCGCGAGCTTGGACTCGGCGAGCAGCGGCTCGGCCACGAGCTCCTCGATCTGCTGCTGCAACTGCGTTTCGCGCCCGTAGCTTTTGGTCTGCCGGTTCGACAGGCCGGTGTTGACGGCCTGTTGCAGGCGCAGGGCTTCCCGCAAATTCGTCACGGCATCCGCCGTTTGCTGCTGCCGTCGCAGCTCGCCGGCCGCGGCTTCCAACTCGCGAATCCGTTGCGCAAATTCGCGGGCGCGGGCGTCATCGAGCTCGGCCTGCCATTCGTCCAGCCGAACCGTGTCTGCCGACACAGGCGCATCGCGCAGGCGCAACAGTTCGCTCTGCTGCGCCAGGGCTTTTTCCAGCCAGGCGCGCCGGGTGGCGGGATCGGTGTCCTCCGGCAGCGCCGCCAGCTGCGCCCGCATCGCCTCCACTTGCATCTCCAGCCGGCTGACTTGGGCGGACGCCGCCTGTTCCGCTGCCGACCGCCCGGCGGGCAACCGCCCCCACTGCCAGTAAGCCGCCGCCCCGCCGCCCAGCAGGAGCAGGCCCGCCGCCAGCCAGGCGCGTGCACGCCGTGGCCCGCGTTTCACCGGCGCGTCCGGCAACTCCGGCACTTTGTCAAAATTCATGCGCGAATCCCACCCAACCGCTTCCCTGTCCAAAAGGCAACGGCATTGGCCACCCCGGAAATGTGTAATAAAATGCGTTGCATATTTCTGCAGGCCAGTGAGCGCCACGCCGCAAGCTCGACAACTCACCGCCGGCGGCTTTGCCTTGGCGCGTGTTTGACCAGATCGCCATCCTCGCTCCCGGCTTGCTCGGTGCCTCCGTGGCTCGGGCGGCCCGCCACTACGGGGCGGCCAGGAAAATCACCCTCTGGGCCCGCCGGCCCGAGACCCGCCTGCAGCTCAAGGGCCAGCCTTGGTGCGACCGTGTGGCAGACACCCCCACCGACGCCGTGCAGGACGCGCAACTTGCCGTCATCTGCGCGCCCGTGGACCAGATCCTGCCGCTGACGCAGCAAGTCGCGCCCGCCTTGGCGACCGGCGCCATCGTCACCGACGTCGGCAGCGTGAAGGGCGAGATTTCGCGCCTCGGCCACAAGGCCCTCGTCGGCCGCGCGCATTTCGTCGGCTCGCATCCCATGGCCGGCTCGGAGAAAACCGGCTGGGAACACGGCCGTGCCGACCTGTTCGCGCGCCGCACGGTTTTCGTCACCCCGCTGCCCGAGACCGAGGCGAAGGCTGCGGAACGCGTCGCCGCCTTCTGGGCCGCACTCGAGGCCGACGTCGCCACGCTGGAGCCCGACGCGCACGACGAAATCGTGGCGCACATCAGCCACCTGCCGCAGGTGCTGGCCTCGACGCTCTGCGCCAGCCTCGCCAAGCGCGACGGGCGCTGGCGCAACTACGCCGGCGGCGGGCTGCGCGACACCACGCGCATCGCCGGCAGCGACCCCAAGCTCTGGAAGACCATCCTTGACCAGAACCGTGACGAGGTGCTCCGCGCCGTGCGGGGTTACCAGGAGGAGCTGCACGGCCTGGAGCGCGCCCTGGCCAACCGCGACTGGTTCGAGGTGCAGGCCATCCTCGAGCGCGGCCGCGCCTACCGCGACCAGTTCCGGCCGATTCCCTAGGAATTTATCATTGGGCATTCGTCATACATCATTGGTCATATCAAACCAATTGCCCGATATGGCCAATGCCCAGTGACCGATGATTAATGACTAATCTACCGCCAACCCTTCCCATCGTGCCCTTCACCCGGCCGGTGCGCGGCAGCATCACCCTGCCCGGCTCCAAGAGCATCACCAACCGCGCGCTCATCCTCGCCGCGCTGTCCCGGGGCACGACCACGCTGCACGGCGCCCTCTTCAGCCGCGACACGCAGATCATGGTCGCGGCGCTCCGGGCCCTCGGCTTCGTCGTCGTCACCGACGAAAACGTGCTGACCATCACCATCGCCGGCCGGGGCGGAGAGATCCCCGTGCGCGAGGCCAGGCTCGATGTCGGCAACGCCGGCACCGCCGCGCGTTTCCTCACCGCTTTCGTCTGCCTGCGGCCGGATGGCGCCTACCATTTCGACGGGGACGAGGCCATGCGCCGCCGGCCCATCGGGGCCTTGCTGGAGGCGCTGGAGGCGCAGGGCGCGCGCGCCAACGGCCGCCGCTTCCCCTTCACGCTGCACACCGCCGGCCTCCGCGGTGGCACCGTGGAACTCGATGCCTCCGAGAGCAGCCAGATGCTCTCGGCGCTGCTGCTGGTCGCGCCGCACGCGAAAACCCCGCTCACGGTGCAGCTCAAGGGCGCGGCCGGTTCCAAGCCCTTCGTCGCGATGACCGAGGCCATGGTGCGGCAGTTCGCCGCCGCGCCCGCCGACTACGCCATCGAGGGCGACGCCTCCGCCGCCAGCTACTTCCTCGCCCTGCCGCTCGTGACGGGCGGCCACCTCGCCTTCACCAACTACGGCGGCCCGCTCCAGGGCGACGTGAAGTTCCGCGAGGTCGCCGCCGCCGTTGGTCACGCCCGCCGCGCCGTCACGCAGAATTTCCGCGAGTTCTCCGACACCTTCCTCACCCTGGCCGCCATCGCCCCGTTGCTCGACGGGCCGACGCGGATCTCGGGCATCGCCCACACCCGCAAGCAGGAGACCGACCGCGTGGCCGGCATGGCCGCCGAGCTGAAGAAACTCGGCCAGCATGTCATCGAGACGGAGGACTCGCTCGAAATCCACCCCCGCCCGCTCCAGGCCGGCGTCGAGATCGAGACCTACCATGATCACCGCTTCGCCATGAGCTTCGCCATCCTCGGCTGCCACGACTTGCTCAAGAATGGCCGGCCCTGGATCACGATCAAGGACCCGGGCTGCTGCGCGAAGACCTTCCCGGCATTCTTTGACTTGCTCGACAACCTCCGCCGGGAATCCTGTGCCTAAACACACCCGCTAAACTGACTGTCATTCTGAGCGCGGCGAAGAATCCATCATCATGCTCGCAAGCGCATATCCTGTTGGATCCTTCACTTCGTTCAGGATGACAGACGAAGACGTCCCCTGCCTGCTCTCGAACTAATTTTCAGTGTCCGCATCCCCTTTCATCATCATCGCGATCGACGGCGGTGCCGCCTCCGGCAAGTCGTCCTCGTCCAGGATCCTCGCCGACAAGTTCAACCTGCTGCACGTGGACACGGGATCGTTCTACCGGCACCTGACCGCCGAGCTGCTGGCCCGGAAGGTGCCGCACACCGACCTGCCCGTGCTCAAGGCCACGCTCGCGGCGCTGCAACTCACGACACGCCTGAACGGCCGCTCGGCCCAGATGTTGGTGGACGGGCGCCCGGCTGGTGACGAGATCCGCGACCAGCGCGTCAACGAGCACGTCTCCCACTACGCCGCGATTCCCGAGGTGCGCCAAGCGCTGCTCGGCTACCAGCGCGGCCAGGTAGCCGTGGGCCGCCAGCACGGTTTTCGCGGCGTGGTCATGGAAGGCCGCGACATCGGCTCCGTGATTTTCCCCGACGCCGACTTCCGCTTCTTCCTGCACGCCGACCCGGTCGAACGCGCCAAGCGCCGCGAGAAGGAAGGGCGCCAGGACTCCATCGCCGAGCGCGACCGCCTCGACTCCTCCCGCAAGGCCTCGCCCCTCACCTGCCCCGCCGGCGCCATCGACATCGACTCAACCTTCATCTCGCTTGAGCAGGTCGTGGAGAAGATGGCCGCGCTGATCGCGCAAAGGCTGAAGTAATTCAGAATCCATGAATCCGGAAAGTTGGTTTGCTTCGTCGCTTCCTCGCTTCTGAATAAATCAATATGCCCCGCACCCCCGACCATGCGACGATGCGGCCGTTCTACGGCTTCTTTCATTATCTGGCCGGCTTGGTCCACAGCATGTGGTTCCGGGGCGAGGTGGCCGGCACGGACAACTTTCCGGCCGAGGGCCCGTTTCTCATCGCCTCGAATCACGCCAGCCATCTCGACCCGCCAATGGTCGGCTGCCAGATCGCCAAGCAGATGCGCTTCTTCGCCCGCAGGAGCCTCTGGAACAACCGCCTCCTGGCGTGGTGGCTCGACCAGGTGGAGACCATCCCCGTCGAGCGCGACAGCGGCGACATCGGCGCCATCAAGAAAGTGCTCCTCGCCCTCAAGGAGGATCGCGCCGTCGTGCTGTTTCCCGAGGGCACGCGCTCGCCCGACGGCCACCTGCAGAAAGCCAAGGCCGGCGTCGGCCTGATGGCCTGCAAGACCGGCGTGCCCGTCGTGCCCTGCCGGGTTTACGGCTCCTTCGCCGCCTTCGGCAAGGGCGCGAAAGTTCCCCATTTCGGCACTCCGGTGTCCATCGTCTTCGGCCCGCCGATTGCCGCCTCCGATTACGATGACCCCGCAGCCGGCAAGGCCCGCTACGAGATCGCCGCCCAGCGCATCATGGACCGCATCGCTGCCCTGCCCGAACCGCGCTACGCGGTGATCTGAAGCGAAGTGCGGGTGACACCCCGCGCGCTCGTGCCGCCCGCCAGCCCGAGCGTGAGGTCGAACTCAGCGAGCACGTTGCCGATGACCTCCTCCACGCCGCGCTGGCCGGCAACGGCGAGACCATAAACGTAGGGTCGACCGAGACAAACTGCCGTCGCGCCGAGCGCGAGGGCCTTGAAGACATCCGCCCCGCCGCGCACGCCGCTGTCGAAGAGCACCGGCATCTTCCCGTTCACCGCCTCCGCGACCGCCGGCAGCGCGTCGAGCGCAGCAATCTCGCCGTCAATCTGCCGACCGCCGTGGTTGGAAACGATCAGACCATCCAAGCCCAGTTCGACGGCTTTCTTCGCGTCGTCGGGGTGCAGCACGCCCTTGAGCAGCACGGGCAGCTTCGTGTGCGAGCGCAGGAACTTCAGGTCGTCCCACTGTAGCGACGGACGCGAATAGGTCGTCATGAAGCACTGCACCGCCGCGCGCGGATCACCCGAGGTCAGGTTCGCCAGCAACCCACCGGGAAAGTTGGCTTTCTGCTCCAGCGCCGTGGCAATGGTCTGGAGATTCAAAGGTGGCTTGATTTCCGAGGTGGAGCGCGGCGTCCCCGCCGCGCTTTCTTCAACCCCGCCGGAAGCCGGGTTCCACCCTTCCTTCAATTCCCGCCGGAACACCGGATCGCTCGTATACTGCGCGATGCCCTGCCCCTGCATGAACGGCAGCGAGCCGAGGCCGAGGTCGCGGGGACGCCAGCCGAGCATCGTCGTGTCGAGCGTCAGCACGATGGCCGAGCAACCGCAGGCTTCGGCGCGCTTCACGAAGGACGCGACCAGTTCGTTCGAGCGGCTCCAGTAGAGCTGAAACCAGCGCGGGCTGCCGCCCATGGCGGCCGCGCAGGTCTCCATCGGCACCGACGCCTGATTGGAGAAGATATACGGCACGCCCAGCGCCGCCGCGGCCTTGGCCACGGCGAGGTCGGCCTCGCGATGCACCATCTCGAGCACGCCGATGGGCGACAGCAGCAGCGGCGACGGCAGCCTCTGGCCGAACAGTTCGATTGAAAGATCGCGGTGCTCGACGTCGCGCAGCACCCGCGGAACGATCCGCCACTTCTCGAACGCCGCGCGGTTGGCGTCCATGGTGGCTTCGCGTCCCGCCCCACCGGCCACATAGGACCAGGCCTCGGGCGACATGGCCGCCTGCGCCGCTTCTTCCAACTCCGGCTGCGCCACCGGCACCGTCGGCCGGTGTCCGCCCACGCCAGCGACATAGATCTCGCGCTGGCGGTTCCGACCGATGTCTGCGTGGGCTTCGTTCATGCGACAGGCAGGAGCGAAGCCCAAACTCCCGGCCTTGTCGATAGGACGATGCCTCCGGCAGGCGGCCTACACAATTCCTTGCTTAATAAGCAAGGATGCGTCTGAGACCACCGGCTTCAGCACGGGTGTCGACGGGCGGCACCCGACAAGAAATCCCGGTTTGAGTGGGCCCTACCGCAGCACCTCGATGCCGGCGCCGAAGTTGATGTGGTAGGCCGCTCCGCCCAGGACGAGGGCCGGCACGGATTTGACGCCGGCCTTTTCGGCCTCGGGCACGCGGGCTTTCGCCGTGCCGAGATGGACGATTTCCAGATCATAGCGCGCCGGATCAAGGGCGACGGCGACGTTGCGCTCGGCGGCGACACAGACCGGACAACCGGCATGGTAGAAGATGGCTTTGGTTTTCATGGATGGATCGGGTTTTTCGGGCCCGGACGGGATGTCCGGGCGACCGAGCCATGATGCCACAAGCCGGTCCGCCCCGACAGGGCGCACGATTCGGTGGGCAGGCACCGAATTGTTCCCTCGTGCATTGGCGGCCGGCCTGGTGCTAGGCTGCGGCATGAAGAAAAGCCCGCCCCGCCACCTCAGCCTGCCCGACCGCAACGCCTACCGCCGCCTCGAGGACGTGGTGGGTTGCAAGTGGTCGGCCGCCGTGCTCGCCGCCATCGGCCGCGAGGTGACCCGTCCGGGCCAGCTCGAGCGCTTCATCCCCGGCATTTCCGCCAAGGTGCTCAACGAGCGGCTGCGCAAGCTGCTCGACTACGGCCTGATCAGCCGACGGGAATTCCCCGGCAAGGTGATGCGGGTGGAATACGTGCTGACCGCCACCGGCCGCGAGCTCTCCGCCATCATCGACCGGATCCGGGATCTCGACGAGCGCCACGCCGGGCGCGCCGGTTAATCCGGTTTCGGCCCTCGCCCATTGGCCGGATAGATCTCGTGCTGGCGCATTCGGCCGATGTCCGAGTGATCGTGGGGCATATCCGCCAGCTGTCATTCTGAGCAAAGCGAGGAATCCACGCCTTGTCGATGCGTGACCAGCCAAGTCAAGTCTTGAGGCGTTTCCGCTTCATCCGCGTCGCCTTTGTGCGCTCCACACCCATGAAGGCCGCCTTGCGGCGGAGGTTGACCTCCGCTATTCGGGCGAGGTGCTTCTTCCTGAGTCGCAACACGCGAACAAATCGCGCGTGTGTGCTATCGCCCTTTCTCGTATTCAGGCTCGGCACGACAAGCGCCAGATTCATCGGCCCGTCATGCCCTCCTCTGGATAAGGGGGAGATGTGGTCAACGGAAAAAACGGCCGCCTCGAAGGACTCGCCCAAGGAGACGCCGGAGTAGTAGCAGAGCCCGGCTTGTATGTCCCAGAGCCGCCGGATGTCCGCAGGGGTGTGGTAGTGCGTCTGGTCGGCCAGCCGCTCTCTCCTGCGGACCGCGCTTGGGTAGCCTTGCTCGATAGCTGAAAGCGTGCGGTTCAGCGCCCATGAAAAGGAGACGAACTTCCCATTCAGTTTCCGTGGAACTTTGAATGCGAGCAGAACTTTCCCTTTCAATTCGACATATACGAAGGCGGAGCCTTGCGGGATCAGCCCGCCCCGAACCCGCTCCTCTATCCGGGGTAACAGGACCTTGTCGAAAAAATGGTAGTTGTGGCTGCTACCCCAGAAGGTGCCGTAGCTGCCGACTTTCCCAAAGCGCGCGCACGAACCTACGATCCTGAATATCCAAGATGGGCTAAGCAGCACTGGCGCTCTACCGGGGGCGGGCGGTGCAACCTCAGGCAACTCGATCCCGTAATCGCTCATCGTTCACCGCAGGCCGCAGGCCTGGCGGGCGCGGGCCATCGTCTTGGCCGCCACGGCGCGGGCGCGCTCGGCGCCGTCCTTGAGCACTTTCTCAACGTAGCCTGGGTCGGCCGCGAGTTCGGCGCGCCGGGCGCGATACGGGGCGAAGAAATTCCAATAGTGCTCGAACAGCGCCTTCTTGAGGTCGCCGTAGCCGAGGCCGCCGGCGCGGAGTCGGCCCTCGAAGTCGGCCGCGACGTCCTGCGACGCGAATAGCTTAAGGAGCTGGATGGCGAGATTCTTGTCGGCGTCGGGCTTGGGCTCGGCGGGCGAGCGCGAGTCCATGACGATGCCCATGATCTTTTTCCGGAGAACCTTCTCGTCGCCGAAGATCTCGATCGTGTTGCCGTAGCTCTTGGACATTTTCTGGCCGTCGAGGCCGGGGATGACGGCGACGCTCTCGCTGATGCGCTCCTCGGGCACGACGAAGGTCTCGCCGTAGGTCAGGTTGAACTTGATCGCGATGTCGCGCGTCATCTCGAGGTGCTGCTTCTGGTCCTTGCCGACGGGCACGATGTTCGTGTCGAAGAGGATGATGTCGGCGGCCATCAGCACCGGGTAGGCGAAGAGGCCGAAGTTGGCGTCGAGACCCTTCGCGGTCTTGTCCTTGTAGCTGTGGGCCCGCTCGAGCAGCCCCATGGGCGTGAGCGAGCCGATCAGCCAGGTGAGCTCGCAGACCTCAGGGATGTCGCTCTGGCGCCAGAAGACGGCCTTGGCGGGGTCGAGACCGCAGGCCAGCCAGTCGAGGGCGATGCCCCGGGTGTAGGCGCGGCGCTCCTTGGCGTCGGTCAGCGCCGTCATCGAGTGGTAGTCGGCGATGAAGTAGTAGGCGTCGCCGCCGACCTGCAGCTCGATGGCCGGGCGCATGGCGCCGAAGTAGTTGCCGATGTGAAGGGTGCCGGAGGGCGTGATGCCGGTTAAAACGCGAGCCATGGTCTGATTCGTTCTCTTTCTCTCAAAAGCGGGGGCGAATAGAGAGAACGAGAAAGAGCAAGAGAACGAGAAAGATTTTAATCCCGCCGCGGGATCGTCGTGATGGCCTGGCGGGTGCGGGCCACGGTGTGGGCGGCCACGTAGCCGCCGAAGGCCGTGCAGGGCATCACGAGGGCGCGCGGGCCGATGAGCGAGCCGGGGTTGAGCACGGCGTTGCAGCCGATCTCGGCGCGGTCGCCAATCACCGCGCCGAATTTCTTCAGGCCGGTGCCGAGGGTGGCGTTGGGCAGCCGCACCATGACCTCGCCCTGGTCGAGGCGAAGGTTGGAACAGATGACGCCCGCGCCGAGGTGCGCGCCGTTGCCGAGCAGCGAGTCGCCCACGTAGTTGAAATGCGCGGCCTGCACGCCGTCGAGCAGCAGGCAGTTCTTGAACTCGCTGGAGTTGCCCAGCACGCAGTTTTCGCCGGCGACGACATTGCCGCGAATGAAGGCGCCCGGGCGGATCTCCGTGCCGGCCCCGATCCAAGCCGGGCCCTGGATGACGGCGAAGGGCGGCAGCTTGACCGTGGGGTGCAGCCAGACTGCGCCCTCGATATGCACCCCGGGCGGGATTTTCGGCCCGGCGGGATTGGGCTCCAGACCCTCGAGGGCGGCGCCGATCTGCTTGAGCCAGTCCCACGGGGTGGCCGTGGCGGGGAAGAACTTGGCGAACCGGACCAGCGACGGCGGCAGGGCAAAAAATTCGGAGGCTTTCACGGCATGGGGGATAACAAAAAAACCGCCGGGGGACAGCGGTTTCTTGCCGGGAGGATCTGCCGGCCGACGACGAATGCCGCGCCGGCTCGATCAACGTCAGTCGATGGCCTTCGACTTGTATTCCTTGTGTCCGGCTTTCTGCAGGGCGGAGAGGTCCTGCACGAGCTTGGCGGCCGCCTCGTTCTGCCCGGCCTTGAAGGCGGCCTCGAGTTGGGCGACGGCCGCGTTGAATTCCTTCATCTTTTCCTGGTAGCCCGCGACCAGCTTGGCGCGGTCGGCGGCGGGCACCTCGCCCGCCTTGTAAGGCTCGAGCTTGAGCGACGCCTCGCCGTATTCGCGGAGGATGGCGACTTGGGCGAGCGAGTCCTCGTTCTTGGTCGCGTCGGCCGCCTGACGGCGGAGCTTGCGCATGGCACCTGCCATCTTGTCCATCCGGTGGGAGAGCTCGGTCTCAATCTTCTTCTCCTTGGGTGCCGGGGCGGCGGGGGCGGGATCGGCTGCGAGCACAAACGGAGCGGCGACAACGAGGGCGAGGGTGGCGATCAGGCGGGAGTATGATTTCATGGGTGGTGGGTAAAAGACGGGCGGGCGGCTGCAGCGGTTACGACGCCGTGAAGGCTCAGCGGGACTCGATTTCGTCGGCCAGGTCCTCGGCCCACGTGGCGAGGAGAGTGACATCGGCGTCGGTCAATTTCGCCCCGCCGTGCGCCAGCAGGTAGGATTTCAGCGGCATGTGCCGGTCCCGCACCTCGTCGGCGGTGGACCGCAGCTTGCGGATGGCACGCTTGGCGCTGTAGGTGGCGAACTCCGAGAAGTTGAGCTCGCCCTTCCCCTCGGTCACATGGCCATTGAGCCACCAGCCGACCGGTTGCACCGCCGCATACCAGGGATAGTTCGTATGGTTGGAATGGCAGTCGTAGCAGGCGCGCCGGAGGATGGCCTGCACCCCGGCCGGAATCGGTTGCACCGCGACCAAGGAGGACGGCCCCTCGGCCGGACCGGCATTCCGGGGCACGGGCACGAACTGGAGGCCGATCAGCGCCACCAGGAGGCCCACCCCAATCAGTTGCACGGTCCGCTTCATCCGTGGAAGCAGCCAATCTGCGCAGCTCGGCGGGCGAAAGCCAAAAATTGCCCGGTTTCCGGGCCATGAAAGCAGAAACCCCCTCGAAATGAGGGGGTTTCGCGAAATGGAGCGGGAGAAGAGACTCGAACTCTCGACGTCCACCTTGGCAAGGTGGTGCTCTACCAACTGAGCTACTCCCGCGTGAGAGAGGCGGAGTATTCGGCCCGGGAATTGCCCGTCAACCAGATTATTTGTTTCGCGCTTTTCGGGTTCCTGCGGCGCATTTCCAGCTTTTCCCCGGCGTATGCCACTGCTCAGCTCAGCCTCACCCATGTCCGGCTGCGCCCAACCCTCCGCCCGCCTGCGCCCCGCCTTCACCAGCGAAAGCTCCGCCGCCGAGCGTCTGGCCGCCTGCAAGGCCTACCTCGCCGCCGAGAGCGAGCGCATCCACCAGCGCCATCGCGCGGGCGAGCCCGGCCACAAGATCGCCCAGGCCCTCGCCGGCCGCATGGACCGCCTGCTGCAGCCGCTCTTCGCCGCCGCGCTCGCCAGCTGGCGCCAGGCCCACGGCGAGCCGCCCTCCCCGGTCTGCCTGATCGCCCTCGGCGGCTATGGCCGGAGCGAGCTCAGCCCGCTGAGCGACGTGGACGTGATGTTCCTCTATCCGTCCAACGCGAAGGATCCCGGCAAATTCCAGGAGCACCTCTCCAACGCCATCCTCTACCCCCTCTGGGACCTGAAGCTCAAGATCGGCCACTCCACCCGCACGCTCAACGAGGTGTTCGCCGAGGCCGCGCGCGACATCAAGACCAAGACCGCGCTGCTCGAGTCGCGCCTCATCGCCGGCACCGAGGCGCTCTACGAGAACTTCGCGGAGGCCTACCGCAAGCACTACCTCAGCGACGACCCCAAGGGTTACATCGCCGCGCGCCTCGGCGACCAGGCCAGCCGCCGCGCCCAGCACGGCGGCACCGTCTTCATGCAGGAGCCCGACATCAAAAACGGCGTCGGCGGCCTCCGCGATTACCAGAACGCCCTCTGGATGGCGCGTGTCCGCCTCGGCATCTCGCGGATGGACGATCTCGCGGAGCAGAAATACCTGCAGCCCGCCGAGCTCCGCGCCTTCCAGCACGGCTACCACTTCCTGCTTCGCGTGCGCCACGAGCTCCATTACATGAGCAAGCATCCCACCGAGGTGCTCAACCTGGAGACGCAGCCCAAGCTCGCCGCCCACCTCGGCTATCCGCAGAAAGCCGTCCTGGCCCGCGTGGAGGCATTCATGCAGGATTACTATGGCCACGCGCAGGCCATCTACCGCACCTCGAAGATCATCGAGCAGCGGCTGGCCCTCACCATCACCGCCGACTCCGGCCCCGTCGGCTCGCTCAAGAACCTCCTCCTCGCCCGCCGCGCCGACCGCACCAAGCGCCTCGACGGCTTCCTCCTGCGCGGTCGCGAGCTCGCCGCCGGACATCCCAACATCTTCAAGGAGGACCCCGTCCGCCTCATCCGCGTCTTCCGCCACTGCCAGCAGCTCGGCTGCACGCCCGACGTGGACCTGGCCGCTCTCATCCGCGGCTCCCTCCGGCTCATCACCAAGAAGGTCGTCACCTCGCGCGACGCCAATCTCAGCTTTCTCACGCTGCTCGAGGAGTCCGGCCAGGTGCATCCGCCGCTGGCCCTGATGCACGAGCTCGGCGTGCTCAGCCGATTCGTGCCCGAGTTCGCCCCGCTCGACTGCTTGGTGCAGCATGAATATTACCACCGTTACACGGCGGACATCCACACCCTGAGCGCCATCCGCGAGCTCGACACCATCTTCACCTCCGCCGACCCCGGCGCCGAAAGCTACCGCGCCGAGCTCCGCAAGACCGCCAACCCCGCCCTCCTCTATCTCATCCTGCTGCTGCACGACATCGGCAAGGGCGAGGGCATCCAGGGCCATGCGGAATCCGGCGTGGCCATCGCCGGCCCCGTCCTCGACCGCCTCGGGATCGATGCCGGCAGCCGCGACACCGTCAATTTCATCATCAGGCATCACCTGACGATGACCCGCTTCTGGCAGAAGCACGACTTGGACGACCCCCAGACCTCCGCCACCTTCGCCGAGTTGGTCGGTGACGCCGACCGGCTCCGCTATCTCTACGTCCACACCTACTGCGACGCCCGCGGCACCGCCGCCGGGCTGTGGAACGGCTACAAGAACTCGCTCCACCGGCGCCTGTTCGACACCACGCTCGAACGCCTGACCCTGGGCGACAAGGTGGACACCCGCCTCCATGAACGCATCGAGCAGACCCGCCAGGCGCTCATCGCCCGGACCATCCCCGGCATCAGCCCGGATGAGATCACCGCGCATTTCAGCCTCCTGCCCGAGCGCTATTTCATCCAGACCGACGCCCCCGAGATCACGCTGCACATCCAGATGGTCAACCGCCTGCTCCACTCCATCTCCACCGCCGACTCGCTCGGCGCGCTGCGCCCCATCATCGAATGGCAGGATGACATCAACCGCAGCTACACCACGGTGCACGTCGTCACCTGGGATCGCGCCGGGCTCTTCTATAAGCTCGCCGGCGCCTTCAGCGTCGCCGGCCTGAGCATCCTCTCCGCCCGCATCACGACCCGCTCCGACCACATCGCCATCGACACCTTTCACGTCGTCGAGCCCGGCCGCGGCGTCGTGCAGAACCGGCCGGCCATGGACACCTTCGCCCGCACCGTCGAGGAGGCGCTGGTCAATAACAAGGACCTCCTGCCCGACATCGCCGCGCAGGCGAAGAGGTTCGCCGAGGCCACGCGCTACACGGCCGCCGCCTCCCCGCAGCCCGCCGCCTTTCCCCCGACCGTCGAGGTCTATCACGAGCCCGCGCTCAACCGCATCATCGTCGAGGTCCAGGCGCACGACCAGATCGGCCTGCTCCACCGCCTCGTGAAGGCCATCTCCGACCACGGCTTCGACACCACCTTCGCCCGCATCAACACCGAGCGCAGCGTCGCCATCGACACCTTCTACATCGAGCCCGACAACCCCGAGGCCGGCCCGGTGGATCCTGCGCGGCTGCCCGCGCTGCGCGAGGCGCTGCACGCCATCATCACGCCGGAGGCGACAGCGCCCGCTCCGGTTTGATGGCGGTGAGTGGAGCTCCGGCCCAAACACTCCGGCCGGGTTTTCCGAACGCCTGTCGGCGGCATGCGCTGCGTCCGACGCTCCACCGCCAAGCATGTTTTCGCTCCCCAATCCGGCGCAATCCTGTTCAGCTGGACGGATGATTCCCGACGCGAAAGACTTGGCCGTCCTGCATGGGATTGCCTCGCTCGCTTCCCGCGCGCCGGACTCGGCGTCGGCGCAACAGCACATCCTCGCGGCGGTCATGGCAGCCTTCGGCGCCGACAGCGGCTCCCTCGCGCTGCTCAGCCCGGAGACCGGCGGCCTTGAGATCTGCGCGCAACAGGGACTGCAGCCGGACGTGGGCACATTCCCGCTGAAGCCCGGCCAGGGCGTCACCGGCTGGGTGGCCTTGCACGGCGAGCCCCTGCTTGTGCCCGAGGTTGCGCACGAGCCGCGCTACATTGCCGCCCGGCCCGGCGTGCGCTGCGAGATGGCCGCCCCGCTCCTCGCGGACGGCCACACCCTCGGGGTCGTCAACCTCGACGCCGACCGGCCCGGCGCCTTCACGGCGGCGGACCTCGCCCGGCTCGCACGCTATGCCGCCGAAGCCGGCGCCGTGTTGCACCGCCTCTGGCAGCATGAGCGGCTCCGCGCGCACTCCCGGCAACTCGCCACCTTGGTCGAGCTGGGCCACGCCCTGGTCACCCAGCTCGCCCCCGAGGAACTGCTGTCCACCCTCGCCCAAAGCGGCCGCGCCCTCTTCAACGCCCGCCTCTGCCTGCTCCACGATTACGACACCACCGCGCGCACGCTGCGGCTGCACGCTTGGTCGGCGGGTGCCGAGCGGGTCGCCTCCGGCCCGGGCCTGCCGCCGCAAGCCGTTCCCTCCGATCTGTCGCTGCTCGCCACCGCCATCCGCGCGGGCCGCGCCACGGAATTCCAGCACATCGATGGCCCCGGTTACCACGAGGCCGCTGATCTCCCGCGCGACCTGGCGCTCTGCTCCGCCCTCGCCGTGCCCCTGGTGATCGACGGCGCCCCTGCCGGCGTGCTGTCCGTCTTTCATGACCGGGCCCACCGCTTCAGCGACGACGAGAAGCGCCTCATCACCGCGCTTGCCAGCTTCGCGGCCGGTGCGCTGCAAAACGCCCGGCTCTACGCCCGCGTGTTCCGCTCCGAGGAGGTGCTCCGCAAGAGCGAGACACTCACCACCCTCGGCCTGCTCTCCGCCGAGATCGCCCACGAGATCCGCAACCCTCTCCTCGTGATCAAGCTCCTCCACGGCACACTTGGCGCCGACTTCGCGCCGGAGGACCCGCGCCGGCACGACCTGCAGGTCATCACGGAGAAGATCGACCAGCTCGAAGGCCTCGCCTCCCGCGTGCTTACCCTTGGCCGGGCTCCCGCCGCGCTCCACTCGCCCTGGACTCTGGCCGAGATCCTCGACGACACGTTTGTCCTCCTGCGGGCCAAGCTGGCCCAGGCCAATGTCGAGCTGCACTATCCCGCGCCGGCCCCCGGGCTGCGGGTGGTGGCCAACAAGGGCCAGTTGCAGCAGGTCATCCTCAACCTCGCGCTCAATTCGCTCCACGCGATGCCCCAGGGCGGCCGGCTCGCCGTCACCTGCGCCGGGGAGGCAAAGGGGCCCGGACACGTCGTGCACGTGGATCTGGCGGACACGGGCACCGGCATCCCCGAGCCGATCCAGGCAAGGATCTTCGAGTCATTCCTCTCCGGGCGGGGCGACGGCACCGGCCTCGGCCTCGCCATCGCGGCCCGGATCATGAAAGACCACCGCGGCGCGCTCGCCATCCTCCGCACGGGCCCGCACGGCACCACCATGCGCCTCACGCTGCCGCTGGCCTCCGGCTGATTTTTCCGGCAACAAAAAAGGCCGCACCGAGCGCGGCCCAATCGAAAATCAGGAATCAAAAAATCTCCGTCACTCCTCCAGCTCGACGTTCCAGTAGGCGACATCGAGGAAATCCTTCCACTTCTCGTGATTGTGCTGGCCGAGCACGAGGGAGATGACCGGCCGCCATTTCGGCCGCACCGGCTTGCGGATGAGCCGCATGTGCGCCTCGTGCGGCAGGCGGTTCGCCTTGCGCGAGTTGCACTTAATGCACGAGCACACGATGTTGTCCCACGTGGTCTTGCCGCCGTAATGCCGCGGGATCACGTGGTCGAGGTTGAGCAGCTCCCGCGCGAAGATGTGGCCGCAATACTGGCATTTCTCGCCGTCGCGCTCGAAGACGTTGTTGCGCGTGAGCTTCAGCTCCTTGCACGGCAGCTTGTCGAAGAAGGTCAGCAGGATCACCCGCGGCAGGCGGATGTTGCGGTTGATGGTCCGCACCGTCTCCAGCGCATCGAGCGGCGGGTTGCAGGTCGAGAAATCGATCCAATCCAGCAGCGAGTAGGTGCGGAACGCCTCCTCGGTCTGGTGGACGACCTGCGCGTGCTCCCGCGCCAGCAGCGCGAAGGCCCGGCGCGCCCCAATCACGTTCACCGCCTGCCAAAGGCGGTTCAGCACGAGCACCGGCTGATCAAGGGCGGCTTCCATGGGCAACGGGCCTTGGAGATAGGCCCCGGCCTCCACCCTGTCAAGTCACGCGCCCCGACGGCCTTGTGCCGCCGTCCGATGCGCCGCTCCGGCCTAGCCGGCGGTCGGCGGCACGAGCGCGGGTTTCAACGACTGGTTCTTGATGCGGATGCCCGCGAGCTTCGCCACCACCAATGCCGCGTGCTCGGCCGCCACGTCCACCAGCGTGTGCTCCTCGTGGATGTCAATCGCGCCGACGACACTGGCCGGCAGGCGTGTGACGCCGGCGATCTTGCCGACGAGGTCCGCCGGGGTGATGAGCTGCGCGCGGCCGACATTGAAGGTGACGGTGCTAAAGCCAGGCTCGCGGCCCGTGCGGGGCTTGCGATCGAAGCTGCGCTTCTGCGCGGCGAACCTATCGCCGGAAGGCTTCTCGAAAACGGGCTGCTCGTATTTGGCCGCGGGCCGGGATGCCGCCGGCGGGGCCTCGTTCGCCGCGATGCGCTCGGCCTTGGTCTTCGCCGAGACCGCCTTCGCCGGCTTGGCCGCCTCGGCTTCCTGCCCCTGCAACAGGTGGATCAGCGCGGAAGCGATGTCGGTGCTGGTGTGCCCCTGCTCCAGCAGGCGGCCGATCATCTCATCGTGCGACTTGAACTTCCTTTCCTCGAGCGTGGCGCGGAGCCGCTCGAAGAACACGTTGCCGCGCGCCTCCTCGACCTCGTCCATCGAGGGGATGTTCTCCCGGCGGATTTTCAGCCGCCCATAGTGGATCATGTTCTGCAGCTTGTAGAGCTCGCGGCCCGCCACGAAGGTGAAGGCCATGCCCTTCCGGCCGGCGCGGCCGGTGCGGCCGACGCGGTGCGTGTAGTCCTCGGCGTCGTTGGGCAGGTCGAAGTTGAACACCACCTCAAGGTCGTCCACGTCCAGCCCGCGCGCCGCCACGTCGGTGGCGACGAGGAACTCGAAGCCGCGGCGGCGGAACTTGTCCATCACCCGCGTGCGCTGCGCCTGCGTGATGTCGCCGTGCAGCCGGTCCGTCGAGTAGCCGCGCGCGTGCAGGTGCTCGTCGAGCTCGTCCACCATGATCTTGGTGCTGCAAAAGATGATGCCGTAGCGGAAATCGTGATAGTCCACGAGCCGGGTGAGCAGCTCGATCTTCGAACGGCGGTCCACCTCGAAATAGATCTGCTCCACCTGCGGGGCGTTCTGCGCGTGGGCCTCGATCCGCACCCAGGCCGGGTCGCGCGTGTAGCGCTTGATCAGGTCCTGGATCTGGCGCGGCATCGTCGCCGAGAAGAACAGGCACTGCCGCTGCTCGGGCACGGCCTTGAGGATGTGCTCGATGTCGTCGCGGAAACCCATGTCGAGCATCCGGTCCGCCTCGTCGAGCACGACGACCTTCAGCGCGTCGAGCTTCAGCGTGCCGCGCGCCATGTGGTCCATGACGCGGCCCGGCGTGCCGATGACGACCTGCGCGCCGGCGTGCAGCGCGCGGAACTGCCGCTCGTAGCTCTGGCCGCCGTAGATCGGCACCTCCATCAGCCCTTTCTTGAAAAAGGCCAGCTTCCCAAACTCCTCCGCCACCTGCACCGCGAGCTCGCGCGTCGGGCAGAGCACGAGCACCTGCACCGCGCGCAGCTTCACGTCCACCTTATCGATGGCCGGGATGGCGAAGGCCGCCGTCTTGCCCGAGCCGGTCGCGGACTGGCCGACGACATCCTTGCCGGCCAGCCCGTGCGGGATGACGGCGGTCTGGATGGGCGAGGCTTCCTCGAACCCCATCTTGTCGACGGCCTTGAGAATCTCGGGCGAGAGGCCGAGCTCGTTGAACGGGCGTTTTTCCATGCGCGCACAATGGGGCGTCGGGCGAGAAAGCAGAGCACAAATTTGCCTCGCTTTGCCCCCCGTTTGCCGGGGTAATGACCCGCTATGCCATTTTCCAAGCTCGGGCTGCCGCCCGCCCTCCTCAACGGTGTCAAGGCCATGGGCTACACCGACCCGACGCCCATCCAGCTGCGCGCCATCCCGGTCGTGCTCGGCGGCGGCGACCTCATCGGCTCGGCCCAGACCGGCACCGGCAAGACCGCCGCCTTCGCCCTCCCCACCCTCGCCCGCCTCGGGAAGCACGAGGCCCGCGGCCCGCGCGTCCTCATCCTTGAGCCCACCCGCGAGCTCGCCGCCCAGGTCGAGACCGCCTTCCGCGACTTCGGCCGCTTCACCGACCTCCGCGCCACCGTCGTCCACGGCGGCGTCGGCTACGGCCGCCAGCGCAGCGAAATCCAGGCCGGCACCGATGTCGTCATCGCCACGCCCGGCCGCCTGATGGACTTCCTCAACGAACGCACCCTCACCCTCGCCCACCTCAAGATCCTCATCCTCGACGAGGTGGACCGGATGCTCGACATGGGCTTCGTCAAGGATGTGAAGAAAATCATCGGGATGTGCCCGCGCGAGCGGCAGACCCTGTTCTTCTCCGCCACCGTCCCGCCCGAGATCGAGGAGGTCGCCCGCTACGCCCTGCGCAACCCGGCGCGCGTCGAGATCGGCGTCGCCCGCACCGTCAACCAGTCCGTCACCCACGCCTTCTACCCGGTCTCGCAGCTCAAGAAGTTCGACCTGCTCGTCGCCCTCCTCGAAAAGACCGACTTCCACAGCTGCATCGTGTTCTCCCGCACCAAGCACGGCGCCGACAAGATCGCCCGCAAGCTCAAGGCCGCCAACCACTCCGTCGCCGTCCTCCACGCCAACCGCTCGCAGTCGCAGCGCGTCGAGGCGCTCGAGGGCTTCAAGTCCGGCAAATACGAGGTGATGGTCGCCACCGACATCGCCGCCCGCGGCATCGATGTCGCCGGCGTGTCCCACGTCATCAATTACGACATCCCGGCCAACCCCGAGGATTACGTGCACCGCATCGGCCGCACCGGCCGCGCCGCCGCCGTGGGCGACGCCTTCACGCTGACCACGCCCGACCAGGCCGGCGACATCCGCGCCATCGAGCGCTTCATCGGCCAGCAGGTGCCGCAGCTGAAGCTCGAGGGCTTCGACTATCATTCGCCGCCGACCATCGGTCCCTCCCGCGACCCGCGCTATGTCGATCCCCGCGCCATCCAGCACGGCCACCATCGCCGCGGTGGTGGCGGCCACGGCGGCGGCCAGCCCCGCCAACCGCACGGCAACGCACCGCAGCCACCCCGCCCGCAAGGCTCGGGCCAGGCTCCGCGCCCGGCCCACGGCCAGGGCGGGAGTCAGCCCCATGGCCAGAGCCCCGGCGCCCAGCCGGCCCCGCGCAAGTTCGGCGGCCTCTCGCGCGGCTCCTGGCGGCGACCCTGATTGAAACTGTGGGAGCGAGCTTGCTCGCGACTCAGGGCTCGATCAGTCGCGAGCAAGCTCGCTCCCACAATTCGCCCCCCCGCCCCGCCCCAGAAATCGCTTGGCTCGCCCCGGCGGCGGCGGCCATGATGCGCCGTCATGTTCAGCCACGCCCGCAAGACCTTCCGCCAGATCTGGTGGGCGCCCTTGGTCTGCTTCGGCCTCGCGGCGGCGCTGAACCGCACCGACTCCATCCGGCAGTTCGAGTGGAAGACCCTCGACTGGCGCACCGGCTACCGCGTGGCCTTCCAGCCGCCCCCGGACCCCCGGCTG
>JBDHQK010000159.1:0-5215 GCA_039807025.1 Lacunisphaera sp.
CTTCACCAACGCCTCCAAGCACAACCTCCGCAACCTGTCCTTCCGCCTGCCCCTGCAGCGCCTGGTGTGTCTCTCGGGCGTTTCTGGTTCAGGCAAATCCACGCTTCTCGACAACGTCATCTGCCAAGGCCTGCTCACCCAGCGCAGCCTGATGACCGAGGACCCCGCCCAGATTGAGGCAATAACGTCTGACCTGACCTTCTCCGAGGTGGTGCTGGTGGACCAGTCGCCGCTCAGCCGCACGCCCCGCTCCAACCCCGCCCTCTACTGCGAAGCCTGGGAACTCATCCGCGAGCTTTACGCCGCCGTGCCGGCGGCGCAGGAGGCCGGCTTCAACGCCTCCAGTTTCTCCTTCAACAGCGGCGACGGCCGCTGCGACAACTGCCAGGGCCTCGGCAGCGAGCGCGTCGAGATGCAATTCCTCTCCGACGTTTTCGTGCCCTGTCCGATCTGCGAGGGCAAGCGCTTCAAGCCCGAGGTGCTCGCCATCCCATGGAACGGCCACTCGGTCGCCGACATCCTCGCCACCAACGTGGGCGACTCGCTCGCGATTTTCGCGAAGCACCCGGAAATCCACCGCCGGCTCGCCGCGCTCGACGAGGTCGGCCTCGGCTACCTCCCGCTCGGCCAGCCGCTCAACACTCTTTCGGGCGGCGAGTCGCAGCGCCTCAAACTCGTCCGCTACCTCAGCGACTTCACTGACGATTCCGCGCTTACACCTCGCGCCTCATCCCTTACGCCTCCAGCAGGAGCTTTGCTCCTGCTGGACGAGCCCACCACCGGCCTGCACCGCCACGACGTGAAGCGCCTGCTGGCCGTGCTGCAGCGCATCGTGGATCGCGGCCACAGCGTCGTCGTCATCGAGCACAACCTCGACGTGCTGAAGTCTGCCGACTGGATCCTCGAGGTCGGTCCCGATGCCGGTGCGCAAGGCGGCCGCATCATCGCCGAAGGTCCGCCGGACGAACTCGCTCGCTCCGACACTGCTACGTCTCCCTTTCTGCGCGCCGCCCTGGAGCAGTGTCATATAATAGATGACACTGTGGCGCTAGCCGCAGCCGAGGATGCCGCACCCTATCAAGCTGCGCTGCCAATGAACCCCGGCGAGCTGACCGTCCTCGGCGCCAGGGAGAACAACCTGAAGAACATCTCGGTCTCCATCCCGCACCGGCAGCTCTCGGTCGTCACCGGCGTCTCCGGCTCGGGCAAGTCCACCCTCGCCTTCGACATCATCTTTGCCGAAGGCCAGCGGCGCTTCATGGAGTCCATGTCGCCTTATGCCCGGCAGTTCGTCGAGCAGCTCCCGCGCCCCGACATCGACCGGCTCAGCGGCATTCCGCCGACCGTCGCCATCGAGCAGCGCGTCACGCGCGGTTCGCGCAAGTCCACTGTCGCCACCATCACCGAGGTCGCCCAATACCTCCGCCTGCTCTACGCCCGCCTCGGCGTGCAGCACCACCCCGAGACCGGCCGCGCCGTCACGCCACTCTCGCCCAGCCAGCTGCGCCAGTTGCTCGACAAGATTCTCGCCACGCCGAAAGCGAAAAAGGCGAAACACCTCTATCTCTGCGCCCCGGTCATTCGCGGCCGCAAGGGCCACCACGAACCCATCGCCAAGTGGATCGGCAAACAGGGCTACGAACTCATGCGCGCCGACGGCCGGCTGCTGCGCGTCGACACCTTCCAGAAACTCGACCGCTACAAGGAACACGACATTGAAGTGGTGGTGGCCAATCTTCAGGCCAAGGACACTTCACCCTCCGGAGCCTCGGCGAAGGGGGGCGGTTCGAGTCGGGAAACCGTCAGCTCGGGTCTCGCCCTCGCCCTCAAGGTCGGCAAGGGCGCGTGCTTCCTGCTCACGCCGGCCGGCGAAATCCTGTCCTGGTTCTCCACCACCCGCACCGACATCGAGAGCGGCGAGTCCTTCCCGGAGCTCGACCCGAAGCATTTCTCGTTCAACTCGCCCAAGGGCTGGTGCCCGACCTGCCGGGGCCACGGCCGCATCTACGATTGGATGCTGGAAGAGAAGGACGATGACGTCGAGGAGCTTCCGATTGAACTGGCCGACCTGAAATCCAACCTGAAATCGGAAGTCGAAAATCAAAAATCCACGGCCTGCCCCACTTGCCACGGCGAGCGCCTCAACCGCATCGCGCGGGCAGTCAGACTGCCGCTGAAAGGCGGATCCATCCCTGTAGGGGCGCGCCTTGCGCGCGCCCAATCCGGGCGTGGTCAAGCCACGCCCCTACATGCGTCCGCTGCCTCCATCTCCCTGCCCGAGCTGACCCGCCTGCCGCCGGCCGAGCTGCTGAAGGCGCTGCGCCACCTGCAACTCGATGCCCGTGGGCAGCTCATCACGCAGGACGTCATCCCGCAGATCGAGGAGCGCCTGCGCTTCCTCGGCCAGGTCGGCCTCGATTACCTGCAGATGGACCGCCCCACCGAGACCCTGTCCGGCGGCGAGGCCCAGCGCATCCGCCTGGCCGCCCAGCTCGGCTCGAATCTCTCCGGCGTCCTCTACGTCCTCGACGAACCGTCCATCGGCCTTCATGCCCGCGACAACGACCGCCTGATCGAGACGCTCTCCGGCCTGCGCGACAAGGGCAACACGGTGCTCGTCGTCGAGCACGACGACGTCGTGATGGAGCGCGCCGACCGCATCATCGACCTCGGTCCCGGCGCCGGCGTCCACGGCGGCGCCGTGCTGGCCAACGAGGCCCCGGCCGACATCAAGCGCAACGCCGCCTCCCTCACCGGCCTCTTCCTCGCCAAGGGCATCCCGCATCCGGTCCGCGGCAGCTACCGCAGCTTGTCTCCTGTAGGGGCGCGCCTTGTGCGCGCCCGCCCTGGGCGTGGTCAAGCCACGCCCCTACAAGATCACGGCTGGCTCGAGCTCGCCGGCGTCAATTACCGCAACCTGCGCGACCAGACCCTGCGCCTGCCGCTCGGTCGGCTCACGATGGTTTGCGGCCCCAGCGGCGCCGGCAAATCGACCCTTTTCCGCGACATCCTCCATCCGGCCGTTTCCGCCGCGATCAAGGCCAAGAAGGCGAAACTCACCGGCAAGGACTTCGTCCGCCTCGCGAAATTCGAGCCGGACGTCTCTCAACTCTCAACCCTCAACTCTCAACTGCCGTTCGCCGAGCTGCGCTCGGCGAACGGCTTCCGCACCGTCGTCGAGGTCGACCAGGCCCCGATCGGCAAGACGCCGCGCTCCACGCCGGCGACCTACCTCGGCATCTTCGACCTGATCCGGCAGTTCTTCGCCTCGCTGCCCGAGGCCAAGATGCGCGGCTACACCGCGAGCCGCTTCTCGTTCAACACCGCGGGCGGCCGCTGCGAGACCTGCGCGGGCGCCGGCCGCATCAAGCTCGAGATGGCCTTCATGCCCGACTCCTACCTGCCCTGCGACGCCTGCGGCGGCTCGCGCTACGGCCCGGAGCTGGCCGACATCACTTGGAAGGACAAGACCATCGGGCAGGTGCTCCAGCTCACGTTCGAGGAGGCCGCGGTGTTCTTCGATTTCCACTCGCAGCTCTCGCAGGTCTGCCGGCTGATGGTCGATTGCGGCCTCGGCTATCTCACGCTCGGCCAGAGCAGCCCGACCCTCTCCGGCGGCGAGGCGCAGCGCCTCAAGCTCGTCACCGAGCTCGCCAAGGGCCTGCAGACCTACCAGGAGCGCTCGCGCGGCCTCGCGGTGAGGAACCTCTACCTGCTGGAGGAGCCGACGATCGGCCTGCACCTGAGCGACTGCGAGAAGCTCATCAAGGTGCTGCACGACCTCGTCGACCAAGGGCACACGGTCGTCGTCATCGAGCACCACCTCGACCTGCTCGCCGAGGCCGACTGGATCGTCGAGCTCGGGCCCGGCGGCGGCCCGACCGGCGGCAAAATCATGTATCAAGGCCCCCTCGCTGGCCTGCTCAAGGTGAAGGAAAGCCCGACCGCGCCGTATCTGCGGGAGAAGTTGAAACGGTAAGCGTTGCTGGCCTCCAGGACCCATGGCCCTGATGGCCGCCCCGCCTGCCTTTGCTGCTTGTCATCACCTCGCACGGCCGGTAGGTGGTTTCCATGAGGTCATTCCACGCCCTGCTTCTCTGGCTGCTGTTCCTTCCCGCTTGCTTTCTCTCCGCCCAGACCGGCTTCAAGCCCGCCTGGGCGAAAACCAAGCCCTCGCTCCACGACTCCATCCAAGGCGCGTGGATCGTCACCGAGATCGGCGGTGAGAAATCTCCGCAAGGCGACCAAGCCATCGCCGTGCTCTTCACCGACACGGAGTATTTCATCAAGCGCGGCGAGGAGACACTGGAGTCGGGCCAGTATCACCTCTCGCCCAATAGCGATAGGATGTTCATCGATTTTCAGATCCGGACGGGGGAAAACGCCAACAAGACCCAGCTCGGCGTCGTGGCGCTGGATGGCGGCGAACTCCGGTGGTGCATGGGTCAAGCCGGCAGCATGCACCGCCCCGACATTTTGTTCTCCAACGTCGCCCCCGGCAAGGAAGCGGCGCAGACCATCGTCGTGGCTGTGCGCGCCGAAACGAAAGCGGCGTCCGCCCCGGATAAGACGGCGGAGATGCAGGCCCGCCTGCAGGGCACCTGGAAGAGCGTCTGGTCCGACGGGAGCGACGCGCTCGACGAAAACCCGCATGCATTCACGTTTGCAGGAACCAGCTACGTCCAGGCTTTCGGCAGCGAAAAGCATCCCGGACACTATGTCCTCAACGCCAACTCGACTCCCATGCAGATCGACCTAGTTGATGAGTGGGGTGGGAAGATGGCGGGTATCCTCGAATTCAAGGGCGCGCAACTGCACCTGAGAGTTGCCATCAACAGCACCCGCCCCACTCATTTCGACGCTCCCTACGTGACAGACGGCAGCACCGAACACTTGTTGGCGCGTCAGAACGCGAGCCGGGAGGTCCCGACGCAAACGATGCCCGTGCGTCGAGCGGATGCTGCTGCACTCGCTACCCCGATTGCTGCCGGGCTCAACCTCGAGGGAGGCTGGCTCGTCTACAAGATAAACAACCAAGAGACGACCAAGACGACGATCTGGAGATTTTCCGGCGATACTTTCCGCTGGACCGTGGGGGACGACTTGATTTTTTCCGGTCACTGGAGGCCCGTCCCCGGCACTACTCCCACCGCCATCGAACTCGAGGGGGTGGACAACAAACAGCAATCCGACACCTTCCGGGCCATCGTGGAAG